>NZ_JAKFEL010000242.1:0-25550 GCF_036675695.1 Aeromicrobium sp.
GAGCGGGCGCAAGTTGTCGCGGTAGCCGGGCCACAGGTAGTGACCGTCCTCGGGATCGCGCTGGAACCAGTTGACGTGCGCGAACAGCGGCAGGTCCTTCGCCGCACCCACGATCTTGAGGTAGTGCGCGGCGTAGTCACCTTCGCCGTACGCCATGAACGGGCGGTTGGACATCGGGTCGTAGCGCAGCTGACCTTCGACACCCTCGGCCGCTGACGTGGCCTCGGCGCCGAGCGTCAGTCCGTCGTAGACACCTTCGGCGAGATCGGTGATCGCGCGGATCAGTGGCTCACGGTCGCGCGTGCGGCCACCGAAGATGATCGCGTCGATCGGGACACCCGTCGGCGAGTTGTAGTCGTCGGCGATGTTGGGAACGTTGTCGAGCGTCGTGGTGAATCGGCTGTTGGGGTGCGCCCACGGCGAGTCGTCGCCGGCTTCGCGATCTGCGATCGGTGCGCCGGTCCAGTCGAGCCAACCGTGGTGGTCGCTCGGCGGCTCGGGCGTGCGGCCTTCCCACCAGACTTCCTTGGTCGTGGGGTTGTAGGCAATGTTGGTGAAGATGGCCTGGGTTCCTTCGGCGATCGACGCCAAAGCGGTTGGGTTGGTGCCCGCGTTGGTGTCCTTGGCCACGCCGAAGACGCCGTACTCGGGGTTCATGCCGTAAAGCTTGCCGGTGGCGTCGTCGACCCAGAGCCACGCGATGTCGTCTCCGTAGAAGGAGACGTGATAGCGGTCGCCGAGCGCATCGGGGGCCAGCATCATCGCCAGATTGGTCTTGCCGGAGGCACTCGGGAACCCACCACAGATGTGATAGGTCTTGCCGGTTTCCTTGTCCTTGATGCCGATCAGCATGTACTGCTCGGCGAGGAACTTGCGGGACGCCCAGCCGTCGTACGCCGCCTGGCGAAGTCCGTGCGCGATCTTGCCGAGCAGCGCGTTTCCGCCGTACGACGAGCCGAAGTGCAGGATCGTACGTTCGTCGGCGACCGTCACGAAGTAGCGCTTGTCGTCGGGCGTGCCCTGGCCGAGGTTCTCCAGATCGCCGGTCACGTGGACGGCGCGGACGAACTGGTTGGGGTCTTCGAGGTTTTCGAGGAACTCAGCGCCGACTCGCGACATACGGATCATGTGCAACACCACGGTGCGAGCATCGGTGAGCTCAACACCAGTTGCGTACGGCGCGAGCGCGTTGCCGGGAGGAGCCATCAGATAGGGGATGACGTACATCGTCTTGCCGGCCGAGGCGCCGCGCATGCGGTCCTCGAGCAGTGGACGCATCTCGGATGCGGGTCGCCAGTTGTTGTAGACGCCCTTGTCGGACGGGTTGTTGGTCGCGACGATCGTCCGCTCCTCCGAGCGGGCGGTGTCTTTGACGTAGCTGCGTGAGTAGTAGAGCCCGTCGCCGGCTGGATCCAGCTCGCCGGCCTCAAGTGCCTCGGCAATGAGTCGCGCGTCATCGGCGGCGCTGACCACCTCGACCCGTTCGGCTCCGGTCAGATCGGCCCAGTACTGCACGTATTCGCGTACGTGTGAATTCTTGAGACCCGCTGCGTCGAGTGCTGCATCAATGTCAACCATCGCTTGATCATGCCTTTCGGAGGGCGAGAGCGCACCATCGACCCCTATGGACGGGCGCACGTCTCCGGGCACGCTACACCAAATGAAGACTTCTTCAAGTGATGTATTCTACAAGTGAGATACCCAACAGCGGACGGAGAGAACGCACATGACAGCGAGTGTCCCGCTCTATCAAGCGAAGGCCGAGCTGTTCCGTACGTTGGGTCATCCTGTCCGTATCCGAGTGTTGGAGTTGCTCCAGGGCGGGCCGCACGCTGTCCACGAGTTGCTCACCAACATTGAAGTTGAGTCCTCCAATCTTTCCCAGCAGCTGGCGGTGCTTCGGCGCGCCGGTCTCGTGAGTTCGTCCCGCGACGGTGCGACGGTGCTCTACACACTCGCGACCCCCGACGTTGCGCAGCTGCTGCTCTATGGACGCCGGATCCTCGCGGCGATGTGGGCCGACCAGGAAGGCATGCTCGCCGAGCTCCGCGAGTCGGCTGACAAGGTGTGAATGCGGCCACGGGCAGTCCACGTCCTACGTCGCTCGAACGAACCCAGCGCTGGGTCATCTCGGCGCTCATCTCCGCGGTGGCTGCGTTCCCGACAGGTGCTCTCATCGTGGTCACCCATGTGATCCGCGACGACGACCCGGCAACCGCTGTCGCACTGTGCATCATGACCGGCGTGCTCGGGATCATCGCTGTCGTCGCCATCCTGTTGATGCACAAGCGCTCACCACTGTCGTTCTTCCTGTGCCTCGGCCTGATCCCTGCCATCGGCTCGGCAATCTGGACGTTCGTCTTCTGACGAGGAAGCCGATTGGTTATTGACTGACTCAGTCAGTCGGTATAGCGTGCGGAGCATGGCCCGAACAATCCCTCCAGACCGGCTTGCCGCGGTGATCGATGCGGCGGTCGGCGTCTTCGTCACTCACGGCTACCGGCGAACCCAGATGCAGGATGTCGCTGATTCCCTCGGTCTTGCGAAAGGCACTTTGTACGGCTACGCCTCAACGAAGGAGGCGCTGTTTGCGGCTGCGATCCGCTACGGGGACGGCCTCGAGTCGCTCCCTCGTTACGGCGATCTGCCGTTGCCCGCGCCCAACAGTGAAGAACTCGCCACCTTGGTGGCCGACCGTCTTGCCGCTGAGGTTCCGAAGCTAGCTCTCACGAAGGCGCTTTCGAGCGAGCGCCTACCTCGCACGTCGGACGAGGCTCAGGCCGAGCTGGCCGGAATCGTCACCGACCTGTACGAGCGACTTGCGACCAACCGTGTCGCGATAAAGATCGTGGACCGTTGCGCCTCCGAGCTGCCGGACCTGGGCAGAGTCTGGTCTGACACAGCGCGCGGCGCACAGATGTCTGGGATGGAGGCATACCTGGACAGTCGACATCGCGCCGACCTGATCACCTTGCCCGGCCCAGTCGACATAGTCGCTCGGACGACAGTCGAGCTCTGCGTGCTCTGGGCGGTGCACTGCCGCTTCGATGCGACCCCGCTTGTGTCCCCGTCGATTCACGACGACGCAGGCATTGCATCAACTCTGGCGAACATGATCACCCGTTCCATGACCCCAACCGGAGGTGCCTGATGCCCATCCTCGCTCGTCGCCAGTGTTCACTCGACCGCAGGCCGTGGCCACAGCGAGTCTCAAGCGCAGCGACCCGGCCTCTCACGCGATACCTGTCCAGCCAGGCCGCCTACCCGCACGGGTTCGGTGGCTCGCTGATCGGGCGCCTATGGGTGAAGGAGACCGCGAACGTCAACGATGTCGCCCTCGACGTCCTCGCCCCAGCTGGCGGCGAGGACATTCTCGAGATTGGCTTCGGCCCTGGGCGCACTCTTGGCAAGCTGGCAGAGCGCGGTGCCCGTGTCGCCGGCGTCGATGTCTCGGGCGAGATGGTTCGGCTTGCCACTCGGCGAAATCAAGAGCTTGTGCGGTCCGCCGGGCTTGGACTCACCCAGACCGACGGCATTGGGCTTCCGTTCGAGGACGGTTCATTCGACGTCGTCCTGTCGGTCCACAACCTCTACTTCTGGCCCGAGCCCGCGACCACACTCGCCGAGATCGTGAGAGTTCTTCGCCCCGGTGGGCGAGCGCTGCTGGTCTTCAGGGGTCGTGAACACCCGCTGCCGAAGCGACTTGACCCAGCTGTCTATCGGGAAGTCACCACCGCTCAATGTGTGGACTGGATGACACGTGCCGGATTCGTCACCACGAGTCGGGTTCGACCTCCCGCTGTTTCGACTGAGGTGTCGTTCGTGCTCGGCAGCACGTCCGCCTGAGGTTGCCAGTTGCTCGTAGCGTGAGACCCGCGTTCCCGCGATCGGAGCCGTGACAGGATCGATCGGGTGAAGAGCGATGCGAAAAGTGAGCACTGGAGTGACGTCTATGGCTCCAAGGCCGACACGGACACCAGCTGGTACGAGCCGGTGCCGGCCGCGTCGCTGGCGATGCTCGATCGGTTGAATGTGGGCGCTGGTCAATCGGTGATCGACGTCGGTGGCGGAACCTCCGCGCTAGTCGGCAGCCTGTGGGCTCGAGGCCACCGTGATCTGTCTGTGCTCGACGTCTCTGCTGAAGCGCTGCAACGCAGCCGCGGGCGACTGGGCGAGGACGCAGACAGGGTGGACTGGGTCGTCGCGGACGTAACCGATTGGACGCCGACGCGGCAGTACGACGTCTGGCACGACCGTGCGGTCTTCCACTTCATGACGACTCCCAACGCACGGGCGGCGTACCTGGCCACTCTGCGCTCCACCCTTCGGCCAGGTGGCGCACTTGTGCTCGCCACGTTTGCACTCACTGGGCCCGAGCAATGCTCAGGGCTCCCGGTCGCCAGGTATAGCGCCGAGGGGCTGGTCGATGTGCTTGGCCCTGGCATCGAGCTCATCGACCACAGGGAGGTTGTTCACACCACCCCTTGGGGGAGCGAGCAGCCTTTCACCTGGATCGGCGGCCGGCTCACTCCCTGACCGGAGACACGTCTCAACCGGCACCTAGCTCGCATGATCGTTGGGCGGTGGCCCAACGTGCTTGGATCGGCGATACTGCGGCACATGACCCGACGAGTGATCGCGGCCATCGCCGCATGCTTCCTTCTGTCCGCGTGTGGTGACGACGGTGGGTCGACTCCCGAAGACTCCGGGAGCGAAACGGCGACGACGTCCGCGCCGACCAGCGACTCGCCTGAGCCGAAGTCTGGCACCGAGATCGTCGTCGCAGACAGCGAATTCGGCCCGATGCTGTTCGACGACCGGGATCAGGCGATCTACCTCTTCGACGTCGAGACGACTGACAAGCCGAAATGCTATGACGAGTGCGCCAAGGCATGGCCGCCCGTGCTGACCGACGGTGACCCAGTCGCAGGCGCGGACGTGGAGGGATCGCTGCTCGGAACCACTGAACGCTCCGACGGTTCCGTTCAGGTGACCTACGGCGGTCATCCGCTCTACTACTACGCCCACGAGGCGCCCGGCGAGGTGAAGTGCCACGACATCTTCCTGAACGGTGGCAATTGGTACGTCGTGAAGCCCAACGGCGACCGGGCCTGACCAGTCGTCTACGGCGGTTGGTCTGCTACCTTTGCCCGGTTCCCGCGGCAGTCAAGGGGCCTCTGGGAGAACGCGCAGGAAGGACCCACTCCGTGAGCAGGTTGCCCTCAAGGCTCCAGCCGTTGTGGCCCTACTTCAAGCGTGTGCACCGGATGTTGTCCTACATCTTGGGCTTGCTGAATCGGCGGATCGCGCCCTTCTTCGGCTCCCGCGGTGTGCCCAGGCGAGCAACCACGGCTTCGCTCGCGACTCAGCAGCTCGAGCCCGAGACCACGGAGTTCTTTCCTTCGGGTCCCCCGGAGCATCGCGTGTCGCCGATTCCCCACGGATCGCCTGCCGACCACCACAGGTTCGCCGCTGATACCGAGGTCGAGATTCCCGCCCGATACGCAGTGGTGCTCAAGGACGGGGTCACGGTTGGCGACTACGGCGCCAACATCACACAGCACGGCACCCTCGACTACGAGACGAGTGGATACTTCGGTCTGTCGAGCTGGCGCGAGCACCCGATATTCCTTCGTACGCGCTTGCCACGGCCGCAACACATCCCTGGGCGGGTAGTCAATCTCAACACCCGAGGCTGCAGCAGCAACTACTACCACTTCATGTTCGACGCGCTCCCGCGCTACGGCATCTTCCGGGAGGCGATGCCGGACGTGGTTGTCGACGCCGTGATCGTCCCTCACCAAACCCGATATCAGCGCGAGCTCCTGGAGCTTGCCGGTATCCCTGAGCCATGGATCCAGCCGGGCCACCAGAACGCCTGGACCGCGGATGAGCTGATCGTGCCGAGCACACCCAATCAGGAGCTGGGCGCGCCCGAATGGGGAACGCAATGGCTCCTTGACCATCTGCGCCCGAGTGGACCATCGAAACTGACGCCGTACCTCTACATCACCAGAGGCAACAAGCCGAACACTCGTCGATATGACGAGGAAGCCGAGCTCTGGCCGCATCTTGAGGAGCGCGGCTTCAGCAAAGTCGATCCAGGCAGCCTGAGTGTGCAGGAACAGATCAACAGCTTCCATGCAGCCAAAGTCGTGGTGGCACCGCATGGAGCCGGGCTCACCAACATGGTGTTCTGCACTCCGGGAACCAAGGTGCTCGAGCTTTTTGCGCCGGACTACGTTCACACCGGGCTGTGGACGATTGCACAGTCACTCGGCCATATCGACTACTCGTACCTCGTCGGCGAAGGTTCACCTGCCAGGGCCGACACCGGGGTATTGTCCGATGTCGCCATACCTTGGAAAGAGGTTCTGGCGAAGGTTGACGAGATGCTGACCGAGTTGCGCGCATGACCTGGAAAGGACCTTCAGTGGCTGAGTCGCCGACGATTGCGACGGGGTTGTCGCTTCGGCACAACGCCTTCAACTTCCTGCGTCTCATTGGCGCCTTCATTGTTGTCGGCGTGCACTCCCCGACGCTTGCTGGAACTGGCCCTGAACCTCGGTGGGGAGACATGCAGTTCGGGCTCATGATCGTGTGCTACTTCTTCATGATGAGCGGCTTCCTCATCACAACCAGCCGTTTCAAGCTTTCGGGAGCTCACTTCACACTGCGTCGGATTGGCCGAATCGTCCCTGCTCTGTGGCTTTGTTTCGTTGTGACGGCACTCGTGATCAGTCCTCTGGCGGCGCAGAAGAAGGGTGATTGGAGCTGGGGCGAGGCCTGGGGCTACATCGGCGGCCACTTGCTGTTCTTCCCCGGTCAAGATCAACTCACCAGCATCCTGGAGGGCAATCCGAACTCGTTCACGTGGAATGGATCCGCGTGGACGATCCCCTTGGAGCTGATTTGTTACACATTCATCGGTTGTGGCTTGGCGGTGCCCGCGTTGCGTCGACACCTCCGCGTCCTCAGCTCGATCGGGTTGGTGGGAATCCTGACCTTTGGCACCTTTGTCACGTTCTACAATCCTGAGCCTGGCGCACTTTTCATCGTCGCGTCATTTGCGGTTGGCGTCGCCTTCTATGCGTGGCAAGACGTGATTCGACTCAACGGGCGGGTCGCGCTCGTGGCATTCGTCGTCTCGATCGCCTGCTTCCACTTCCCCGTGACCATGTTCATCGGCGCCATCCCGTTCAGCTACGCGGTGATCTGGTTCGCCGCGAATGCGCCCGACAGGATCAAGAAGCTGGGCGCCACGAACGACATCAGCTATGGCATGTACGTCTATGCCTGGCCCTTGCAGCAGCTGCTGTACAACTTCGGTGTTGCCGACCACGGAGTGTTCGTCTTTGCTGTGGTAGCGATGGTCGTCACCACGGTCTTTGGCTGGGCAAGCTGGCTACTCGTCGAGCGCCGTGCGGCAGATTGGTCACGCGCTCGCACCCGTCCGCGGGATCCACGAAGCACGGTGGGGTCGGCCTAGTGAAGGCGGCTGCTTGAGTCGCTCTCAGTCGTCCTCGTCGCCAATGCCCCGCGCGTGCAGCGCATCGCCGGTCTCGTACGCCCGGGCAACCGTGCGGATCGCCATCGGTACGAGGAGCGCGCGTGGGTTGCGTTCGAGTCCGCGGGCCTTGGCGGCGGCGCGTGTCTCGTGGGCGATGTCGAGGATGCCGGGGATGGCACGGATCATCAGTGAGAACGCCAGCGCGACTCGCTCGGGCTTCACTCCGAAGCGGCGGAATGGTCCGAGGCCGCGGGTGATCGTGTCGAGCACGTCCTCGATGCGCGTGGTCGCGGTGAAGACCAGCGCCACGATGATCACGGCGAGCAGGCCGGCGACGACGTGCACGGCCGTCGGCCAGCCGCGCTGCCAGACCTGGAAGATCGACACCACGACGATCACGAACAGCAGAGGCCGGAGGGCGCGCAACGTTCCGCGCAGCGGCATTCGCACGTAACACGCCAGCAGGATCGCCAACGCCAGGAAGGCGAGGGCCTGCCACATACCCGGAACGAGCACGGTGGCCATGCTGAACGCGGCTACCAGGCCGAGCTTCGGGCCCGCCGGTATGCGGTGCACCAGCGTGGTGCCAGGTCGGAGGTTGCCGATCAGAAACTCGCTCATACGAGCGCTCGGTAGAACGCGACGGCTTCCTCGGATGGGCCGTCGAAGGCGACTCGGGCGTCGTCGATCACCAGAGTCCGCTCGCATCGGACGGCGAGATCGAGGTCATGCGTGACGAGGATCAGCTGCTGACGCAGTGCGAACAGCCGATCGGAGATGAGCGTGGTGTTGCGAAGGTCTAGCAGCGTCGTTGGTTCGTCGGCGACGAGGATCTCTGGATCCGTGGCGAGAACGCCGGCGAGGGCGAGCATCTGCTTCTCGCCGCCTGACAGGGCATGGACGGTGGTGTCGGCGCGATCCGCGAGTCCCAGCTCAGCCAGGATCTCGCGGGCCCGCTTCGTGCGATCGCCCTTGTCCTTGATCGTTCGACGCAGCGACAGAGCGATGTCCTCGACGCAGGTGGGCATGACGAGCTGGGCGTTGGGGTCGGTGAAGACAAAGCCGACCTGTCGGCGTACGGCCGCGCCATCCTTCTTGGTGTCGAGTCCGTTGACCGTGACGTGACCTGCGGTCGGTTCGATCAGCCCGTTGAGCAGTCGCGCGAACGTCGACTTGCCCGAGCCGTTGCTGCCGATCAGGGCGATGCGATGCTCGGCCAGCTCAACTGTCGTCGGATGGAGAAGCGCGAGGTCGCCGTCACCCGTGGATACGGATACGGCGACCTCGTCGAGCTGGATCACGTTCAGCGCTTGGCTACGAGCTGCGGGAACGCGCGATGCACCGCGGCGGCAACAATCGCCGCGACGACGCCCTTGATGATGTCGGCGACGAAGAACGGTGTCGCATAACCCCAGGCGGCCTTGAGGCTGACGTCGAGCTTGATCGACATACCGATCGTGCCGAGGACGCCGACTATGCCGACCGTGACGATCGCAGCGACGATGGACACGACGATCGTGAACGCGGCCGGGTTGGAGCGCGCGACGCGGCTCGCGACCAGGCCGACGACGAAGGCCGCGATCGGGAAGGCGATGAGATAGCCGGCCGTGACGCCGACCCATACGGACGGGCCGCCACTGCCTTCGGAGAAGATCGGAACACCGGCGGTTCCGACGGCGAGGTAGAGCAGGACAGCGAGTGCGCCGCGCTTCGCGCCGAGCACGGCGGCGGCAAGGAAGATGCCGAACATCTGGAGTGTGAAGGGCACGCCGACGCCGGTGACGCTGAACGACGGAAGGATCGCGCACACGGCGATGAGCGCTGCGAACGTCGCGATCAGAGCGAGGTCGGTGGTGCTCGACGTGCGCCGTGTCGACGTGGGAATGGGCTGGGTCACGAAGATATGCCTGTCTCGATGCGTACCTGACCAATGACAGGTGAACGCTGTTCAGGTTAGTGGATAGGCTGCTCGTATGAGCAACAGCCTCGACGACGTGGTCTCCGGCGCACTGGCGGTGCTCGACACCCACGGACTCGAGTTCTGCTCGATGCGGCGAGTGGCATCTGCCCTCGGCGTACAACCGAGCGCGCTCTATCACCACGTGCCGAACAAGCAGACGCTGCTCGCGTTGATGGCAGATCGAATCGTTGCCGATGTACGTCCTACTGAGGACGGCGAGCGCGATGCGCGCGCCCTTGCGGTATGCCACGGACTGCGCGACGCGATGCTGTCGATCCGCGACGGCGCGGACGTCGTGGCCACGGCGTCAGCGTTCAGGCTCGGAGCGTCGTCCATCGAGTCCGACCTCGCTGACGTCCTTGGCGATCGCGATGGCGCTCGCACCCTGCTGCTGTACGTCTTCGGCCACACTCAGGCGACTCAGGATCACCGGCTGGCCAGCGCTGTCGGCGTACTTGAAGCCGATCCTGACCTCGACGCCTCATTCGACCGCGGTCTGGCGATCGTCATGCGCGGACTTGCCGAATGAAGTCCGGTAACGTACGCCGCGCCGGACTGATCCGGCACCAACAGAGAGGTGGCGCCGAGCGATGTCGGATGACTTCACTCCCGACAGCAACATCGCGCGGCTATATCCCGAGGCGACTGTCGGCGGCTACTCGCACATCGACGGACAGGTCGAGTTCTACACGCGCATCAATGCGCTCCTCGACGAGACGAGCAGTGTGCTCGACTTCGGCGCAGGGCGCGGTTACTGGACGGTCGAACCCGTCGCACCCATGGCGCGTCGCCTGCGCTGGTTCCAGGGGCGTGTGGCCTTTGTGGCAGGCATCGACGTCGATGACGCAGTGCTCACCAATCCGTCGCTCGACGAGGCCAAGGTCGTCGGCGTCGGTGAGCCGATTCCGTTCAAGGACGGCACCTTCGATGTCGTTGTCGCTGACTACGTTCTCGAGCACGTCGATCACGCGGATGTCGCGCAGGTCTCCGCAGAGATCATGCGGGTCCTCCGGCCGGGCGGCTGGTTCGCGGCGCGTACGCCCAACAAGTGGGGCTTCATCGGCATTGCTGCCCGAGCCGTTCCCAACAGCTTGCACACCAAGGTGCTCAAGGTCGTCCAGCCCAAGCGAAAGGTCGAGGACGTCTTCCCGACTCGCTACGCGATGAACACCCGCAAGCAGCTCCGGCGAGCGTTCCCGGGCCAAGAGGTCATCGTCTACGGCCATACCGGCGAACCCGCCTACTTCGGCCGCAACATGTTCGTGTGGCGAGTCGTCGACGTGCTCGTGAGGTTCATCCCGCGCCGGCTCTCGCCGACGATCCACGTGTTCGTCCGCAAACCGCTCTGATCGGTCACGACCAGCTGGCGTGCAGCGGGCGCCCCTCTTCGTATCCGGCCGAGCTCTGCACGCCGACCACCACGCGGTCGCTGAACTCTGCGATCGTGCGGGCGCCGGCATACGTGAAGCTGGATCGGATGCCAGCAATGATCTGGTCGAGCAGATCTTCGACCCCCGGGCGGTCCGGGTCCAGGAACATCCGCGAGGAGCTGATGCCCTCTTCGAACAGGGCCATCCTTGCCCGCTCGAATCCAGCGGCATCCCGCGTACGGTTCGACACCGCTCGGGCTGACGCCATGCCGAACGACTCCTTGTAGGCGCGACCGTCTGGTCCGAACTTGAGGTCGCCGGGGCTCTCCAGAGTGCCGGCGAACCAAGAGCCGATCATCACGCTGGCTGCACCTGCAGCGAGGGCGAGCGCGACATCGCGGGGGTAGCGGACGCCGCCATCTGCCCAGACATGCGCACCGGCATCGCGAGCCGCTTCTGCGCATTCGAGCACTGCGGAGAACTGTGGCCGGCCGACTCCGGTCATCATGCGGGTCGTGCACATCGCGCCTGGACCCACGCCGACCTTGACGATGTCGGCTCCGGCAGCGACGAGGTCGCGGACACCGTCGGCCGACACGACGTTGCCGGCGGCGATCGAGACGTGCCGGCCAGTCTTGGCGGCGTACGCATCGCGGGCCGCGACGACGACGGGCAGGGCTTCGATCATCTTCGACTGATGGCCATGTGCGGTGTCGACCACGAGCACGTCGATACCGAGCTCAAGCAGCGCCTCGGCCTTGGCGGCAACGTCACCGTTGATTCCGACAGCCGCGCCGACGACGAGCTTTCCTTCGGCATCGACGGCAGGCTCGTAGATCGTTGAGCGGAGTGCACCCTTGCGGGTGAGCACGCCGACGAGCTCTCCACCGTCGAGCACGGGCGCGACGGCCATGTGGCGCGCGGACATCTCGTTGAAGCACGTACGTGGATCGATGCCGGCGTTGAAGGTGGTGACATCGCCCGTCATGACTTCGCTGACCTGAGCGAACCGGTCGATGTCTGCGCCATCGCGCTCGGTGACGATGCCGACCACCTTGCCGTCGTCGACGACGACAACGGCTCCATGCGCTCGCTTCGGCAGCAGGCTAATGGCCTCGCCGACCGTGGTGGTGGTGCCGACCGTGACAGGGGTGTCGTAGACGACGTGGGCTGCCTTGACCCGGGCGACAGTGGTCGCCACAACGTCGAGGGGAATGTCCTGGGGGATGATCGCGATTCCGCCACGGCGGGCGATGGTCTCGGCCATGCGTCGGCCGGAGATCGCTGTCATGTTCGACACGACGATGGGGAGCGTCGTACCGGTGCCATCGTTGGTCGTGAGGTCGACGTCGAGCCGGCTCGTCACGTCGGACCGACGCGGAACCATGAACACGTCGTTGTACGTCAAGTCGTGCGTGGGCTGCAGGTCGTTGAGGAACTTCACTCACCAAGTCTAGGTCGGCACGAGATCGCTGGGCCTGACGTGCAAGAATTCCGGTCGGGAGTGGAGACCTCGAGCTGTTTGTGACGTCCCAAGGGGGGAAATGACCACGCCTTCAGTCTTGGCCCGGAGACTCCGCTCCATTCAAGGCCTGCGCGGTGTTGCCGTCCTACTTGTCGTGCTCTATCACGCGGAAGCGCCCATCGGCGCCGGATTCATCGGCGTCGATGTCTTCTTCGTGATCTCCGGCTTCGTCATCACCAGGTTGGTGCTCGCCAGATCTGCCGACACGATGCGTCTCAGCCTGAGTGATTTCTGGGCGGCGCGAGTGCGCCGACTTGCACCTGCCCTGGCTGTGGCGATCCTGCTGACCCTGGTCCTCAGCGTCCCGTTCGCCAGTCCTGTGGGTGTCCAGAGCGACACGGGGGTCACCGGAATCGCCAGCGTCGCATGGCTGGCGAACATCGTTCTGGCAGTGCTGACCCTGGGCTACTTCGCCGACAGCGCCGTTCAGAACCCGCTCCTCCACATGTGGTCGCTCGCGGTCGAGGAGCAGTTCTACATCGCCTTCCCGCTCATGGTGGTGGCCGTCCTGTGGTGGGTGCGCCGTCGAGGCGGGAACGACCGAATCCGCCCGTTCGCGATCGTCGTGGCAGCCGTCACGGCGCTCTCGTTCGCCGCCTCGGTCGCCCTGACGTACGGGAGTCTGCCGTTGGGCGTCGGTCCGACCCTGGCGTTCTACTCGCCGGTCACCCGCGCGTGGGAATTCGGTGCCGGCGCCCTTGTTGCGCTGCTGCCGGCCCTGGTGACGGCACGTCGCGCCCAATGGCTCACCGCGGTCGGTGCGGCTCTCCTCGTCGTGAGCTTGATCGTGATCGACGACCCGACCGTCTTCCCCGGCTACATCGCGCTGCTGCCGGTGGTTGGGTCAGCCCTGATCTGTTACGCCGCGAACTCGTCGGGGGAGAAAGTCCTGTCGTCCGGCCCGATGGTCTGGATTGGCGACCGTTCGTACGGGTGGTACCTCTTCCACTGGCCACTGATCGTGTTCGTCTCGGACTTTCTGACCGCGACGGTCGCGGTACTGATCGCCCTCGGTATCGCGCATCTGAGCCTGCGCTACGTGGAGGACCCGATCCGCCATCGCCGTCGATGGGCGAAGCTGTCGGCTCCGAAACTGTGGTTGGTCACGAGTGTGCCTGTGGTCGGTGCGAGCCTGCTGCTGATGGTGGCGACCTCGAACCACTGGTGGAACCCGTCCGTCGAGGCGTACGCCACCAGCGTCTCGCGCGGCGTGCACCCCATACAGGCTGTGTGCCAGTCAACGACCCCCCTCACTCAGCGAGACATGTCGAGCTGCACCTTCGGCCCGTCCGACGATGACAAGCCGTTCATCCTCATCGGAGACTCGAACGGCGGGATGTATGCCGACATGGCAGCGAAGGCTGCAGAAGAGGTCGGTCGCAAGATAACGATCGCGACGATCCCTTCGTGCCAGGTCGCTGACCTGGCCATCGCGCGCCCCAAGGTGCGCCTGACCTTTGCCATCGATTGCCTCGGTCGATACAAGGACACCCTCAAGTGGCTCGCAGCCCAGCCCAAGTCGACCGTGATGGTTGCATCGGGATCGTCGATCCCCGATCTGGATGACTTCATCCTGGTGGACTCCAGGAGCCGCGTTTACGAAGGCGGTGCCGACAAGTCGAGAGCCTGGGAGGCGAGTCTGCAGCGGTCCTACTCGGCGATCGAGGGCGAAGGTCACCACGTTGCTCCGGTTGAGCTGATTCCTCAATGGCGCGACCCGGACGGGTCGTCTTGGAGTCCCAAGGAATGCCGACTGGTGGAGGTCTTGCGCGACCGTGCGGACTGCGCGCGACGCGTCACGCGGGCCGAGATGGACCGTGAACAACGCCATACCTTGACCGCGATGCGTGGTGCTGCGGCAGCTGTCGGTGCGACGCCGGTGGAGGTCCGAGACATCCTGTGCGCAGGTGGGGAATGCGGTACGGAGCAGGGAGACGTCGGGCTCTACAGCGACAGCGCCCATCTGACTCCGGCTGGTGCGGCGCTGATCAAGCAGAGATTCGCGGAGCTCATGGCGCATCCGCCGCTGGGTCGAGCGCCGGATGATCCGGATGATCCGGATGAGTCGGATGAACCGGGTGAACCGAGTGAACCGGACGCACCGTCCGCTCCTGACGCGCCGGATATTCCTGACGAGCCCGGTGCTCCGGGTGTTCCGGGTCTTCCGGGACTCCCTGGTGTTCCGAGTCTGCCTGGTCTTCCGGGACTGCCTGATGTGCCGCTTCTACCGACCGTTCCGACCGTTCCGGTCGCATCGGACTTCGGGCTGACATGATGTCGGAGTTCGAATCGATGTAATGGAAGGTCTGTCGTGACCAAGCGGGCTCTAATCACCGGGATCACCGGTCAGGACGGCTCGTACCTCGCTGAGCTGCTGCTCAGCAAGGGGTACGAGGTGCATGGCCTGGTCCGACGCTCGTCGTCGTTCAACCGCGGCCGCATCGACCCCATCTCCGAGGCCGATCCTGAGGCTGGCAAGCGTCTGCACCTTCATTACGGCGACATGACCGACGGGGTCAGCCTGGTCAACCTGGTGCGCACCATCGAGCCGCAGGAGGTCTACAACCTCGCTGCGCAGAGCCACGTCAAGGTTTCGTTCGAGATGCCCGAGTACACCGCATCGGCCGATGCCATTGGCACGGTTCGCCTCCTCGAGGCCATCCGGTCGGCCAATCTCGAAAGCCGCTTCTACCAGGCGTCGACGTCGGAAATGTTCGGTGCCACTCCGCCGCCGCAGGGCGAGCACACGGCCTTCTATCCACGATCGCCGTACGGCGCTGCCAAGCTCTACGCCCACTGGATCACGGTCAACTACCGCGAGGCGTACGACATGTTCGCTGTGTCAGGCATCCTGTTCAACCACGAGTCACCTCGCCGTGGCGAGACGTTCGTGACGCGAAAGATCACGATGGCCGTGGCGCGTATCGCAGCCGGTCTTCAGGACGAGCTGGTGCTCGGCAACCTCGACGCCGTACGCGATTGGGGCTACGCCAAGGAATACGTCGACGGCATGTGGCGGATGCTGCAGCACGACGAGCCCGAGACGTTCGTGCTCGGTACTGGCGCCGGCACCTCGGTGCGTGAGTTCTGCCAGACGGCGTTCGAACATGCCGGCCTCGACTGGGAGAAGTACGTGACGCATGACGACCGCTACGAGCGCCCTACTGAGGTTGACGCCTTGATTGCTGATCCGAGCAAGGCTCGCGACATCCTCGGATGGGAAGCCACCACGCACGCGGCTGACCTCGCGCGGCTGATGGTCGACGCCGACGTCGAGGCGCTCGCGGTCGGACGATGACCGTCACGGCGCTCATCACGGGTGTCGGCGGGCAGGACGGTGTGCACCTGGCGCGTCGACTGGTCGCGGCGGGACAGCGTGTGGTCGGCACAGTGCAACCGGGTGTGCCCGTCCCGCTGCTGCCCTACCTGCATGGCGTCGAGGTCGTCGCGCATGACCTCGTCGACACCGAAGGATTCGCGGGTCTGGTTGATCAGCACGATCCCGCCACGATCTACAACCTCGCCGGGTTCACGTCCGTTCGGGCGAGCTGGGACCAGCCCGACGAAGTGTTCGCCGTCAATGCCGGCGCCGTCGAACGGATGCTTCAGGTGCTCGCCGGCGGCCAGCGCCGGTTCTTCCAAGCCTCGAGCTCTGAGATCTTCGGTCCTGGCGCCACCAATCCCCAGACCGAAGCAACCCCGATGAACCCCGGCAACCCCTACGGCGAGTCCAAGGCGCGAGCCCACGAGGCGGTGGCGGCTGCTCGATCGGCAGGACTGTTCGCCTCGACCGGAATCCTCTACAGCCACGAAAGCCCGCTGCGTGGCGACCAGTTCGTGACTCGCAAGATCACCAAGGCCGCTGTGGAGATCGCTGCAGGTCAGCGCGATGTACTCACCTTGGGCAACCTCGATGTGTCGCGCGACTGGGGCGCGGCGTCCGATTTTGTCGAGGCGATGCGCCTCGTCACCGAGCACGACGAGCCCGATGACTTCATAGTCGCCACGGGCACTTCACACTCGTTGCGATCCTTCGTCGAGGCGGTGTTCGACCTTGCCGGTGTCGCTGACCCGTGGTCGCACATCGAGCAGGACGAGGCACTGCTTCGCCCGGTCGACCAGCCTGGGCTCGTGGGAGATCCGAGCCATGCTCGGACAACGCTCGGCTGGGAGGCGTCAACGTCGTTCGAGGCACTCGTACGGCAGATGGTGACCGCTGATCAGCGCCGACTCGAAACCGGCGTTGAAGAATCTGTCGACTACCTCAGCGCTGACTGACGGCTTCGTTCGAGCCCGACATGATGGACTCGAACTCGCGGGCCACCGATTCGACATCAAACTTCTGCTCGGCAACGCTCCGCGTACGTTCGCCGATCTCGCGGATCGACGTCGTACCGTTCGCCAGCTCAGCCAACCAGGCCGTGGCCGCATGCGCGCCAGCCTGGGTGGGCTCGGCGACGAATCCGCCCGTCGCCGTGATGTCCTGCGCAGCCGGGTTGTCGGACGGCATCAGACCGAGAATCGGTCGCCCGGCCGCCATGTAGGTCAGGACCTTGCTCGGAATCGAGAACCGCGTCGCGTCAGGCTCCAACAGTGCAACGAGCACGTCGGCTGAGCCCAGCACCTGCGGCAGGATCTCGGCATCTTGGAATGGCAGAACCCGCATGGCCAGACTCGGGTCGTCGGCCGCCATCTTGGCCAGGTCATCTGCTGCCTCGCCCTGCGACACGATCGTCAGCTCGACGTCGATCGATGCGGCAGCAGCCGAGTGGAGCAGCTCGACGAGAAGCTGGGGATTGTGCTTGCGTCCGATCGTGCCGGCATACAGCAGACGAAGGCGTTCGGTCGTGAAGATGTTCGCTGCCTGCGGGTTGTCGCGGGGGACGGGGAAGACCTCGGCCAGCGGAGCCCAGTTGGGGATCACCGAGACGCGGTCGCTCGGCACACCCCAGTCGTCGTAGATCTCTTCAAACGCCGGACCGATCGCAATGACGTGGTCGGCGTTGCGTGCGCAGTACTTCTCCATCCACACCAGGAACTTCGCGCCCAGGGACGAGAACGGTCGCGGGGCCTTGCGGCGCAGCTCGTCCGACAACGCGAAGCTGTAGATGTCCTGGTGCCAGAACACCCACGACTGCCCGCGCTTCTTGGCGAACCGAGCGAAGCGGAACAGCGTGGTCAAGGGAATGTTGCAGGCCACGATGCAGTCGACCGGCGACTCCTTGAGCTGCTTGATCCAGGCTTTGGCATAGGCCCGCTCGAACTTCAGGCGGGAGATCGGGGAGTACTTCTCGAACGGCATGTCGAGGGTGATGCCGCGGAAGGACAGACCCGCTGCGTCATCCGGACCGACGGCGAGATGTCCCTTGCCACTCTCGTACTGACCCGAGAAGACGTGCTCGACCTCGTTGCCGTTGCTCGCGAGCTGCCGTGACAGCTCAGCCTGGAATGGATGTCCGGAGAAGTCGTGGACGATGACCCGCATCGAGTTAGCTGCGCGCCTTCAGCTGGTCATAGATCCAGCCGTAGGTCTTCTCGAGTCCATCGTGCAGGGAGATCGAGGGCTCCCAACCGTAGATCTCACGGAACATCGTGTTGTCGCTGTTGCGGCCTCGTACGCCCTGAGGTGCGGTGAGGTCGTGCTCGCGCTTGACGCTGATGCCAGCGATGTCCTCGAGGATGTCGACCATCTGGTTGATGGAGACCAGCTCGGCCGAACCGAGGTTGACCGGCTCGATGTTGTCGCCAGCAAGGATCTCCTTCGAGCCGCGCACGCAGTCGTCGATGTACATGAAGCTGCGGGTCTGCTCGCCGTCTCCCCACACGTCGATGACGTGTTCGCCGGTGATCTTGGCGAGCGCCACTTTGCGGGCCAGTGCGGCGGGAGCCTTCTCGCGGCCGCCCTCGAACGTGCCATCGGGACCGTAGACGTTGTGGTAGCGCGCGATGCGCGTCTCCAGGCCATAGTCCTCGCGGAAGTGGCGAGCCATGCGCTCGCTGAACAGCTTTTCCCAGCCGTAGCCATCTTCGGGGTCAGCCGGGTAGGCGTCGGACTCCGCGAGTGCCGTGACGTCGGGGTTGGTCTGCTTGTCACCCGCGTATACGCAGGCGGAGCTGGAGTAAAAGAAGCGCTGGGTCTTGGCGTCGCGGGCAGCGACGAGCATGTTGGTGCTGGTGAGCACCGACAGCATGCACTCGGCCTTGTTGTTCTCGATGAACCCCATGCCGCCCATGTCGGCTGCGAGGTTGTAGATCTCGGTGGTGTCCTTGGCGATCTTGTGAGCGTCCGTCATGTCAGCGCAGTCAGCGACGACGTTCTCGGCGTCTGCGTGGACTTGGTACCACTCTTCCTGAGGCTTGACGTCAACTCCGCGTACGGACTTGCCCTGCTTCAGAAGGTCGGCCACTAGATGGCCGCCGATGAATCCACCGGCGCCGGTCACTAAAACGTCTGGCATGTCACCACTCTCGAACGAAGTTGTCGGGCTCTCGATCTCACACTATTGCCCCGCGTCATTTAATCAGGTTGACCAATCAGGCTAACGCTCGACAGTCGTTTGAGTTACTGGCCGGGTTGGGGGCTACCGTGCGGCCACCCCAAATGCCGGATCTGTAGGATTCGGGGGATGTCAATCCCTATGCCGCTCCCCATGCGTGTGCTTGTCAAGGGCCAAAGCACCGTGGTCTGGACTTCGATGATGGGTGGTCCCCGTAGCGACATGGTCTTCGCGCGCGTCATGGAACAAGAGTTGTTGGCTAGGGGCCGCTCGGTCGAAGTCCGCAACACAGGAGAGCCCGCCCTGCCGACGCGTGCCTATTTCAAGACTTGGAATCAAGACGTCGCCGCGTGGTCTCCCGACATCGTGATTCTTCACGTAGGTCACTACGAGGCCGTCCACCCCATCCTTCCGCGCTGGCTCGAGAGAGGCGCGAACACCGTCAGCAGGCGCTCCGGACGCCTTCGTCACCTGTATTACCGCCGACTGTTACGGGGAATCGCCCGGGGTGTCATCATCGTCCAGCGGGCGATCGACCGTCCGAGCATCCGACTCAAGCTCCGTATGCGTCGCGTCGTCGCCGACACGGCGGCCTACATCAAGCAGACCCAGCAAGTCGGCAACCCCCTGATCCTCCTGCTGGAGGTCAATTCCCCCAGCGGGAAGACGCGCGACTGGTTCCCTGGCCTGACCACCCGGCTCCAGACGTTGAACGCCGACCTGCGCAATCTGGCTGGGGCCTCGGGTCACAAAGACGTGCGATTCGTCGAGGTCACCGACCTGATGGACAAGTTCACCCCGAGCGATCCCGAGCACCTGTGGGCCGACGGAAGTCATTACTCCCCGGCTTTCCACCGAGCCGTCGGTGAGAAATTCGCGACCATCGCAGATGAATGGGCGCGCAGCCAGTCGCATCTGGCCCAGCCTTGACCCAGGTGTCCGCCGGCGCCCTGCGCATCGCGGTCGTCCACAGCTTCTACTCCAGTCGTCAGCCCAGCGGCGAGAACGTAGTCGTGGGTCTCCAGGTAGAAGCTCTCAAACGCGCCGGCCATGAGGTCCTGCTCGTCGGCCGTTCCACTGATGAGCTCGAGCAGGCTTCGACCTATCCGCTCAGGGCAGGTCTTCGCGCGGCGACCGGGCGCGGTGACTCGCCGCTCGCTGAGATCGAAGCCCATCGTCCCGATGTCGTTCATGTCCACAACCTGTTTCCCAATCTTGGACGCCGATGGGTCGAGCAGCTGGACATTCCTCTGGTCACCACGCTGCACAACTACCGCCCCATGTGTCCTGCTGCGACGTTGTTCAGGGATGGCGCCAGCTGCACTCTCTGTCCTGACTCCAAGAGTGCCCGACCAGCCGTGACCCATTCCTGCTTCAAGGGCAGCCGAG
Source organism: Aeromicrobium sp. (assembly GCF_036675695.1). Lineage (GTDB taxonomy): Bacteria > Actinomycetota > Actinomycetes > Propionibacteriales > Nocardioidaceae > Aeromicrobium. Next base: position 20,252 of record NZ_JAKFEL010000242.1, read on the forward strand.
CCCAGACGCTTCCGGTCGCGATCGGTACGCGGTTCGACGATGACCCGTTGCTCCGCCGTGCTGACCGGATCGTCACGCTGCACGACAACATGCTGGCGACGTACGCGCACTACGGGGTTCCCGAAGACCGCCTCGTCACCGTCCCCAACTTCGTGCCGAGCCGGTCCGAGCCCGCTGGACAGCGTACGGACGAGTGGCTGTTTGTCGGCCGCCTGACCTACGACAAGGGCATCATCGAGCTGCTCACCCACTGGCCGGCAGACCGCGCACTGGTGATCGTTGGCGCCGGCCCGCAGGCTGACGAGGCCGAGGCGCTGGCTGGCCCGAATGTCACGTTCGTGGGTCAACGTTCTGCCGCCGAGGTGGGTGAGCTGATGTCGTCGGCGCGAGGGCTTGTGTTCCCGAGCTTGTGGCCCGAGGGCCTACCTACCGTCTACCTCGAAGCATTGGCGGCCGGGCTGCCTGTCGTTGCATGGCCTCAGTCGATAGTCGGGAGCCTCGTTGCGCGAGACGGAACCGGTTTGGTCACAGCGGGGAACCTTCCGGAGGAGCTCGACCGCGCGGATCGTGAATTCCCAGGTCTCGCGGATCACTGCCGGACGGTCTTCGACAGTCACTACAGCGAACAAGCGTGGGTCTCGGCCATCACGGATGTCTACCGATCTGTGGTGGCAACGTGAGCGCCAACCCGCCGGCCCGAGCCCGTACGACGCTGAGCTGGGGGCTGCTCGACCAGTTCGTGGCGAGCGGCGCGACGTTCGTGTTCATCGTGATCGCGGCCACCAGCGTCAGCGCTCCTGAGCTCGGCGCGATTGCCTTCGTCTTCGAGCTCTATTTGCTGAGCGTTTTCGTGGCACGTGGGGTGACAGGCGACCCGCTGACGTCTCGGTTCTCTGGAGTCGATGATGCGAGCCTCAGGAGCGCAGTGCGATCGTCCGCGACGACAGTGCTGTTCATCGGCACGGGCATCGGGCTTCTGCTTGGCGTGGCGGCAGCGTTTGCTGACTCCCCGATGCGGGGTGTGCTCCTCGTCGGTGCCTTGGCGCTGCCCCTCCTGACGCTCCAGGACTTTGTGCGTGCCGCCCTGATTGTTCAGGGGCGTGTCCGCTCCACCTTCCTCAATGACACGGTCTGGGCGGTTGGCCAGGTGCCAGCCATGGGTGTGGCGATCGCAATCAACCCGACCGCGGTGACCGTGTTCAGCGCTTGGGCAGCCACTGGTTGCGTCGCAGCGCTCTTCGGACTGGTGCAGTTGCGATGCGGCCTCGGGCGGCCACGTGCGGTGCGCGAATGGCTGCGCGAGACCAAGGAGCTTTGGCCCTACTACCTCGCCGACAACATGGTTTTCCAGCTGACCTCGCTGTTGCTTGTCGTCGTGGTCTCTGCCACGGCTGGGCTCGCAGCGATGGCTGGCTTCCGAGTGGCCATGACGGTGTACGCCCCGTTGTCACTGGTGGGTCGCGGGCTGATCACGGTGTCGGTCGCCATGCTTGCCAGGATCCGCGACAATCCGGTCGAGGTCCGCCGGCGAGCAATGCTGATCTCGACAGTGCTCACACCTTTGGCCATCGGCTGGGGACTCCTCACTCTCCTGGTCCCGACGGCTGCAGGTAAGAAGCTCTTCGGTGAGTCGTGGCTCGAAGCCGAGCCGGTTGTATTCCTCGCCTGTTTTGTCTGCGCCTCCGGGTTGTTCGCCACCGGCGTGGTTGTTGGCCTGCGGGCGCTCAGTGCCGGTCGAGAAACGCTGGTCGGACGGCTGACAGTGTCAATTGGCGCCGCAGTCGCCGCCGCCGTGGGTGGCGCCTTGGGTGAGGAACAAGGCTTGTTCCTGGGGCTCGCCATCTTCTTCCCGGTCCAGGTCGTGGTGTGGTGGGTTCTCCTCAAGCACGCCACTCGGACCGCCGAGCAGAAGATCGCGTCAGGCGCGAGCCTCGACGTAGAGTGAACCGGGCCGGTACTCCGTAGCGGCTTCGTCTTGATCCAGCAGATATCCGGGCCAGTCCTCGAGAGTGCTGGTGTTGTACGAGACGACCTTGGGGTCGACAAAGCCGGCCTTCATCAACGTCGCTGGAAGAGTCACCTGGTCGTACATCCACTGGTGCGTCTCGCCGCGCTTTCGCGCATCTCCGAGAACGGCGTTCTCTGTCCAGCGACGGAACCCAGTGCGTTGCGATGTTCCCCAGGACTCCCTGCGGACCATCTGTTCGATCAGCAGGTGAAGGTTCGATCCGTGGTCTTCGGGCGTGACCTCTCCCCGCAATGCCGCGTCGAGGCTGTCGACGTAGCGCCGGGCCTCGAACTCCAGGTCTGGGACGACGATTCGGTGCACGCCACCCGGCTTGAGGACCCGCTTCACCTCGGCGAGGAATGAAGGTACGACGTCGCGATCGAGGTGCTCCAAGAGGTGCGAGTGGTACACGCCATCGACCGACTGGTCCGGAAAGGGGATCCCTTTTCGCAGATTGTGGCGCATGACGTCGCCGTCCATTGCGTCATAGGCGGTCCTGCGGTCGCCCGTGAGGATCATCGGCGCGACCATGCGACCGAATGCCGAGCCCTTCATACGCACGGGCAGCGACCAGTCGATGTTGGTGCAGCGCTCGCTTGTTTGGTAGCCGCAGCCGAGATTGAGAACCGTCACAGAGCTAGGCATTCGGCTTCACGACAAGCCGGCCCGACGCGTCGATCCGGTGTAGGTAGGTGGGGTGGGGGTAGGTCTCGAAGTATTCGTCGACCGCCTTGCGTGCACCGTCGGTAAAGCCGTAGTCGTCGACGATGAGGATGCCGCTGGGAGACAGGCGCGGGAACAGGGTCTCCATCTCGACCTTCGTCGAGCTGTACCAATCTGTGTCGAGCCGGAGGAACGCCACCGACTCAGGTGCGGTGGACGGGATTGTGTCCTCGACGAGCCCTGCAATCGTGTGGATGCGTTCCAGTGGGTAGCCAGTACTGGCGACGTTGGCGCGGACGACGTCGATCGGTGCCTCCAGGTATGGCTTGTCGCCGGTAGCGGCATTCAGATCCGCAAAGATTTCTGAGGCCGATTGCGTGGCTCCTGTGATGCCGTCATGCTCGCCGGGCTCTGGCAGCCCTTCGAATGTGTCATACAGGTAGAGGTCACGATCGGTGTCGCCCAGCTCAACCAGCGTTCGCGCCGCGGCCATGATGCTTCCGCCCATCCACACGCCAGATTCGACGAACGCTCCGGGGATTTCATGTGCGACCACGTGGCGCGTCGCTGAAATTACTGCTTCGATGCGCTGCACCGTGGTCATCGTGTAGGGCCGGACGAACTTGATCGTCGCCACCGACTCGGGGCTCAGGTCAGAACCGAACTCCCGACTGACGACAACGCCACGGGTCTGGAGTGCCCGGGCAACCCGCTGAGCCGCACGTGTCTTGATTCCCATGCCAGTATCAACCCTTCGTGAATGTCTCGCGTAACCGTACACAGGTCGTGCGGGTGAAGCCGAGCCTCCCCGCCGGTGGTGAGACGACGCGCTTATGATCGTCGAGTGCCTCTTGGATCTCGTCGTTCACAACGTAGCGACGAGCCGGTGCCGCTGATCCTCACAGACAGCCAGAAAGCCGCACTTCGTGGCGCGCAGGTGGAACTGTTGGTCGAGTTCGATCGCGCCTGCAAGGCACACGACCTCGAGTACTTCGCGATGTACGGCACAGCGCTCGGCGCCGTGCGCCATGGCGGATTCATTCCGTGGGACGACGACCTGGATCTCGGGATGTTGCGCCGTGACTACGACCGCCTGACGAAGGTCATCAGCGACGAGCTCGATGGCGGCTTCTTTTTCCAGACAGTGGACACCGATCCGAACTACGGGTGCCTCTTCGGGAAGCTTCGCAAAGAGGGCACCCGTTGCGTGGACAAGATCAGCATTGGCTCTCAGCAGCACGGCGGCATCTTCATCGACGTCTTTCCCCTCGATGCACGAGCGACGGGGCGAGTTGCGAGACGCGAGCAACGGATCATGCGTTACGTCGGCTTTCGACTGCTCTATCTCAAGGCTGGCTATCGGCTACCGATGCGCAATGATTCGCTCCTGGCACGGATTGCGAAGGTCGTCGTGCGCGGCGTCGTGCGGGTCCTGCCACGCCGCGCCATCATCGCGCTGACCATGCGGCACACGCGTCTTGGACGGACCGAATCACCGGAGAAGTACGTCAGCTTGTTCGGGGCATACTTCTACGACCGTGACACTGTCACAGCCGACTGGATTCACCCGCTCCGTGAATTGCCGTTCGAAGACCGCACCATCCCTGTCTTCGCAGATGTCGAGGCGTATCTGACGCAGATCTACGGCGACTATTCGCAACCGCCGCCGGTTGAGCAGCGGGTGGGCCATCACGAGATCGTCGAGCTGGACTTCGGCGCCCTGGCCTGACCTCTGCGGATCGAGGGTCGATGGTCCTGCGACTCCGAGGCGTCACCATCTTGTGGATTCCTGAGCAGTCCCATCGCGACGACCATCGCCAAACCGAGTGGCAGCATCAGGAACGGGTCGCCGGTGTTGGGTTGGAACGGGCCGGCGAGTATCGCCGCGAGCGCCGGATACATCAGAGCGCGCCTCGGCGGGGACACCTTGCGGAGCGGTGCGACGAAGGCCGAAAGAATGAGCAGGAGACCGATGAGGCCCAAGAGCCCTTCTGCCGCGAGTATCTGTAGGTAGAGGTTGTGAATCACGTAGGTGTGCTCGACGCTGAAGCCGTTGCCGAGGATCGGGCTCTGCTGGATCTGTTCAAGGCCGTCACGGAGGGTGCCCTCTCGAACCGTGTTGGAATTCTGCGCGCCGCCACCTCCGAACAGGCGTGAGAGTGCCGAGGTGCCCGAAATATCCGAGGTCGCCTTGAGGATCGTTGGCATGGCTATGACGATCGCCGTGATGACGGCGATGCCGAGCTTGAGTGACCGCTCGAGGACGGGAATCAGCACTAACAGTGCCGCCAGCACGACCAGCCCAGTCCGGCTGCCGCTGGTCCAGACGCCCACGACCGCGATCGCAGCAAGTGGCGGCACGAACAGCCATCGGCCTCGTACCTTCAGCGTGAGGAGGTACGGGACGAAGCTGAGCGCCATCATCGACGAGTAGGCGAGTGCAACTGGGTGATAGGTGAATCCGGCATTGCGATAGACGTTGCGCGGGAGGCCATACATCGTGCTGATCGCGGTGCCGATGCAGAAGGCGATCATCATGGCCCACATCTGTCGGTTGGTCGGCGCCATCCATCCCACAACTGCCGGTCCGAGGATGAGACCGATCACCGCCAGCAGCAGGTAGCCGAG
>NZ_JAKFEL010000185.1:0-4218 GCF_036675695.1 Aeromicrobium sp.
CATCGGATACCGTGGCAAGTCTCGCCCCCACGAAGGAGTTTCACGATGGCTGTTCAGGCCTACATCCTCGTCCAGACCGAGGTCGGCAAAGCGGCCGATGTCGCCCGGGCGATTGCAGACATAGAGGGCGTCACGATGGCTGAGGACGTCACCGGCCCGTACGACGTCATCGTCCGCGCCGAGGGCGCGAGCGTCGATGAGCTCGGCGCCATGGTCGTCACCAAGGTGCAGGGCGTTCCCGGCATCACTCGTACGCTGACCTGCCCGATTGTGCGCATCTGAGGCGTGAAGCGACTCCTTCCCGCGCTGCTGTTGCTCGCGGGGTGCAGCTCGGGGCTCGTGGTCGACACGTACCCGACAACACCTGACACCGACGCTGACTGCAAGGCGTTGTATGCCGATGGTGCGCAGAAGGTCGCGGGCCAAAAGCAGGTGCTCGTGAAGGGCTCGAAGGCCACGGCCTGGGGTGATCCGGCGATCATCCTGCGCTGCGGCGTGACCCAGCCCGATGCGCTGTTGCCGACCTCTCGCTGCGACATGGTCGCCGGTGTCGGATGGTTCACCGAGGAGATCGCGGACGGCTACCTGTTCACCACGATCGGACGCCGCTTCTTCATCAGCGTCGAGGTGCCGGAGGCCTACGATCCGGCTGCCGACGCGCTGGTCGACATCGCACCGTCGGTGTTGAAGCACGACCCGGTGGTCAAGGACTGCGTCTAGCGAAGACCGGTGTCGCGCCTGAGCGCCAGCTGGATCAGCCGATCGACGAGCTCGGGATATGGCACGCCACTCGCCTCCCACAGCAGCGGGAACATCGAGAACGGGGTGAACCCCGGCATCGTGTTGATCTCGTTGATGATCAGGCCGTCGGACGTGTCGAAGAAGTCGACGCGGGCCAGGCCTTCGGCACCGATCGCCTCGAACGCCTGCACCGAATACGTACGGATGCGATCGCTCAGCGTCGTCGAAATGTCGGCGGGCACGATGTTGACGCTGGTGCCGTCGAGGTACTTCGCCTCGAAGTCGTAGAACTCGTGGTTGGACTCTTCGGCCACGGTGATCTCGCCGACCACGCTGGCAATCGGCGTCCCGTCGGGTTGCTGCATGACAGCGCACTCGAGCTCGCGTTTGTTCTTGGCGGCGGCCTCGACGACGACCTTGGGGTCGAAGTCCTGCGCCTTGGCGATGGCGCCGTCGAGCTCGTCCCAGGATTCGACCATCATCACGCCGGAGCTTGATCCTGCGCGAGCAGGCTTGACGAACACGGGCAGACCGAGTGCCTTGATCCGGGCGATCACGCGGTCCTGCTGACTCTTCCACTGCCACGGCTGAACGGTCACGTACGGGATCTGCGGCAGGCCGCCGGCCGAGAACACGGTCTTGGTGAACGGCTTGTCCATGCCCACGGCACTGGCAAGCACGCCGGCACCGACGTAGCGGACGTTCGCCATCTCCAGCAGGCCCTGGATCGTGCCGTCCTCGCCCCACGGTCCGTGAAGCAGCGGGAACGCCGCATCGAAGTCGTGCAGACCCTCCCAGGTGAACGCCGGGAAGTCATCGCGCACAGAGGGCAGCGTGCCGGGCTCGAGATCGGGCCATTCGGCCGTTTCTGACACCCAGTTGCCCTCGCGAGTGATGCCGATCGGCTGTACGTCGTACTTGTCGCGATCGATCACAGCGAGCACCTCACGAGCCGTGAGGCAAGAAACGCCATGTTCGCTGGAACGACCGCCAAAGATCACTGCCAGGCGGGGCTTGTCGACTGAGGGGTCCATCGAGAGGCTCATTGCCGACCAAGATACCGGTCAGTGTCACAATGGGGCGCATGCACGGACACGATCTCTCGCCCTCGACCATTGCGGTCGGCGCGGGAAGGCCAAACCGCGTGCCCGGGGCCCCACTCAACGCACCGATCACGCTCGCCAGCGCGTTGGTTCCGGGCGGTCAGTCCGAGTACGGCCGTCACGGCAACCCGACCTGGGACTCGTTCGAGCAGGTTCTCGGTGCACTCGAAGGTGGACGTGCGCTCGCGTTCGCGTCAGGCATCGCCGCCACCTCCGCGCTGTTCGACCTCGTGCCCGCCAAGGCTGCCGTCGTGGCTCCGCGCGGCGCCTACCACGGCACCGTGGGCCAGCTGAAGGAGCGCGCACGCCGCGGTCAGATCGAGCTGCGCCTCGTCGACATGGACAACACCGCCGAGATCATCGCCGCGTCCGAGAGCGCTGCGCTCGTATGGATTGAGTCGCCGACCAATCCGGGCCTGCAGATAGCTGACATCGAGACCATCACCCGTGCCGCGGCCAAGGCCGGCACTGCGGTTGCGGTCGACAACACGTTCGCCACTCCCCTGCGTCAGCGCCCTCTGGAGCTTGGCGCCGACTTTGTCGTCCACTCGGCATCCAAGCTGTTGTCGGGACACAGCGACGTGGTGCTGGGCGCGATCATCACCAACAGCGAGCGCGCCCACAAGGCGATCGAGCAGCGTCGGTCGACGCTCGGCGCCATCCCCGGCGCCATGGAGACCTGGCTGGCTGCACGCGGCATTCGTACGCTCCACGTACGTCTCGACCGCGCTGAGGCCAATGCCAAGGAGCTGCACAAGCGCCTGTCGGCACATCGCCTGATCAGCTCGTCGCGCTACCCCGGGTTCGGCACGATCATCGCGCTCGAGGTCGTCGGCGGCCCGCAGGTCGCACAGAAGATGACCGAGCAGAGCGACATCATCACGTACGCCACCAGCCTCGGCGGCGTGGAGTCGACCTGGGAGCGCCGTCGCCGTCACGCAGAGGAGTCGGAGTCAGTACCTGAAGGTCTGATTCGCCTCTCGGTCGGCATCGAAGATGTCGAGGACCTCTGGATCGACATCCAAAACGTCCTCGCCGCCACCAACTAGACCTACCCTGCCGTTGGTTGAGTAGGAGGCCGCCCGCGGCCGACGTATCGAAACCCCGTGAGGTCTCAGGCTTGCTAGACCTTTTCGGGCTTGGCTTGCCTGCTGATCAGGGCTGATACGAGCTCGTTCGGAGTCATCTTGCCTGCGATCAGCGCAGCTACGTGCTCGACGATCGGCATCTCCACACCGTGCATCGCAGCGAGCTCGCTGACCGACTGGCACGACTTCACACCCTCGGCGACCTGGCGGGTCTGCGCGGTGACTTCCTCGACCGACATACCTGCGCCGAGCTTCTCGCCGAACGTACGGTTGCGCGACAGTGGCGACGAGCAGGTCGCCACGAGGTCGCCCATTCCGGCGAGGCCCATGAACGTAGTCGGATCAGCGCCAATCGCGACACCAAGACGCGCGGTCTCGGCGAGGCCGCGAGTGATGACCGATGCCTTGGTGTTGTCGCCATAGCCGAGGCCGACGCATACGCCGACTGCCAGACCGATGATGTTCTTGGCCGTACCGGCCAGCTCGCAACCGACGACATCCGTCATCGAGTACGGACGGAAGGCGGCGGTGTGGCACGCCTTCTGGATGCGCTCGGCGACCGCCTGGTCAGCGCAGGCGACGACGCTGGCCGCAGGCTCGCGATTGGCGATCTCCTTGGCGAGGTTGGGGCCTGACACGACAGCGATGCGCTCGGGGCCGGCACCGGTGATCTCGGCGATGACCTCGCTCATGCGCTTGTGGGTGCCGAGCTCGACGCCCTTCATCAGGCTGACCATGACCGCATCGGCAGGGATGTGCTCGCCCCAAGCCTCGAGATTGGCGCGCAGTTGCTGCGACGGAACCGCGAGTACGACGATCTCGGCGCCTTCGAGCGCCTTGGCCGGATCGGAAGTCGCCGAGACAGAGTCGGGGAGCTGGATGCCGGGGAGGTATTCGGAGTTCTCGTGCTTGGTGTTGATCGTCTCGCAGAGCTCTTCGCGACGACCCCACAGGCATACGTCGTTGCCGGCATCAGCGAGCACCAGAGCGAACGCGGTCCCCCAGGACCCTGCACCCATCACAGCTGTCTTGGCCATCGTCAGGAGTCCAATCGCTTGTCGTAGTTCGTCTTGGGCTTGCTCAAGGTATGCACATCGATACGCGGTGTCGACGGAATCTCCCCGCGTACCTCAGACATCATGGCAGTCAGGGTGTCCATCAGTTCGTCTGTTGCGGCATGAAGGAGCTCTTCGGTGAGCGGCTTGCCCTCGTACGCGCTCAGGTCCATCGGCTTGCCGACCCGCACCTGGAAGGTCTTGCGCGGGAACAGCTTGAGGCGCTTGGAG
>NZ_JAKFEL010000128.1:0-24695 GCF_036675695.1 Aeromicrobium sp.
GAATGGCGGACGCAACCGTGCCCGTCATCGATGGCAGATCGAGCGGGAGCCCCACATGCCACAGCACTATCCGTTCAGCGCTGTCGTCGGATCCGACGACATGGCGCTCGCACTGACCCTTTCAACGATCTCGCCAGCCATCGGCGGCGTTCTCGTACGCGGCGAGAAGGGCACAGCCAAGTCGACCATGGTTCGCGCGCTCGCCTCCGTGCTGCCGCAGATCGACGTCATCGCCGGCGACCGGTTCTCCACCGACCCTCGCGAGACGAACCCGCTCTCGCCCGACGGACCCTTCGCGGCCGATGTCGACGTCGAGACCCGACCCGTACGCCTCGTCGAGCTTCCCGTCGGCGCCACCGAAGATCGCGTACTGGGCTCGCTGCACCTAGAGAAGGCGCTGTCGGACGGCGTCACCGAGTACGAGCCCGGCCTCCTGGCGCGAGCACATCGCGGCATCCTCTACGTCGACGAGGTCAACCTCCTGCACGACCACCTGGTCGATCTCCTGCTCGACGCCGCCGCCATGGGCCGCTCGACCGTCGAGCGCGACGGCGTCTCGGTCGAGCACGCTGCCCGGTTCGTACTCGTCGGCACCATGAATCCCGAAGAAGGCGAGCTCCGCCCACAGCTGCTCGACCGGTTCGGCCTCACGGTCGAGGTCGCTGCACCGCGCGATCCGGGCGCTCGGGTCGAGGTCGTACGCCGACGTCTCGCGTACGAAGCCGACCCCGACGGCTTCGCCGCCCGCTATGCCGAGGACGAGGCGACGCTGACCGACCGAATCCAGGCTGCGCAGAAGCTCGTCGACCAGGTCGACCTCAGCGACTGGGCGTTGCTCAAGATCGCCGAAGTCTGTGCGGCGTTCGAGGTCGACGGCATGCGCGCCGACATCGTCACCGCTCGCGCAGCCGCAGCCCATGCCGCCTGGAACGGCCGTACCAGCGTGCTGCGCGAAGACATCCGCGCTGCCGCCCGACTGGCGCTGCCGCACCGCCGTCGGCGCAACCCGTTCGATGCACCCGGCATCGACGAGGACCTGCTCGACCAGATCCTCAACGACGACGAACCACCGCCGGAGCCAGAGGGCGACGGCACAGATGAGGCGGAGACGCAGGAGTCCCAGGGATCCGAGCCCGAGGCCGGCGGCGAACCGGAGGATTCGACGAGCTCATCCGGCGAGGACCCGAAGCCTGACAACACTGCCCAGCACGAACAGCCTCAACAGCCCGGTTCGTCCGAGGTGACCGTGGCCGTGCCGCAGCAGCCCTACCGGCCCAAGCTGTTCACGGTTGGCGGCACTGGCGCCGGCGAGTCCGGCAAGCGTTCGCGCGCGATCACCGAGACCGGCCGACGCATCGGCGCCCAGCGACGTACGGGCCAGGGCGGATCGATCCACCTCATCGAGACGATCCGCGCCGCTGCCCCGCACCAATACGCACGCGGCCGCGTGCACAACCTGCAGTTCCGCGCCGACGACCTGCGACTCGCGGTCAAGGAAGGCCACGAGTCCAACCTGATCCTGTTCTGCGTCGACGCCTCCGGCTCGATGGCCGCGCGCAAGCGCATGGAGCAGGTCAAGACCGCGATCTTGTCGCTCCTGATGGATGCCTACCAGCGCCGCGACAAGGTCGGACTCATCACGTTCCGCCAGGACCACGCCGAGCTCGCTCTCCCGCCGACCGGCTCGATCGACATTGCTGCGACCCGGCTCGCCGAGCTCCCAGCCGGAGGACGTACGCCGCTGGCTGAAGCGCTGCTCAAGACCACCGACGTGCTGCGACTCGAGCGCGTACGTGATCCGCGTCGACGGCCGCTGCTCGTCGTCATCACCGACGGCCGCGCGACGTACGGCGAAAACGCCCTCGCCCGAGCGCATCAGGTCGCGAAGCACCTCGGCGCGACCGGAGTCGCGAGCCTCGTCATCGACTGCGAGACCGGCAAGTTCCGTATGGGCTTGGCGCACCAGCTCGCCGACCACCTGATGGCGGAGTACATACCTCTGGGTGAGGTCAGCGCGGCTGCCCTCACCGATGCAGTCAAGGGAGCCGCCTGATGGTCAAAGGTCAGCCAACAGTTATTCCCGATGACGGCCTCACCACCAAGGAACGCCGCAACCGACCGCTGCTGATGGTCCACACCGGCAATGGCAAGGGCAAGTCGACCGCCGCGTTCGGTCTTGCGATCCGTGCCTGGAACCAGGGCTGGAACATTGGCGTGTTCCAGTTCGTGAAGTCCGCCAAGTGGCGCATCGGCGAGCAGACCGTGCTCGAACGCCTCGGTGCTCTGCACGACGAGACCGGCGAGGGCGGACCTGTCGAGTGGCACAAGATGGGCGCCGGCTGGTCCTGGTCGCGCAAGGAAGGCTCCGACGAGGACCACGCTGCCGATGCCGCCGAAGGCTGGGCCGAGGTCAAGCGTCGGCTCGCCGAAGAGACGCATGACCTGTATGTCCTCGACGAATTCACCTACCTGATCAAATGGGGCTGGGTCGACATCGACGACGTCATCGAGACGCTCTCCAACCGTCCCGGCCGCCAGTACGTCGTCATCACGGGTCGCGGCGCAGACCCACGCCTCGTCGAGATCGCCGATCTGGTGACCGAGATGCAACACATCAAGCACCCCTTCGACAACGGGCAGAAGGGCCAGCGAGGCATCGAATGGTGAATCTGCCTCGACTCGTGATTGCTGCGCCCGCTTCGGGTCACGGCAAGACCACGGTCGCCACGGGCCTGATGGCGGCACTGGTTCGTGCCGGTCACAACGTCTCGGGTCACAAGGTGGGCCCGGACTACATCGACCCCGGCTATCACGCACTCGCGACGGGCAAGCCCGGTCGCAACCTCGACCCGCACCTGGTCGGCGAGGACCGCCTCGTCCCGCTGCTGCTGAACGGCGCCCGCGGAGCCGATCTGGCGATCATCGAAGGCGTCATGGGTCTGTACGACGGACAGATCGGTGGCGAGGGGTTCGCATCGACCGCACACGTCGCGACCGTCACTCGTACGCCCGTCGTCCTCGTCGTCGACATCTCGCACGCCTCCCGCTCCATCGCCGCGCTGGTGCAGGGCATGGTCGCCTTCGACCCGTCCGTACGCATTGTCGGCGTGATCCTCAACAAGGCGGGTTCGCCGCGGCACGCCGGCGAGGTCATCAGCGCGCTCGAGACGACCGGGCTACCGGTGCTCGGCGTGCTGCAGCGCGACGACGGCATCGTCGCTCCCTCACGTCACCTCGGACTCATACCGGCTGCCGAACGAGACGATGCGGCGCATGCCCTCGACCGGCTGGCAGACCAGATCGCCGAGAAGATCGACCTCGACCAGCTCCTCGCGCTGGCTCATTCGGCGCCTGATCTCGAAGCCGAGGCATGGGAAGCGACGCAGGAAGTCAGTGCTCCGGGCACGCACCGGCCAGTCGTCGCTATGGCCGGTGGCCGCGCGTTCACGTTCCGCTACGCCGAGACCGAGGAGCTTCTCCGCGCCGCCGGGTGCGAGGTCGTGACGTTCGACCCGCTCATCGATGAAGCGCTGCCGGACGGCACCGCCGGCCTCTATCTCGGCGGTGGCTTCCCCGAGGTGCACGCCTCCGGCCTGTCCGCCAATGCACCGCTGCGTGAGGCGTTGCGAGAAGCGGTCGACTCCGGCGTGCCGACCTACGCAGAGTGCGCGGGCCTGCTATATCTCTGCCGTTCCGTCGACGGCATGCCCATGGTGGGTGCGCTTGATGCTGAGGCCGTCATGACGCCCAAGCTCACGCTGTCCTACCGCACGGCGATCGTGCCGACCGACCAGCTGACCGGCACTGTCGGTACGCGCGTCACCGGTCACGAGTTCCACCGGACGACCGTCACGCCGGCAGCTGCCGAGGCGGCGTGGCTCGTGGACGGGACGCCCGTCGGCTTCGCGTCGCCGACGCTGCACGCCTCGTACCTCCACACCCATTGGGCCGGTCACCCCGACATCGCCCAACGATTCGCCAACGCCGTGCATGCGTACGTGCCGACGTCACAGGGTCTCGATACACCCGCTCGTCCCTCGCGGGCACTCGACCACCGAGTGCTCGCTGAACCAATGACCCAAGCGAATGGGCTCACGTGGCATGGCGATGCTGAGCTGTCACCTGGGCTCATCGACTTTGCGGTCAACATCCATGACGACGTAAGACCTGCGTGGCTCGACGCGGCGCTCCGCGAGAGCCTCGAAGACGTCGGCGCCTACCCGGATCCAACCGCCGCGCAGCAGGCCATCGCCCAGCGTCACGGCCGCCAGCCCGATGAGGTGCTCGCGACTGCCGGCGCCGCTGAGGCGTTCAGTCTGATCGCCCGCGCGAGGCCCTGGCGTCGCCCCGTCGTCGTGCACCCACAGTTCACCGAGCCCGACGTGGCTCTTGCTGCGGCCGGCCACCGTCCCGAGCACGTCCTCACGGACCCAGCGAACGGATTCGTTCTCGACCCTTCGCTCGTCCCCGATGACGCCGACCTCGTGATGATCGGCAACCCGACCAACCCGACAAGCGTTCTGCATCCCGAGCAGTCGCTGCGCCGGCTCATGCGCCCCGGACGTATTGTCGTGGTTGACGAGGCGTTCATGGATTCGGTACCCGACGAGCGGCACTCGCTCGCCGCCATCCCTGATCCCAACCTGCTGGTCGTACGAAGTCTGACCAAGCTCTGGTCGATCCCGGGTGTCCGCGCCGGATACGTACTTGGGTCGCCTGCCCTGCTCGCAGAGCTCAAGGCGCACCAGGCTCCGTGGTCGGTCTCGACCGCCGCGATCGCTGCCATGATCGCGACGGCAACCCCCGAAGCGCTCGCCGAAGCTGCGAAGCGTACGACCAGGATCGGCCAGCACCGCCGTGTGCTCACCGACGGTCTGACCGAGCTCGGCATCCATCACGTCCCGGCCGCGGGCCCGTTCGTGCTCGCGAAGGTCGGCATCGGCGCCCACGACCGGCTCCGCTCAGCTGGTTACGCACTCCGTCGGGCCGACACCTTCCCCGGTCTTGACGACACGTGGGTACGCATCGCGGTGCGCAAGCCCGACACGACCCGCAAGCTGCTCGCGACGCTGCGAATTGAGGGGCCATGGACCTGACCCCCGGAACACCTGCACTCGTGATCGGCGGCGACGGCCGTGCGGCCACCCAGATCGCCACCCTGCTCGAGGCTGGCGCCGTCGTGACGGTCGTTGCACCGACAGCCACTGCCTCGATCGAGGATCTCGCCGATCGGGCGCTGATCACCTGGCATGCGCGCGATGTGACCATGAACGACATCCAGGCCGCAGGCATCGTCCTGACCGGAAATGCCGATCACACCGCGCCCGATCAGATCCTCGGAACCGGCAAGGTGACGCTGGTCGGTGGCGGACCCGGAGACCCAGGACTCGTCACCGTCGCGGGGCGCGAAGCGATCGAGCAGGCCGACGTCATCATCACCGACAGGCTCGCGCCGCTGGCCGCCCTTGCCTGGGCCCGGCCCGATGTCGAGATCATCGATGTCGCCAAGATCCCCGGTGGCCGATCGACGAGCCAGGACGAGATCAACCAGCTCCTGGTCGAGCACGCCAAGTCCGGCAAGAACGTCGTGCGTTTCAAGGGCGGCGACAACTTCGTGTTCGGTCGCGGCAGCGAAGAGCTCCTCGCCTGCATTCACGCGGGCATCGACGCGACCGTCATCCCGGGGGTCAGCTCGGCAATTGCCGCCCCTGCAATGGCCGGCATCCCTGTCACGCACCGCGGCCTGACCCAAGGCTTCACGGTGATCTCCGGCCACGTACCTCCCGGCCATCCGGACTCGACTCTCGACTATGCCGCTCTCGCCACCTCAGGCACCACGATCGTGGTGCTGATGGGCGTACGTACGCTCAGCTCGATCTGTGCCGCCCTCGCCGACGGCGGCCTCGATCCCGACACTCCAGCGGCCGTGATCGCCGACGGAACCATGCCCAGTCAGCGGGTCATCCACGCGACGCTCTCCACCATCGACGAAGCCGCGGCCGACATCGGCGCTCCTGCAGTTGCCGTCATCGGTCACGTCGCCGACATTGAAGGCCTCGTGTGATTCTGTGGGTGCGCCACGGTCAGTCGACGTGGAATGCGATGGATCGCATGCAGGGGCAGGAGCTCAGTCCACCTCTGACTGACCTGGGCCGCGAGCAAGCCGCGTTGGCGGCTGACGCACTCGTCGCCCGCAACGTTGTACGCATCCTCAGCTCGCCAGCCGTACGCGCGCGACAGACCGCGGACGTCATCGCCGAACGTCTCGGCCTTGAAGTCGTCGAGGAGCCGCTGCTCCTGGAGAAAGGACTGGACGAAGACAAAGCCAGCGTTCTCGCCCGAATCCAGGAGCTTGTCGCCCGCGATTTGCCGGGCAACACAGTCGCGGTGAGCCACGGCGATGTCATCGGATATGCAGTCGAATTGCTCACAGGGAAACTTCCCGCATTGCCCGCAAACGGATCCATCACCCATGCCCTAGGATGACTTTCACCGAGGTCGAGGAAGCCGGTGGGACTCCGGCGCAGTAGCGCTACTGTGACACCCGCATCAGCGAGTGGAGCCAGACCCAAGATCTCGGACGTTCATCCACTTCAGGGACGCAATCATCCCGTCAGGAGAGTTCATGTCACAGGTCATCACCGCCACACCCGAGATCGAGATCGCGTCGATCCCCGTCCGCGAGCTCGCTCCGTGGGCGCTGTTCTTCGGTCTCATCGGAGCCTTCGTCCTGTTCTTCATCAGCGCCGACCAGGGTGCAGTGTCGATCCCGGCGGGCACAGCCATTCACGAGTGGGTCCACGATGGACGCCACCTGCTCGGCTTCCCCTGCCACTGATCTAGACCTCCCCAACCGGATCCGCACTCGCGGTCCGGCCTTTTCGGCATACCTGAACGGACTCACATGACTCCCCGCAATTTCCTCGTACGAGGACTCCTCGCCGGCCTCATCGCCGGCATCCTGACCTTCGCCGTCGCGTACATCGCAGGCGAACCTTCGGTCGACGCCGCGATCCAGGTCGAGGCTGCCGGCGAACCTGCCAGCCATTCACACGAAGCCACCGAGCACTCGCATGAAGAAGGCGCCGCCGAGCACTCCCACGACGAGGAGGGCGGCACAGTGGTGTCCCGCCAGAACCAGTCGACGTGGGGTCTGCTGACCGCGACTGTCTCGACCGGGGTCGCGCTCGGCGGCATCGTCGCACTAGCGGCTGCCTTCGCTCTGGGACGCATCGGCCGACTTCGACCGAGCCAGTCGACGGCACTCGTCGCGGCTCTCGGTTTCGTCTCGGTGGCGCTCGTTCCGTTCATCAAGTACCCCGCAACTCCTCCGGCCGTCGGCGATGCCGAGACGATCGGTGCGCGCACCACTCAGTACTTCGTGATGCTCGCGATCTCAGTCATCGCGATGATTGCCGTCGTGCTGCTGTTCCGCGCGCTTGTCGGGCGACTGGGCACCTACACCGCTGTGCTCGTCAGCGCTGCGACCTATCTCGCCGTCGTGATCCTCGCCGCCCAGCTGATGCCGACCGTGAACGAGATCGGCGACTTCCCTGCTGACACGCTCTGGTACTTCCGTCGCGGCTCGCTGATGACCCTGGCCACCCTCTGGGGCATCCTCGGCATTGCGCTGACAGGCCTGATCGGCAAGCTCTACGCCGAGGAGTCGCTCACCGCGGCCCGCAAGGATCTGGCGGCCAGCCTGTGAGCGCCTACACGCCAGTCACCCCGCCTTCCGCCGCGATCACCGCAGAGGCGACCGAACGTCTTGCAGGTCTCGCAACTCCTCCCGGTGCGCTCGGCCAGCTGGGCGACCTCGCCATCTGGGTCGCTGCGACCCAAGGCGTCGTACCGCCGGCGCCCATCGACCGTGTCCGAGCGGTGATCTTCGCGGGCGACCACGGCGTGTCAGATCACGGCGTCTCAGCCTTCCCGAAGGCCATCACTCCGGCGATGGTCCGTACGTTCCTGATCGGCAAGGCCGGTGTCTCGGTCCTCGCCGCGCAGCACGGTGTGTCCGTACGCGTGCTCGACCTCGGCGTCGACGATGACCTCGAGGGCGTGGCCCCTGAGGTCTCAGCGTTCAAGGTTCGCCGCGGTAGCGGCGCGATCCACCTCGAGGACGCATTGACGACCGACGAGACGCTTCAGGCGATAGCCGCGGGCGGGACCGTTGCAGCCGAGGAGATCGCCGCCGGGGCCCAGCTGCTGATCAGCGGCGACATGGGCATCGGCAACACGACTCCGGCCGCAGCCCTCATCGCAGCATCGCTCGGCCTCCCCGCCATGGAGGTTACCGGGCGAGGTACCGGAATCGACGAAACCGCTCTCGCGCACAAGATGGCCGTCGTCCAGCAGGCGCTGGACCGCGCTGGCGATCGTACGACCGATCCGATAGAGACCCTGACCGCCTTGGGCAGCGCCGACCTTGCAGCCGCTGCCGGCTTCATGGCCGCCGCCGCCCGCGCGGGCGTACCGGTCCTGCTCGACGGTGTCATCTCGGTCGCTGCTGCAGTCATGGCCGATCGACTGGCTCCGGGTGCCGCCGCGTGGTTTGCCGCCGGACACCGGTCGACTGAGCCGGCTCAGTCGTTCGCGCTCGACAAGCTCGGCCTCGAGCCGATCCTCGACGTCGGTATGCGTCTCGGCGAAGGCAGTGGTGCCGTCGCCGCAGTGCCCCTCGTACGCTCGGCGGCCCTGTTGCTCTCCGACGTGGCGCTCCTCGCCGACTTGATGTGATCAACTCCTGGCGACTCGCCGTCGGCACGCTGACCGCTCTGCGGTGGCGGCCTCCAACGGCGGTCGACCGGGAGGTCGCCGGAAGGGCGATGCTGCTCGCACCCCTCGCGGTTCTCCCCCTTGGCTTCCTCGTCGGGGTGGTCTGCTGGGCTGGTCGTGAGCTGGAGCTCGCGCCGTTGGCGATCGCGTTCGTGGCCGTGGGTGCTCTGGCACTCGGCAGCCGAGCACTTCATCTCGACGGGCTTTCCGACGTCGCCGACGGGATGACCGCGTCGTACGCACGCGATCGCTCCCTCGATGTGATGAAGGGCGGCACGGCTGGCCCTGCCGGCGCTGCGGCACTTGTCCTGGTGCTCGGCATCCAGGCCGCTTCACTCGCTGCCGTGCTCTCAGCACCTCGTGGACCTGTCGTTGCCGGCCTCCTTGTCTGCTGCTCGCGCGCAATCCTGTCGGTCTGCTGCGCTCGCGGGATCCCGGCGGCACGCGTCGACGGACTCGCCGTGACCTACGTCGGCACGGTCGCTCGCGTGGCCACTGTGCTGACCTGGCTTGCCGTCGCAGTCCTTTGCATCGGAGTTCTCGACTGGGCGGGGTGGCCGTGGTGGCAGGGACTCGTCGTCGCCGGTGCAGGCTTGGGCGTCGGTGCCGCGCTGACGTACCGCTGCGTGCGCAGGTTCGGTGGCGTCACGGGTGACGTGTTCGGCGCAGCGATCGAGGTCAGCCTCGCCGCAATGCTCCTCGCAGCCACCTGACAGTCAGAGCTTGAGGACGCGGCCCGCGACGACCAGCAGTACGTCATCGCACTCTTCGGCGACGCGTTGGTTCACGGTGCCGAGGAGGTCACGAAACACCCGGCCCGAACGATGCTCGGGGACGACGCTCATTCCGACCTCATTGGTCACCGCGATGAAGTTGCCCTGATGCTCAGAGATCGCGGCCAGTGTGTCGTCGAGTCGTTCGAACAGCACGGGTTCCCAGTCCTCACGCAGACCATCCCAGCCGTCGAGCTCGTCAATCGTCGACGTGAGCCAGGTGCCGAGGCAGTCGACCAGCACCGCGCCCTCGGCCGCCCGGATGGCTGCCGCCAGGTCTGCGCTCTCGACCGTCGACCAGTGCGCGGGACGGCGGCTCTGATGGATGGCAACGCGTTCGGCCCACTCCGGATCCGACAACGGATCAGCCGGCGGACCGGGCGCGACATACGTGACGTGAGGCTCGGCGAGCACCAGCGACTCGGCATGAAATGACTTGCCGGAACGTACGCCGCCCGTGACCAGAACCTTCATTGCACCTCGCTAGTCGGCACCTCGTTACTCTCAGTGAGCACCTTACCGATCACAGGAGGCCCGATGCTCTCGCGTGCTGTGGGCCTCGCTCTGGGCTTCGCCGCTGATCGAATCCTCGGCGATCCGAGCCGCTTCCATCCGGTCGCCGGCTTCGGCAATGTGGCTGGCGGACTTGAGCAGCGGATGTATCGCGACGACCGATCCGCTGGCATCACGTACACGTCGATCCTGGTTGGCGGTACGGCCGCAGCCGGACTGGTGGCCGAACGTCTGACCGCTCAGCGGCCCGTCGCTCGTACGCTCCTCACCGCCGCATCGACGTGGGCCGTGCTTGGCGGTCGCTCGCTGTCTCGCGAGGCAGAGCGCGTCCACTCCTGGCTGGACGACGACGATCTGCCGGCCGCGCGCGAACAACTCACGCATCTCGTGGGGCGCGATCCGTCCCAGCTCGACGCCCACGAGATCTCCCGCGCCACGGTCGAGTCCGTCGCAGAGAACACCTCCGATGCCGTCGTGGCTCCCCTGCTCGCCGGTGCCGTCGGCGGAGTGAGCGGACTTGTCGCCTATCGCGCGGCCAACACCCTCGACGCGATGGTGGGACACCTGAGTCCTCGCTATCGCAGCTTTGGCTGGGCTTCTGCACGGCTCGACGATGTCCTCAACCTTGTGCCGGCTCGAGTCGCTGCGTTCCTTGCGGCGATGCTCGCGCCCATGGTTGGCGGCAATCCCCGGCTGGCTTTCGCCGCGTGGGCCAACGACGCCAGCAGCCATCCCAGCCCCAACGCCGGCCCGGTCGAAGCGGCCTTCGCTGGCGCCCTGGGAGTGCAGCTCGGCGGCACCAACACGTACGGCGATCGGGTCGAACACCGTCCGACCATGGGTGACGGGCCGGGACCATCGACGCAGGACATCGACCGTTCCGTACGCCTTGCCGATGCCGTCGGCCTCGCGGCGTTGGCAGTCAGCGTCGCGGTTGCGCTGCGACCCAGGCGGCGGCCGCGTCAGCGCCGCTGACCACCTCGACCTCGGCCGGGACGGCTGCACGCCTGACGATCACGACCTGGATGTCGCGCTCGTTCGCGACCTGCATCTTGGACCACGTGAAGCTGCCGCCGGAGTCCTTGGTCACCAGTACGTCGACGTCGGCCATCAGCTCTCGCTCGGCCTCGAGCTCGTACGGTCCGCGGCTCAGTAACAACGTCCAGAGCTCGGGCAGTTGGATGTCTGGCTCATCCACGACCCTCACGAGCGCAGCCTTGCCGGTGAGTGCATCGACGAACCGGTGGAGCGACTGACGACCGACGGTCAGGAACGGCCGGTCGCCGAGCGTCGCCGCCAGCCCAGCTGCCTCGTCGTGGTCATCGACCCAGTGCCAGCGATCCGCGCCAGGCGCCTCAGACCAGCCCGGCCGTTCGAGTCGCAGCAACGGCACGTGCTCTTCTGAGCAGGCAGCCAGGGCATTTGCGCTCATCCCCGTCGCGAACGGGTGCGTCGCATCAACAACCGCTGATATCTCGTTGTCCACGAGATAGGTGCGCAGCCCGTCCACTCCGCCGAAGCCGCCGATCTTCACGTCGCCGACCGGCAGTCGCGGTCGCACGACCCGACCGGCCAAAGATGAGACGAACTCCACGCCCGCGTCTTGCAGCAGGACCGCGAGCTCACGAGCCTCACCCGTTCCGCCGAGCACCAAGATCGTCATGCGCCCGGAGCCAATGTCGGTACGGACGGAGCGCCATTCATGGCGATGTCCAGCAGCGCATCGACGTCGAGACGTTCCTCGACCAGATCGCCCAGCAGATCCAGACGCGCCTCACGACGCTCACCGAAGCTGACGCTCGACGGCTCGTACGTACGCCCGGCCAGGGCTGCCGCTTCAGCGAGGAATGCCCGGCGGAACTCGTCCGACTCCAGGCTGCCGTGCCACATCGTCCCGAAGACGTTGCCCGAGCGAGCGCCACCGAGGAACTCCTCGGCGTTGCCCCGGGTGATCCGGCCGTGATGGATCTCGTAGCCAGATGCCGCAGCTCCGAGGGCGGACCCGGTCGGCAAGCGCAACACCTTCTCCGCGGCGAACGTCGTCTCGACGTCGAGCATGCCCAGCCCGTCGACCTGGGCACCCGCAGACCCTTCGACTCCGTCGGGATCAAAGACGCTGCGCCCGAGCATCTGGAACCCACCGCAGATGCCGAGCACCGGGCGTCCGGCAGCGGCGTGGTCGGCGATCGCGCGGTCGAGTCCACGGGACCGCAACCACGCGAGGTCGGAGATCGTCGCCCGCGTACCGGGCAGCACCACCAGATCGGCATCGCTGATCGCCCGCGCATCCGAGGCGAAGACGACGTCGACTCCGGGCTCCAGTCCAAGCGCGTCCACATCGGTGAAGTTGCTGATGCGGGGCAGTCGTACGACGGCGACTTTGAGCGTCTGGCCGCCATCAGCCCTGCGGCCGCCCAGATCGAGCGCGTCTTCGGAGTCGAGCCAGACATCGGGGCTCCACGGGAGCACGCCGAACACGCGGCGACCAGTGAGCTTCTCCAGCTGGTCGAGGCCGGGCTTGAGGAGCGTCTCGTCGCCGCGGAACTTGTTGACGACGAACCCGGCAATGAGCCTCTGGTCCTCGGCCGACAGCAACGCAACGGTGCCGTACATCGCTGCGAACACCCCGCCGCGATCAATGTCGCCTACGACAATCGTGGGAATGTCAGCGTGCCGCGCCAAACCCATGTTGACGTAGTCACCGGCGCGCAAGTTGATCTCGGCCGGGCTGCCGGCGCCCTCGGACACGACGAGGTCATAGCGACTGGCGAGGTCGTCGTACGCGTTGTGGGCCGCTTCCGCGAGGTGCGTACGTCCACCGATGAACTCTGCCGACGAGATCTCGCCTGCCGGTTTGCCCAGGACGACTACGTGGCTGCGCTTGTCGCCGCCGGGCTTGAGCAGGATGGGATTCATGGCGGCTTCGGGTACGGCGCGAGCCGCGAGCGCCTGGATCCACTGCGCTCGGCCGATCTCGGCGAAGTCACCACCCGGTCCGGCGCAGACCATCGAGTTGTTCGACATGTTCTGCGCCTTGTAGGGAGCGACCTTGATCCCTCGCCGCGCAAATGCCCGGCACAGTCCTGTGGTGACGACGCTCTTGCCGGCGTCGGAGGTCGTACCGGCAACGAGCAACGAAGCGGTCACTGCTCGCTCCTCATGTGCTCTTCGGCGCCGCGTTGAGCCATCCACGCAGCAACGTGGTGATCCAGGGCAGGGCGAGGTACGTCATGATCGGCGTCATCACGCCCACGGTCACCAGTACGCGCAGCGGGAGCCACCAATCAGCGGCGAAGTCCTTGGCGAGGTAGCTGGTCGCGAGACTCAGAGGGAAGAACACGAGGAAGATCGCACACATCTGCTTCCACCGCGGTGGCGGCGGCGTGGCCTTACGGAGGTCCTCTACGTCGACGCTGGATGGCTCGTCGAACCATCCTTCGATGCCGGTCCGGCGCTCGCGGCTGGACTCGTCGATGAAGCCCTCTCCGGAGTCGAGCCACCAGCGACGCTGCGCCGAGAGCTCCCATGCCTCAAGCGCCTCTTGCGAGGAGAAGCGGTAGAGCATGTGCCAGTCATGCGAGTCTTCCTGCGGCCGGATCCAGCCCGAACCGAGGAACCCGTCGAATCGCGTGGCAAGCTCTGTCCCCGCGCGCAGCCAGGCCAGCATCTGGTCTTCCTGCGCGGGGTCGACCTGACGCGTAATCGAGACAGTCACAGGTCCGGTCATGGCACCAAGACTAGAGCTGGCGCATCACCCTGCCCCCATCACCCGATCGCAGTACCGTTTGGTCATGACCCTCAGCGACGAAGTACGCATCGCCCTCGACGGCAAGTGGCGCCACGTGCGCGAGCAGTCACGCAAGGAGCTGGCCGTGCTCGACCTCGCATACGACCACGACCTCAACCTCGAAGAGGCCCGGACGCGTGGGCTCGAGCAGATGCGCAAGCTCGTGCCCACCGGCGTACCAGCGGCGGGCTTCAAGGTCGAGAACGGTGGCACCGGCGATCCCGGCATGGCGGTCACAGGTATCGGGATGCTGGCCCAGTTCGATCTCTCGCTCATGGTCAAGGCCGGAGTGCAGTGGGGTCTCTTCGGTGGAGCGATCGAGAACCTCGGCACCAAGAAGCACCACGACCTCTACATCCGCGACCTGATCAATCTCGACCTCATCGGCTGTTTCGCGATGACCGAGACCGGCCACGGCAGCGACGTTCAGAGCATCGAGACCACGGCGACGTACGACCTGGCGACACAGGAGTTCGTGATCCACTCGCCCACACCGTCCTCTCGCAAGGACTACATCGGTGGTGCCGCACTCCATGCCGAGGTGGGCGCGGTGTTCGCGCAGCTCATCACGAAGGGCGAGAACCACGGTGTGCACTGCTTCGTGGTGCCGCTGCGGGACACGCAAGGCAACGATCTGCCTGGCGTCACCACATCGGACTGCGGCCACAAGGGCGGGCTCGGCGGCGTCGACAACGGCCGCATCATGTTCGACAACGTGCGCATCCCGCGGGACAACCTGCTCAACAAGTACGGCCAGGTCGACGAGGGTGGCACCTACTCATCGCCGGTCGACAACATCAACCGACGCTTCTTCACGATGCTCGGCACGCTCGTACGCGGACGCGTCAGCGTCGGCGGCTCGGCCAGTGCCGCGTGCGAGGTCGCACTGAGCATTGCGGGTCGGTATGCGCTGGAACGCCGACAGTTCGGCGCGTTGCCGGGCGAGGAAGTGCTGCTCATGGACTACCGGATGCACCAGCGCCGGTTGCTGCCGCTGATCGCCAAGTCGTACGCGTACCGGTTCGCCCAGAACCAGCTGACCGCGCGTATGCACCGGCTGCAGACCACCGAGGAGCCCGATGCGCAGGAGTCACGCGAGCTCGAAGGTCGCGCTGCCGGACTCAAGGCCGCGCAGACCTGGCATGCGACGAAGGCGATCCAGGAGGCACGTGAGGCATGCGGCGGCGCGGGCTACCTCGCCGAGAACCGGCTCACCACTCTCAAGGGCGACACGGACGTCTTCACCACCTTCGAGGGTGACAACCATGTCCTGTTCCAGCTCGTCGCGAAGGAGCTGCTCACGTCGTACGCGCAAGAGGTCGGCGGGCTGGACCCGGTCGGCCTCGTACGATTTGCCGCCGGCACGGTCGCGGATGTCGTCAAGGAACGCACTGCGGCTTCCCAGCTGATCCAGCGGCTCATCGACGCACGGCCCGGCAAGAGCGACGACGACCACGACCTGCTCGACCGTGGTGCGCAGCTGTCGCTGTTCGAGGATCGCGAGCAGCACGTGCTCGAGACGGCGGCTCGTCGCCTGCGTCGCGCCGACAAGAACGACCCGGCGGCAGCCTTCGCGGTGTTCAACGCTGCGCAGGATCACGTGATCCGCGCCGGCCGCGTCCACATCGATCGCATCGTTCTCGAGGCGTTCACCGCGGGCATCGCTCGCTGCGAGAACGAGGAGGCGCAGGATCTGCTCCGCGATGTCTGCTCGCTCTACGCACTGACGACGATCGAGGAGGACTTGGCGTGGTTCATGGGCCACAACCGCCTCGCCGACACCCGCGCGAAGACGGTCACCTCGCTGGTCAACGAGCTTCTGGTCAAGCTTCGTCCGCACACTCTGACGCTCATTGAGGGCTTCGGCGTCCCCGAAGAATCCCTCGGTGCGGTGATGCTAGATAGTTGAGGGCCCAACTTTTCTGAAACGCCCCACAGGTCAGTCCTCCCCGTGAAAGACTTCCTGCTCCAGAGTCATCCATCGGGGGAGAATCCCATATGCGTTCCACCATCGTCAGGCGCCTCGGCGCGGCCATCTCCGTGTCAGCGCTCGCACTGACCCTCGCCACCGTGCCGTCGTCGGCAGCCGAGTCACCGCAACCATTCGGCACAACGTCCAGTGTCGTCGAGGATCGGCCGAATGCTCGTCTCGCCACTGGCGCCGATCTCGCCGCTACCGGCGCGGCCCGCTCATCCGGCTCGGCAGCCATCACCGCGACTCCGACCGCCAATGTCACCAAGCTCAAGCCCTACTCGGCCGTGCTGAACAGCCCGACTGAGAACTACATCGACCTCGACCTCTGGGTGAGTGACGCCACCGACACCGCATCCATCGAGACGATCAAGCTCTACCTTTCGGTCGATGGCACGAAGTCCAGCGCGTACGACGTCTGGTGGGACCCGGACCTCGAAGTCTTCTTTGTGGTCATTCCCGACACTGTGGGACTGGGCAAGGCCTACTTCTACGGTTCCATGATCTACTACTACCCGGAATTGGAGAAGGCGCGCACCTGGGACTCGACTGACAGCAGCTCCTTCTACGTCCGTCGCGACGTCTGGGTTGACGACCTCTCTTACACGTTGTCACCATCGGGCAACACCAAGACGTTCTACATCGACGGAATGAAGATCTACTCGCCATCCCTAGACAGCTTCACGGCTCTGAGCAAAATCAAGCTGCAGTACAAGACCAGCGACGGGTGGAAGACCAAGAAGACGATCTATCTCGACGATGAGGGCGACGGCTCATACACGTTCGTGCGGACCACAAAGTTCTACTACCGACTCGTCTACGGCACGACATCGACGTTCATCGGCTTCAACTCCGGGCCGACACCGAAGATCTAGCAATTCGCTTCGCGATGACCCCGTCTCCTTGAGGAGGCGGGGGTCTTCGTTTGTGCTGGGGAGTCATCTCACTGGGTTTCGATACGTCGGCCGCGGACGGCCTCCAACTCAACCAGCGAGTTCTCGGTGGTTGAGTAGCCGTGAGGAACGAACGGCGTATCGAAACCTCGCAAGCCACCGAGCTCGCTTGAGCTCAGAAGTCGCCGGCTGAGGACCGGAGCGTGCGCAGGAGCGCGTATGTCTGGTCCTGGTCCTTGTCGCTGAGCCCTTCGATCGCGAAGTCGATCGCCATCAACGCCTTGGTGGATGCCTCGAGCACGTCCTTGCCCTTGGCGGTCAGCTCGGCGAGAGTGCGGCGACGATCGGCCGCGTCCGGCAGGCGCTTGACCAGGCCCTGAGCCTCGAGGCGATCGATGGCGTTGGTGACCGACGTCGGGTGCACCATGAGCCGCTCACCGATCTTGCTGAGCGGCAGTGACCCCTCGGCACTGAACGAGATCAGCACCAGCACCTCGTAGCGAGCAAAGGTGATGCCGTACGGCTTCAGGGCGCCATCGAGCTCCGCGAGAACCAGCTGCTGGACCCTCATGATCGAGGTCGCGAGCTTCATCGACCTGGACTCGCCGATGCGGTCGGACCAGATCTCACCAGCGCGTTCGATCGGGTCGAACGGCAGCTTCGGATCAGTGGTCACGTCTCAATACTAAGTCAGGTTCGCATTTAGTAGGACGACCGACTATTTTAATACCTATGGTTTTGCACCAGTCGAAGCATCCCGTACGTTTTGTCACCGCCTCTGCGCTGTTCGACGGTCACGACGCATCGATCAACATCATGCGCCGCATCCTCCAGTCGCAGGGTGCCGAGGTCATTCACCTCGGTCACAACCGCTCGGTTGCCGAGGTCGTCGACGCGGCGGTAGACGAGGACGTCCAGGGCGTTGCGGTCAGCTCCTACCAGGGCGGACACGTCGAGTACTTCGAGTACCTCACCGAGTCGCTGCGGGAACGCGGCGCCGGCCACATCAAGGTCTACGGCGGTGGCGGTGGCGTCATCGTCCCCGAGGAGATCGAGCGCCTGCGCAAGGCTGGCGTCACGATCTTCTCGCCCGAGGACGGCCAGCGCCTCGGCCTCGTCGGCATGATCAACACGATGATCGAGGCCTGCGACACCGACCTGTGGCAGGAGTCGAAGCCGACTGTCGACGCCGTACGCTCCGGCGAGCGCGGGGCGCTCTCACGAGCTGTGACCGGCGCCGAACTTGGAAAGCTCGACGACGCGTTCCTCACCAAGATCCGTGAAGCATCTGCCACATCCGGTACGCCGGTGCTCGGCATCACCGGTACGGGTGGCTCGGGCAAGTCATCGCTGACTGATGAGATCGTTCGACGCTTCCGCCTCGACCAGCAGGACAAGCTCCGTATCGGCGTCATCGCGATCGACCCCACTCGCCGCCGCGGTGGTGGTGCCCTGCTCGGCGACCGCATCCGGATGAACTCGCTCGACGGCGACCGGGTCTACTTCCGCTCGCTCGCGACCCGCGGCAACCACGAGGTCCCCGAGTGCCTGCCCGACGTCATCGACCTGTTCAAGGCCTCGGGTTACGACTTGGTCATCGTCGAGACGCCAGGTATCGGCCAGGGTGACGCCGCGATTGTTCCGTTCGTCGACTGCTCGATGTACGTGATGACGCCGGAGTTCGGTGCCGCCTCGCAGCTCGAGAAGATCGACATGCTCGACTTCGCCGACATCGTCGCGATCAACAAGTTCGAGCGCCGCGGCGCCAAGGACGCACTCCGCGACGTCGGCCGCCAGCTCGTACGCAACCGCGAGGCCTTTGGCAAGAAGCCCGAGGACATGCCGGTGTTCGGCACCTCGGCGGCGACATTCAACGATGACGGCGTCACCGCGCTCTATCAACACCTGATCTCGCTGCTCGCCCCCGCCGGCCTCGATGTCGCACCCGGCATCCTGCCGATCGCCGACGTGCGCCACTCCAGCGGCATCGACCAGGTCGTACCGCCGGAGCGCACTCGCTACCTCTCGGAGATCACCGAGGCCATTCGCAGCTATCACGCGACGACCGACAATCTCGCCGAGCAGGCCCGTCGCGTCCAGCGCCTCGAGGCTGTGTCGAACGAGCTGACCTCTGCCGAGCTGGACGCGTTGCTCGCGGGAGCCCGCAAGGAGTTGCCCGCCGACATCACGGCTCAGATCGAGGGCTGGCCGGCCGTTGTCGAGTCGTATGAAGGCGACGAGATGGTCGTCAACATCCGTGACACGGAGATCCGGACGCAGCTGACACGCGAGTCACTCTCCGGCACGAAGGTGCGCCGAGTCAGCCTGCCGAAGTACACCGACCACGGTGACCTCGTCACGTACTGGCGCAAGGAGAACCTCCCGGGCCACTTCCCGTTCACCGTCGGCGTTTTCCCGTTCAAGCGTGACGGCGAGGACCCGGCTCGTATGTTCGCAGGCGAGGGCGACCCGTTCCGTACCAACCGCCGCTTCAAGCTGCTGTCGGAGGACGGCTCCGCAACGCGACTGTCGACGGCTTTCGACTCCGTGACGCTCTATGGCCGCGATCCCGACCTGCGACCCGACATCTACGGCAAGGTCGGCACTTCGGGCGTATCCGTTGCGACGCTCGACGACATGAAGGCCCTGTACGACGGCTTCGACCTGGTTTCGCCGACAACCTCGGTCTCGATGACGATCAACGGCCCGGCGCCGACCGTGCTGGCGTTCTTCCTCAACACCGCCATCGATCAGCAGGTCGACGTGTTCCGCGAGAAGCACGGCCGTGAGCCCGACGTCGACGAGCACAATGTCCTCAAGGCGTTCGCCATGGAGAACGTACGCGGCACGGTGCAGGCTGACATCCTCAAGGAGGACCAGGGCCAGAACACCTGCCTGTTCTCGACTGAGTTCAGCCTGCGGATGATGGCCGACATCCAGGAATGGTTCATCGCCAACCAGGTGCGCAACTTCTACTCCGTCAGCATCTCCGGCTATCACATCGCCGAGGCCGGGGCGAACCCCATCAGCCAGCTGGCGTTCACGCTGGCGAACGGATTCACGTACGTCGAGGCCTACCTCGCGCGCGGCATGGACATCAACGACTTCGCGCCCAACCTGTCGTTCTTCTTCTCCAACGGCATGGACGTCGAGTACTCCGTGCTCGGCCGCGTCGCCCGCCGCATCTGGGCCATCACGATGCGCGACAAGTACGGCGCCAACGAGCGCTCGCAGAAGCTGAAGTACCACGTACAGACGTCCGGTCGCTCCCTTCACGCGCAAGAGATGAGCTTCAACGACATCCGTACGACGCTGCAGGCGCTCATCGCGATCTACGACAACGCCAACAGCCTGCACACCAATGCGTACGACGAAGCCGTCACGACACCGTCGGAAGAGTCCGTACGTCGCGCACTCGCGATCCAGCTCGTGATCAACCGCGAGTGGGGTCTGGCGATGAACGAGAACCCGACCCAGGGCGCGTTCATCATCGACGAGCTCACCGACCTCCTCGAGGAAGCCGTGCTCCTCGAGTTCGACCGCATCAACGAGCGCGGCGGCGTGCTCGGTGCGATGGAGACCGGCTACCAACGTGGGCGCATCCAGGACGAGTCGATGCTCTACGAACAGCGCAAGCACGACGGTTCTCTGCCGATCGTCGGCGTCAACACGTTCCTCAACCCACACCCCGAACGCGAAGCTCACCCCGTCGAGCTGGCCCGCGCCACCGAAGACGAGAAGTCGTCCCAGCTGCGCCGCGTACAGGAGTTCCACGCGACTCACAGCGTGGAGGCAGCCGAGGCGATCGATAAGCTCAAGCACGCCGCGATCAACCATGAGAACGTCTTCGCTGCGTTGATGGATGCAGCTCGAGTCTGCTCGCTGCAGCAGGTGACTGAGGCGTTCTTCGAGGTCGGCGGCCAGTACCGCCGCAACGTCTGACCAGCGGCCAGTATCGTCTCAGCGTGAGCAGCCTCCCCACGTACGAGCAGATCGTCCAACTTCCGGCCATCTTTGACCGCACCGTTCCCGATGAGTTCATCGACGAGAACGGCCACATGAACATCGGCGACTACTTCCGGATCTGCTCACACGCACTCTGGAAGGCCACGATCACGGCCGGTCTCGGCGAGGAGTACATCGAGAAGCACCAGCAGAGCATGTTCACCGTCGAGCAGCACATGCGCTACTACGGTGAGCTCCGGCTGGGCCAGCGATTCACGGTGCACACCCGGCTGCTGGAGCGCTCGGCGCGTGTCCTGCACGGTATGTCGTTCGTCGTCGACCAGGAGAAGCAGACGCTCGCCTGCACCCAGGAGGCGACCTTGGTGCACGTCAGCATGGACAGCCGCGCCTCGGTCGATCTGCCGGAAGCCATCGGCGAGGCACTCGACCTGCAGATCGACGCCGGCGATGCGCTCGGCTGGGATGCACCGGTCTGTGGCGCGACGGGCCTCCGCAAACGATGAAGGATGACCTCGGCCATCCGGTCGACCTGACTGCTCCGGCTCGCCGGGTGGTCTCGCTCGTACCGTCGTTGACCGAGGCGATCGCTGCCACTCGCCCTGAGGCGGTGGTCGGCGCCACCGACTGGTGCACCCATCCGGCCGACCTGGATGTCACGCGGGTGCGCGGCACCAAGAACCCTGATCGGGCAGCGATTGAGGCGCTCCGGCCCGACGTCGTGCTGGCCAACCGCGAAGAGAACCGAGAGCTCGACGTCGAGCGGCTTCGCTCTGTGGGAATCAACGTGTGGGTGACGAAGATCGAGACGGTCGACGAGGCGTTCGCGTCGATGGCCCGCATGTTCGCGGCACTCGGCTGGGACGAGCCAGGGTGGCTTGCTGACGCCAAGGCGGTCTGGGACGCGCCAGCCGCACCGAGCGGTCTCCGCGTTGCGGTGCCGATCTGGCGCGATCCATGGATGGTGGTCGGCTCACGTACGTTCACCGGCGACGTACTTGCCCGCCTGGGTCTGGTCAACGCATTCCGCGAGTCAGACAGTCGCTATCCCCATGTCGAGCTGTCGGATATCGATCGCGATGACATCGATCTCGTGCTGCTGCCAGACGAGCCGTACGTTTTCACCGCAGACGACGGGCCTTCGGCATTCACGCAGGTGCCGACCGTGCTGGTGTCAGGTCGCGCGCTCACTTGGTACGGCCCATCGATGCTCACCGCTCGCGACGAGCTTCTCGCCGCGATGGATTAGGAACGCTTGGCCGGTGAATTCTTGGCCGGTGCCTTCGCCGTGGTCTTCTTGGCTGCTGTCTTGGCCGGAGCCTTCTTCGCTACCGCCTTGGCCGGGGCTTTCTTGGCTGCAGTCTTCGCGGGGGCCTTCTTCGCAACCGCCTTGGCCGGAGCCTTGGCAGCCGGCTTCGCGGCCGACTTCTTGATGGTGGCCTTCTTGGCTGCTGCGGTCGCCTTCTTGGCCAGCGACAGCGACTTGCCTTCGCCATAGCGCTGCTCGAGAGCACGTACGGTCGTCGGGTTGTTGGCCATGACCAGCGGCGTCTCGCCGACGATCGCGTTGTGGCTGCCCCAGGCGAGGTACTTCGCCGTCAGGTTGATCATCGTGGCGAATCGGTTGCGGTTGCCGAGCAGCGTCGCAACGTGGAGTGCCACCCAGATGAACCAGGCCGGGAAGCCTTTGAGGCGCGGCAGACCCTTGATCTGGGCGATCGCTGACGCGCGGCCGATCGTGGCCATGGTGCCCTTGTCGCGGTACTTGAAAGCCTTCATGCCCTTGCCGTCCTGGGCACGGTCAATCAGCTTGGCGACGTGCTTGCCGGCCTGGATTGCCGGCTGCGCCAGCTGCGGCAACGGGTCAGGGCTGATCGCGACGTCACCGATCGCGTAGACATCCTTGAGGCCCTCGACATCCCAGTCGGCGCCGGTGACGATGCGGCCACCTCGGCCTTGCGGGAGGTTCCAGTCGGCGAGGGTGCTGTGCGCCGTGACGCCACTGGCCCACACCACGATGCCGGCCTGGAGGAACTCCTCCTTGTCGCCCTTCACGATCACGACACCGTCGGCCGTGACTTCCTTGACCGTGGTCTCGAGACGCAAGTCGACATCGCGCTTCTCAAGGGACTTGCGGGCATACTCGCGCAGGTTGTGGTGGAACGGTGCCAGCACGTGCGGGCCCATCTCGATCAGCGTGATGTGCATCTTCTTGGGGTCAAGCTCGGGGTAGGTCGTCGGCATGTCGTTGTTGCGCAGCTCGGCAAACGCGCCAGCCGTCTCGACGCCGGTCGCGCCGCCGCCGACGACGATGATGCGCAGGTCCTCGTCGGTGCGGTTGATCACGGCGTTCTCGAGCGCGGCGAACATACGGTCGCGGACAGCCAGTGCCTGCGAGCGCTTGTAGAGCGGCATCGCGAACTCTTCGGCACCGGGAACGCCGAAGAAGTTGGTCGTCACACCCGCAGCGATGATCAGGTGGTCGTACGAGACGGTGAGCCCGCTCTCGAGGCCCAGCGTCTTGCTGACGTGGTCCATCGTGAGGACAGTGCCCTTCATGAAGCGCACGTTGTTCTGCTTGGCGCGGATCGCGCGCAGGAACCAGGTGACGTCGCCGGGGTTGAGGCTGGCCGTCGCAACTTGGTAGAGCAGCGGCTGGAACGTGTTGTAGGTGTGACGGTCGATCAATGTGACGTCAACGTCGGCTCGCTTGAGCTTGCGGACCGCGGCAATGCCACCGAATCCGCCTCCGACTACGACTACGTGCGGACGCTGGGACGGGGAGCTCTGGGCCATGCCTTCAGTTTATCGGTGCCGTGACAGTGCAATGAAATCCGTGGGTGCGCTATACGCCGTGGGGCTGCTTACGGCGCAGCTGGACCAGAACGAACACGGCTGCTGCGGTCCATGGCCAGCCCACTCCGACGAACATGAACGACACCGGGACCGACACCGCAGCGAGCACGATCGTCGCCGTACGTGCATGCGGGACACCGCGCAGCATGAGCGCTGCCGCCGTGCACGCAAGAAGTGCGAGAACCCCGCACACGACGAAGAAGATGAACATCCAGGTGACGAAGTCCGCCGGTGCTATCCCGTATTCGTCGAGCATCTTCTTGGTCGATCCCTTCGAGAGGGAGTCGACGTAAGAGTCGCGTGCCGTCACGTAGATCAGCGCGTAGTAGGCGGAGAACATCAGCACCAGCCACGAGGCGATCAGCGCCACGAGGCCGGCGATTCGTACGGACTTGGGTTGCGGCGGATCAGCCGGAGCAGCGCCGGGGCCAGCGACAGGTGTAACGGGAACCGGAGCAACCACGGCGCGCGCAACCCCGTTCTTCGCGTCGAACCACGCTCGAGACTCCGGCGACCACAGCTGCATCGCGCAGACGACGGCAAGCACGGCAGGCAGCATTCCTGCCAGCCCACCAACACCGATGAAGCCCACGAACGCGAGCCCGCACATCACGGTCAGGCTCACGCGTGAGCTTCGGTGACCGCGAGCCGCGAACACGGCGAACACCACGCCGGCGATGGTCAGGACCACAACCGCGTACGCCGCACGGCGAAGCCATTCGACGACCTGGGGAACTGTCAGGTCGATTCCGTCCAACGCCGGATCGTCCAAAGCGTCCCGCACGGCGTCCTGCAGCTCGATCGAGCCCCAGTTGGAAAGTGCCGAGGTGACACTGCCGAACACGATCAGGCTGGTCAAACCCACGAATACGCACGCCACCGTCACGGATGGGGGTCTACGCAGCTCGCTCACCCGTTCATCCCACCACACCGCCCAAATGGGTCAGAAAGAGATCGTCAGAAAAGTTGTAAGGACCTGTGGGGTCTGTGGCTCCTACCTACAAGCAAGACCACAGACCAACTGAAAACACACCACCAACCCACAGGAGAAATCATGAACCGCACCATCCGCAACCTGATCGTCGCAGCACCGCTCGTCCTCGTTGGCATCACGGCCGCTCCCGCAGCCGCCATGGCTGACGGGTTCGACATCGTCCTCC
>NZ_JAKFEL010000077.1:0-4111 GCF_036675695.1 Aeromicrobium sp.
CATCCTCGACATCCGCAACGAGCTGCACATCCCGATGATCCTCGTCGAGCACGACATGGCGCTCGTGATGGATCTCGCCGACCGGGTCATGGCGATGGACTTCGGACGCACCGTTCATACGGGTACGCCCGCCGAAGTGCGTGACCACCCGGACGTCATCGCCGCCTACCTCGGACCCGTAGGAGACACGAAATGAGCACGCTGCCGGCGCGCATCAAGGCGCACGCTGACGAGCACCCCGATCGCGTCGCGATGCGGGAGAAGAACTTCGGCCTGTGGGAGGAAGTCAGCTGGGCTGACTACTGGGACTCCGCATCGCTCGTCGGTCATGCGCTGCTGTCGTTCGGCGTTGAGGTGGGTGACCGCGTCGCGATCATGAGCGAGAACCGCCGCGAGTGGCTGTTCGCCGACATCGGCATCACGGCCGTACGCGCCGCGACCGTCGGCTGCTACCCGACCAATCCCGCGGGCGAGATCCGCCACGTGCTGGCCGATTCCGGATCTCGGATCGTGATCGCCGAGGACCAGGAGCAGGTCGACAAGCTGCTCGAGATCGAGCTGCCTGACGTCGAGCACATCGTCTACCTGGAGCCGCGCGGCGTACGTGGCAACTACGGCGAGACCCGGCTGATCTTCTGGGACGACTTCATCGCCGCGGGTGCCGAGCACCGGGCTTCCCACCCCGATGCAGTTGCCGAGCGGATGGCTGCCGCCGAGCCCAGCGATCTCGCAACGCTCGTCTACACCTCCGGCACGACCGGGCCGCCCAAGGGCGCGATGCTGACGATCGACAACATCGAGTTCGTCATCGAGACGCTCCAGAACGATGGCGCCTTCATCAGCCCCCCGGCGAACCACAAGGACCTGAGCGTCTCCTATCTTCCGCTCTGTCACGTCGCTGAGCGGCTGTTCACGGTCTGGTTCAACGCGGGCCTCGGCGTCCAGGTCAACTTCGCCGAGTCGATCGACACCGTGCAGATCAACCTCCGCGAGATCCAGCCAACACTGCTCTTCGGTGTGCCCCGAATCTGGGAAAAGCTGGTCGCTGGCGTACAGATCCGTATGAGCGGTGCCTCGATGATCAAACGAGCCAACTTCGCGCTCTGGATGAAGGTCTCGCGCTGGATCGGTCGCACCCTCGTCGCCCGCAACGGCGAGCACACCATCGCGACGCGACTCGCGTACGCAGTCGGCTGGGTCATGCTCTACCGCCCGCTACGGCAACGGCTCGGGTTGTCGAAGGTGAGATACGCAGCCTCGGGGGCCGCGCCGATCTCACCCGAGGTGCTCGAGTTCTTCATGGGACTGGGTCTGCCGATGTACGAGGTCTACGGGATGACCGAGAACAGTGCGATCGCCACCGCCAACGTCAAGGGCCGGGTCAAGGTCGGCACGGTCGGCGAGGTGCAACCCGGTACCGAGCTCCGGATCGACGACAACGGCGAGATCCTCACCCGGCACCGCGGCACATTCGCCGGCTACTGGAACAACCCCGAGGCAACAGCCGCGGCGATCGACGCCGACGGCTGGCTTCATACGGGCGACGTAGGCGAGTGGGTCGACGGCACGCACATCAAGATCACCGACCGGGTCAAGGACATCATCATCACGTCAGGCGGCAAGAACATCTCCCCCAGCGAGATCGAGAACAGTCTCAAGGCATCGCCATACATCAAGGAAGCACTCGTCATCGGCGACCGGCGCAAGTACATCACCGCGCTGATCGGCATTGAGCTCGACACCGTCGGCAACTGGGCGCAGAAGCGCAAGCTGTCGTTCACGACCTACCGCGATCTCAGCAGCAAGCCGGAGGTCATCGCACTGGTGCAGAGCATCGTCGACGAGAGCAACGCGAAGTTCGCGCCGATGCAGGCAATCAAACGGTTCACGCTCATACCCAAGGAGCTCGATCACGATGCGGGAGAGCTGACCGCAACGCAGAAGCTCAAGCGGTCCGCCGTCACCTCGCAGTTCGACGAGGCCATCGAGCAGATGTACGCGGGGGCCAGCTGATGACTGAGTTCGTTCAGGCAGTCGTCAACGGGCTCGGCCAGGGATCGATCTATGCCCTGCTCGCACTCGGCTACGTGATGATCTACAAGGCCACCCGCGTCATCAGCTTTGCCCAACCGGCACTGATGGTGGTCGGCGGCCTGCTCACGTATCACTTCACCGAGGAGTTCGGCCTGCCGTTCTTCGTCGGGATGTCTCTGGCGATCCTGGGTGGTGCGCTCGTCGGCACGGTCGTCGAGCGGCTCGCACTGCGCCCGATGATCGGCAAGCCGGTGTTCACGCTGGCGATCATCACGATCGGCGTCGACATCGTGCTCCGCATCTTCAGCAACAACTACATCGACGTACAGCCCCGCATCGTCAACTACCCCGGTGGAAGCGAGCGTTTCCGCATCGGTGACGTGTCGGTGTCGCACCAGACGCTCGGCTTGTTCGCGGTTACGGCTGTCACGGTCACTGCACTCGCACTGTTCTTCCAG
This sequence comes from Aeromicrobium sp., assembly GCF_036675695.1. Taxonomy (GTDB): domain Bacteria; phylum Actinomycetota; class Actinomycetes; order Propionibacteriales; family Nocardioidaceae; genus Aeromicrobium. The sequence goes on from NZ_JAKFEL010000077.1 coordinate 2,493, forward strand.
TACTCGCGCACGGGACTCGCGATGCGGGCGACGGCACTCGATCAAGAGACTGCCCTCGCGCAGGGCATCCGCGTCGGTGCGATCTTCGCGCTCGCCTGGGCCATCGCGGGCGGGCTCGCCGCGATCGCCGGTACGTTCGTCGCTGCCGGCACGGCCGGCATGGAACAGACCAGCTGGATCATCGCCCTCAAGGCCCTGCCCGCAATCATCATCGGCGGGCTCGACTCGATCCCAGGTGCCGTGATCGGCGGGCTGGCAGTCGGACTCGTCGAGTCGCTCACCGCTATCTATCAGCCCGATGTTGCACCGTGGCTGGGTCGGAACTTCTCGCTTGTCGCTCCCTATGCCCTGATGCTGGTGGTCCTGCTCGTCAAACCGTATGGCCTCTTCGGCACGAAGGAGGTCGAGCGCGTATGAGCCTGATGACTGCTGGCAACCGACTCCGCGGGCGGGCGCTCGTACGTACCGACTACGCCCAGGAGATGGGCCTGCTCAACACCCCCGCCAAGCGGCGCTCGACGCTCGCGATGATCGCCGTCGGCTTCCTCCTGCCGTTCATGCTGACCGACGACCTCCTGCTGATCCTCACGCTCGGCATGATCTCGGCGGTCGGCGCTATCGGCCTCAACCTGGTCACCGGCTACGCCGGTCAGGTCTCGTTGGGCCACGCGTTCTTCATCGGTCTCGGCGCCTATACCGGCGCCGTTCTCGGCGGCGATCCCGATGGGCGGCTCACCGGCTATGGGTTGCCAATCTGGATCTGGCTTCCCGCCGCCGGCGTCGTTGCCGCTGTCGCCGGACTGCTCGTCGGGCCGATCGCCGTACGACTGCGCGGTCTCTACCTCGCGATCGTCACGCTCGGCCTGGTGTTCCTGGGCGACCACATCTTCCGTGAGGCACGCTCGCTGACCGGCGGTCCCGGCATCGGCCGTCGCGGGCCGGATCTCAACGTGTTCGGTATCGACCTCAACGCCAGCGGGACCGTGTTGGGCATCGAGCTCGCCCGCGAGCAGCGCCAGTTCATCTTCGCCCTGCTGTTCCTCATCTTCTTCGCGATCCTCGGCCGCAACATCGCCCGTTCGGGCGTGGGTCGCGCGTTCTCCGCCGTACGCGACCGCGACGTCGCGGCAGCCGTGATCGGCGTCGACCTGACGAAGTACAAGGTGATGGCGTTCGCGATGTCATCGTTCTTCGCCGGAGTCACGGGCGCGCTCTACTACGCGGTCGTCGGCGTCTTCGAGCCGAGCGCGTTCGGGCTGCTGCTGTCGATCCAGTACATCGCGATGATCCTGATCGGCGGGGTCGCCACGATCTCCGGCGCCATCATGGGCGCGCTGTTCATCAGCCTGCTCGGCAAGTTCTCCGGAACCCTCGCCGACGTCTTCCCATTCATCAGCGAGTCGTCGGGATCCGACGGCTTCCTGTCGGTGTTCCAGCTCGAGGCCATCCTCTACGGGCTACTGATCATCGTGTTCCTGATCTTTGAACCACGCGGTCTCTACGGCATCTGGGTCCGCGTGCGCAACTACTGGAAGGGGTGGCCGTTCTCTTATTGACCGCCGCACTGCAACATCCCGCGCCCGAGTCCAGTCAGGACGAGGACGCTCACCGAAAGGAAT
>NZ_JAKFEL010000146.1:0-4109 GCF_036675695.1 Aeromicrobium sp.
GACTTCTTGCTGAGCAATGTGCTCAGCGCTGTGTGTCGTCACCCCAGCCCCTTTGCCGTTTGTCGAACTCATAAGTCTAGGCGGTGGGTGATCTATTCCGCAGGCGGCTCTCAGGTGGCGGACGCCACGCGAAATCGACTACTTCTTGCTGAGAAACGCTGTCATCGCCTCGCGTGCCTCGTCACTCCCGAACAGAGCGGCCGACTGCGCCGCCACCTGCTCGCCGAGTGCGTCGATGCGGGCGACCAGATCGTGGTTGAGCAGCTTCTTGGACTCGCGCAGACCCTGCGGGTAGCCCTTGACCAGGTCACCGAGTACACGTGCGACGTCACCCTGAAGCTCGGAGTCCGAAACAGCGCGGGTGATCAGACCGACGCGAGCGGCTTCTGCGGCATCGAATTTGCGGGCCGTCAGGAAGAGATCAGCCGCGGCACGGTCGGTGAACCGCGGCAGCAGCGACAGCGAGATGACGGCAGCCGCGAGTCCGAGGCGTACCTCGGTGAGCTGGAATGTCACCGACTCACCGGCGATCACGATGTCGGCAGCGCCGACGATGCCGAGGCCACCAGCCCGTACGGGTCCGCCGAGCTCCACGACAACAGGCTTGTCGAGGGTCGCGATCTGGCGCTGCAGGGCGACGACTGTCTTGGCACCCTCGACCATCCCGTCGGCCGATGCCTCCGAGAGGTCAGCACCAGAGCAGAACACCGAGCCGGCCGAACGGACCAGCACCGCCTTCACCGCGGTGTCCGCACCGGCCGTCGTCAGGTGCGCCAGCAGCTCGCTGACGAGCTGGCGGCTCAGCGCATTGCGGTTGTGGTCGCTGTCCAGCGTGATCGTGGCGACCTGATCGGCAACCTCGAGATGTACGAGCTCAGTCATGCTTGCCTCTCAGTAGGACTTCGGCAGGCCGAGCGAGAACTGGGCGATGAAGTTGAGCACCATCTCCTTGCTCACCGGCGCGATGCGCGACAGGCGCGAGCCCGCCAGCATCTGCACCAGACCGTACTCGTTGGCCAGACCGTTGCCACCGTGCGTCTGGATGGCGCGGTCGACGACGTTGCACACGGCCTCGCCGGCTGCGTACTTCGCCATGTTGGCCGCCTCGCCTGCCGCCATGAAGTCGCCGGCGACGTAAAGCGCGGCCGCCTTCTGGGTCATCAGGCGAGCCATCTCGATCTCGATGTACGACTCGGCGAGCGGGTGAGCGATCGCCTGGTGCGAGCCGATCGGTGCCTTCCAGACCTGACGCTCCTTGGCGTACTCCGTCGCCTTGGCCAGCGCGAGACGCGCCGTGCCGGTGGCGAACGAGGCGCCCATGATGCGCTCGGGGTTGAGGCCGGCGAAGAGCTGGTCGATGCCGGCGTCCTCGCTGCCGATCAGAGTGTCAGCGGGCAGCAGGACGTCGTCGAAGAACAGCGTGAACTGCTTCTCCGGCGAGGTCAGTCCCATGTCGATCTCCTGGAACGTGAAGCCCTTCGAATCGACTGGTACGAGGAACAGCGCAGGCTTGAGGTTGCCGGTCTTGGCATCCTCCGTACGCGCGACGACGAGCACGTGGCTGGCCTCGTCGACGCCCGAGATGTAGGTCTTGGTGCCCGTGAGTCGCCAGCCGCCATCGTCAGTGCGATAGGCCGTGGTGATGATCTTGTGCGAGTTGGACCCCGCATCGGGCTCGGTGATCCCGAACGCGAACGTCGAGGTGCCGTCGGCGAGGCCGGGCAGCCAGCGCTCCTTCTGCTCCTGCGTGCCGAACTGCGCGATGATTGTGCCGACGATCGCCGGTGAGACCACCATCAGCAGCAGCGGGCTGCCAGCTGCAGCGAGCTCCTCGCATACGGCGGCGAGGTCGCCGATGTCTCCGCCACCGCCACCGAACTCCTCCGGCACTGCGACGCCGAGGTAGCCGAGCTTGCCGGCTTCCTCCCACAGCTCAGTCGTCTTGCGACCGTGCTTGGCGGCCTGCTCGAAGTAGTCGCGACCGAACTTCTTGCCCAGGTCAGAGACTGCTTTGCGAAGCGCCAGGCGCTCTTCGGTCTCGGTGAAGTTGCTCATTCTGCTTCTCCTTCAATGACTGCCAGTACGGCGCCAGATTCGACTTGCGCGCCGGCGGTGGCCGACAGCTCGGTGACGACGCCGTCGTACGGCGCCGTGATGGTGTGCTGCATCTTCATGGCTTCAAGGACGACCACGATGTCGCCCTTGGTGACGTGTTGTCCTTCGGTGACTGCGACGCTCATGACGGCGGCCGGCATCGGAGCGAGCAGTGAGCCCTCGGCGATGACATCCGCCGGATCGACGGACTCCGGGACCGGTGTGAAGTCGAACGATCCACCCGGGCCGTCGACGTCGACCCAGCCAGAACCGACTGCGACGGCGTACGTCTCGGTGAGACCGTCGTCGTCGAGCACGACTCGCGTCGGCGTTACCGCACCGATCGTGACGCCCTCGAGCTCAGACTGGACGAGCCCGGTTCGGATGCCGCGGTAGGAGACAGTGATCTCCTCGGTGCCGATCGTGTACGAACGCGTACGTTCCTGGCTCGGCACATTGCGGTAAGCGGTCGGGATGCGTCCCAGCACCTTGGCGTTCGCCGTACTGCTTGCCGCCTCGGCGAGTGCTGCCGCGAGGGCGGCCTTGCGTACGGCATGCTCGCCATTCGCCGGCTTGGACCAGTCCGCGAGCCGCTCGTCGAGCAGCGCCGTGTGCACCCGCTCGGCGCGGAACTCCTCGTCACCGAGGATGCCAAGAAGCAGGTCGATGTTGGTCGTGACCCCGTGCAAGCGGGTACGTCGGAGTGCATCGCCGAGCAGCCGTACGGCGTGGGCGCGGTTGTCTCCATGGGCAATGACCTTGGCGATCATGGCGTCGTAGTGGATGCCGATGACCGATCCGCTCTCGATACCGGAGTCGACACGGAGGCCCGGGCCGTCAGGCACATCGAACGTGCGAACGGTTCCGGTCTGCGGCTGCCAGTCGTCGGCGGGGTCTTCGGCGTACAGACGCACCTCGATCGCGTGACCCTCCGGTCCTGCGGGCTCCTCTGCGAGCTGCTTGCCCTCGGCAACGAGGATCTGCGCTGCGACGAGGTCGACACCGAAGACCTCCTCGCTGACGGGGTGCTCGACCTGGAGACGGGTGTTCATCTCCAGGAAGTACGCCTTGCCGGACGCCAGGTGCGCATCCGCCACGAGGAACTCGACCGTGCCTGCGCCGACATAGCCAACGGCTTCGACGGCAGCGCGCGAGGCATCGTGCAGAACCTTGCGCACCTCGTCGCTGACCGACGGCGCCGGTGCTTCCTCGACAACCTTCTGGTGGCGGCGCTGGATCGAGCAGTCACGGTCGCCGACGATCCAGCAGGTGCCGTGGGTGTCGGCCATTACCTGGACCTCGATGTGTCGAGCGGTCGGCAGGTACGGCTCGACGAACACCGTCGCGTCGCCGAATGCCGAGAGTGCCTCGGCGCCTGCAGCGGTGAGCTCGCCCTCCAGGTCTTTGGGATCGGTGACGATGCGCATTCCGCGACCGCCGCCACCCGCCGATGCCTTGACCAGCAGCGGGAAGTCCGACTTTTGGGCGTTGGCCGCGTCCACGCTGAGGATCGGTACTCCGGCCTTGTCCATCAGCTCCTTGGCGCGAATCTTGTCGCCCATCGAGTCGATCGTGTCGGGCGCCGGGCCGATCCAGGTGAGACCGGCCTTGGCGACCGCCCGGGCGAACTCGGCGTTCTCCGACAGGAAGCCGTAGCCGGGATGGATCGCGTCGGCGCCGGCCTTCAACGCAGCGGCGATGACGAGATCCCCGCGCAGGTACGTGTCGGACGGCGCGTTGCCGGGCAGGCGTACGGCGACGTCGGCGTCACCCATGAAGGGCGCGCCAGCGTCAGCATCGGAGTAGACCGCAACCGTACGGATACCGAGATCGCGGCACGTGCTGAAGACGCGACGCGCAATCTCCCCCCGGTTTGCAACAAGTACAGAGGTGATCGAGGCACTCATACGCGGAACACTCCGTAGCCTTCGGCGCCCTTGTTGGGCACGGTGTTGATGGCGCTGAGGCAGATGCCGAGGATCGAGCGGGTGTCCCGCGGATCGATCACCCCGTCG
>NZ_JAKFEL010000231.1:0-24589 GCF_036675695.1 Aeromicrobium sp.
GCGCCTCGCAATGCACGTTCTGCCATGGCAGTCCCCTTTCGTGTGCCTTACCTCTTCCAACGTAGGGGATGGACATGAGATTCCCCTAAGCGCGAGGTATTGGTCACACGTCAGTACGGACCAGTGTCCGGACAGGTGACTCGTGGCAACCACACCGGTCTGATGCATTCGATCAGTTCCCAGTCGACGCCCGCGTGCGGATCGTCACTGCTGTCGATGTACAGCTCGAGATGCCTGTCGGGATACAGCCGATAGTGGTCGCGGATCATGTCGCCCTCGATCGTCGGCGAGCTGACGTGAAGCTCTGCGCCGGTTCCTGATTCAATCGCGTCCGACATGCAGCTGACTTCGGTGTGGGAGGTCGCCGTGACTTTTTCGCCCTGGCCCAGCTCGATGGATCCACAATCCGGGAGCTTCGACCGGTCGTTCCACTGATCCTTGACCGAATCACTTTGTGATCCGCACGAGCTCACACCAGCCACAAACAGGAGAACGACCATGACATGAGTTGTCTTCGCGAGCGTGGACATCAGTCAGATCAGGGCGGGTGGCTGGTTTCCGGCCTCGATGATTCCCTTCTTGGGATCGAGCTTCCACAGCAACAGTCCACCGATGACGAGGAACGCGATCAGGGCAAGGATCGCCGGCCGGTACGAGTCGGTCAGCTGGTGCACGACGCCGAACACCAAGGTGCCGAGCCAGCTCGTACCGCGCTCGCAGGCTTGGTAGAGGCTGAAGTATTCCGCCTCCCTACCCCGGGGGATGAGCTGCGAGAAGAACGAGCGTGACAGTGCCTGCGTGCCGCCGAGGACCAGTCCGATGGCGACGGCAAGCAACAGGAACGGCGCGATCTGTTTCTCCGGCAGGAAGAAGCCGCAGCACACAACGAGAATCCACACGACCAAGCCGCCGAGGATGGTTCGGTGACTGCCGATACGTGCCGCAAGCCGCCCGAATATCAGCGCTCCGCCGAAGGCCACGAACTGCACGATCAGAATCGTCGCGATCAGAATGCTCGGTCCAAACCCGAGCTGCTTGTCGCCGTAGACCGACGCGGAATAGATCACGGTCTGGATGCCGTCGTTGTAGAACAGGTAGGCCACCAGGAACAGGAGCGTCTGCGGGTACTGCTTGAGCTCCCTGAGCGTACGGAACAGCTGGCCGAAGCTGCGCTGCACAAGCGTCACACCCTCCTCCGGAGGGATTCCGCGCGGCTCGCGGTCCTTGATGCCGCGGTAGGGGATGAAGGTGAAGTACGCCCACCAGATCGCCGCCGACAACAGGCTGATTCGTACGGCCATTTCAGTTGACAGTCCGAATGGCTTCACCGTGACAATCGCCAGGTTCACAGCGAGAAGCAGTCCACCGCCGAGGTAGCCGAAGGCCCAGCCCTGCGAGGATATTCGGTCACGCTCGTCGGGTTCAGCGACCTCGACGAGGATCGCGTCGTACACGACGATCGACGCCGCATAGAACAGGTTGGCCACGACCAGCAGGCCTGCGCCCAGCTGCCAGTTGGTGCCGGTCACGAAGAACATCAGTGCGGCAACAGCCGCGCCGGTCCAGGCGAGACGCGCCATCAGTGTCTTCTTTGACTGCACGCGGTCGGCGATGGCTCCAACGATCGGCAGGATGAACGCCGAGATCACCGTCGCCAAGGTGACGACGTAGAACACCAACGAACCAGCTGAGACGGACAGACCGAGAACCGAGAGGTGCTCTGTGCACTTGCGGTCTTCGTCACCGACGAAGCCACAAGCAGCGCGTTCGGCGACACTCGTCAGGTATGGCGCGTACAGAACCGTGGCGATGGTGGTGATGTACGCCGAGTTGGCCCAGTCATAGAAGAACCACTTCTTCTGCTCTTCGTTCGCATTGAACCGCGGCAACTTCATTTGGGTCCCCTCCACGTGCCTCGGGCGACGAGAACACCCTTGAGGATGTCCGTCCGGTCGGTGATGATGCCGTCGACTCCGAGGTCGAGCAGTCGGTTCATGGAGTCTGCGTCGTCAACGGTCCACACGTGCACCTGCAGTCCCAGGGCATGCGCCCGTCGTACGAAGCCACGGCTCACGACGGTGATCCCGTGACGTCGCTCGGGAACTTGCAGGCACACGGCAGGTAGGCCGAGACGTCGCACGATCGCCGTGGGCAGGAGCTTCACCAGCGCCGCCTCACGGCTCGATGCTGAGGTCGCCACCTCGGGCAGACGTTGTCGAATTCGGCGCAGGCGACCATGCTCGAATGACGCCAGCAGGACCCGATCGATGGCGTCATAGTCCTCGATCACGGCGCAGGTCTCCTCGACTGCGGCATCGGACTTCACGTCGATGTTGAGTCGCGCGTCCGGGAGTTCCTTGAGCAGCGCCTCGAGCGTGGGGATTGCCACTCGGCCACCCAGCAGCTCTCCGTCCACCAGGTCGGCCGTGAGCGATGCTATCGCTGCCGCGTTGCCCGTCATCCGCTCCAGCGTGTCGTCGTGGAAGACATACACCCGTCCGTCGGCCGACACGTGGACGTCGGTCTCGAGGTAGCGATACCCCAGCTCATAGGCATGGGTGAACGCCTCCATCGAGTTCTCAATGCCGACATTGGCATCCACGAGCGAGCCACCACGATGCGCAAAGGCGATAGGCGTCGGGTAGTCGAGGTAGGACACGTTCACACGCTAAGCCCTCACGGGCTCAGCGAGGGAGGCCTATATGTCCCGGAAGGTCTCGATCTGGGCGCCGAGGGCGTTGAGGCGCTCGGCGAGGTCTTCATAGCCACGATTGATGACGTAGACGCTGCGCAGCACTGAGGTACCCTTGGCCGCCAACATCGCGAGCAGAATGACCACAGCAGGGCGCAGGGCTGGCGGACATACGAGCTCGGTGCCACTCCAGTGCGTGGGGCCGTCGATCAGCACGCGGTGCGGGTCGAGCAGCTTGACCGAAGCGCCGAGCTTGTTGAGCTCGGTGAGGTAGATGGCTCGGTTCTCGTAGACCCAGTCGTGCAACATCGTCTGACCCTCGGCCGTTGCTGCGATGACAGCGAAAAACGGAAGGTTGTCGATGTTGAGGCCCGGGAACGGCATTGGGTGGATCTTGTCGATCGGGGCGTGCAGGGCCGACGGGTGAGTCGTGATGTCGACGAGCCTGGTCTCACCGTTCTCGGCGGGATACTCAGCGCTGCGGTCGTACTGGAAGCCCATCTCCTCAAGCAGAGCGAGCTCGATCTCCATGAACTCGATCGGTACGCGACGCACCGTGATGCTCGACTTGGTGACGATCGCGGCCGCGATCAGGCTCATGGCCTCGATCGGGTCCTCGCTCGGCGCGTAGTCGACGTCGGCGTTGATGACGGGCTTGCCGGTGACACGCAAAGTCGTGGTGCCGATGCCGTCGATGCCGACACCCAGCTTGACCAGGAAGAAGCACAGGTCCTGGACCATGTAATTGGGACTGGCGTTGCGGATGATCGTGACGCCCTCGTACTTCGCAGCCGCGAGGAGTGCGTTCTCGGTGACCGTGTCACCGCGCTCGGTGAGGACGATGGGGCGCTCCGGGCCGACCCCTGCCGCGGTGGTGGCGTGATAGCTGCCTTCGGTGGCGACAACCTTGAGGCCGAACGGGCGCAGTGCGGTCATGTGAGGTTCGACAGTGCGGGTGCCGAGATCGCAGCCACCTGCGTACGGCAGCTCGAAGTCGTCATAGCGGTGCATCAGCGGGCCGAGGAACATGATGATGCTGCGCGTACGACGGGCCGCGTCGGCATCCATCGCTGCGAGATTGAGCTCGGCCGGGACGACCAGCTTGAGGTCGTTCTCGTCATTGAGCCAGGTGAACTTCACACCGATCGACTCGAGCACCTCGAGCAGTCGGTTGACCTCTTCAATGCGCGCAACCTTGCGCAGCACAGTAGTGCCGGAGTTGAGCAGCGCGGCACACAGCAGGGCAACACCCGCATTCTTGCTCGACTTCACGTCGATCGAGCCCGACAGCGTCGTGCCGCCGACCACGCGCAAGTGGCTGGGGCCGGAAGTGCCGACGGTGACCAGTTCAGAATCGAGCGCAGCGCCGATGCGAGCAAGTGTGTCGAGGGTCAGGTTCTGCTGACCCTTCTCGATCCGACTCACCACGTTCTGACTCGTCTTGAGCTCGGTCGCGAGCTCGGACTGGGTCATTCCACTGTGTTGACGGGCATCACGAATGAGTACGCCGATGCGGGCCAGGTAGTCGTCGCGCACAGTCATGTTATCCACCATATCTCAGATATGAGATAACTCAATTCAGGCTGATCCGACTAGATGTTCCCAAAACTGTCAGAGTCGGATTGACCGAGTTTGCGGGAGTCTGCGACGCCCCCGAAGTTCACCGTGTGCTGCCAGTAGATCCCGTATGCGAGCTCCGAGATGGTCCTGTCGTGCACGGGGAACAGCGAGTGAGGGGAGACGCGCTGGATGAAGTCGACTGTCTCGCTGATCTTGGCCCACGGCGCCGACAGGGGGAGTGCCAGCACGTCAACGCCGGTGGGTGCGTACTCGTACGTGTCGCCGGGGTGGAACAACGTTGGCTCTCCTGCAGCGGTCAGCACGACGCCCACATTGGCGACCCGGGGGAGGGCAGGGAGGATCACCGCGTGCTGGGACCCGACGCCGCGAATGGTTACAGCGCCGATCGCCGTCTCCAGACCGTCGGCGTTGGCCGTCCAGTCGCCGAACTCCAGCGTGCCCGCACTGTCTGGGTCAGCGATCAACACAGCGTCGGGATTGCGCTCCAGCAGGCCAGGACCGCGGGTGAGGTCTATGTGATCGGGATGCTGGTGCGTCACGACGATCGCGTCGAGGCCGTCGAGTGAGAAAGCTTCGTCAGCGCTGAAGACTCCGGGGTCGATCAGGATGCGGGTGCCGGTCGCCTCAACGAGTATGGCCGCATGACCGAAGCGCGTGATCTGCATACGGCCCATCCTGCACCGTAGATCAAGCCGCGATGTGCCCGATCTCAGGTGTGTCCGGTCCGAAGTGGCGATACATGATCGTGTCGCGGTTCTTGGCTGACTTCTTGTGAAGCCGTCGGTCTCCCCAAGCAGTGCGCCCGAGGACGTGGTGGTTGACCAGATTCCGTCCGAACACGCCCACCGAGGCCCACGGCAGGCGTACAGGAAGCTCAAGGTCCCGCACGCCCTCCTTGGTGAGAAATGGCCTCAGCATGCTGAGGAGTCGCGCACGTGTGTACGCGCGCCCGAGGCGAGGAAACCGCCTGAAGTGCAGGCTTTTCTGAGCATCCATAATGCCCTGGGCCAATTGTGGTCCCGCCTCGGAGATGTCATCCTGCGCCAGCAGGACGTGATAGTTGAATGCGAGCTGCTCGCGCTCGTCGTCGAAAAGCCAGTCGTCGTTCACGCCGATCAGCCAGCCGACGTACTTCCACAGGTGCATGACCGCTCGTGAGTCCTCGGCGGTGACACGCACGCCGAGTGCGCGCACGCCGACCAAGAGTGTTCCGCTGAACAAGCCCAACGTGGCGCCCTGGTCAGACTGATTGATCGGCAGGCCCCATTTCGCGATGTCCCACCGGTCGCCGCCCTCGAAGCGGTGGTTGACCAATGCGTGCATGAGGCGGACGTGCGCCGTCAGCTGAAAGCCCTCCCCGTTGCGGCGCATCCCGTCATGCTCGGAGACTGCCACGGCCCACTTCTGAGTTTCGCCAAGGCGGCGCCTGGTCGTGTCCCCAGTCATTCCGCCAGTGGCAACGAGCAGATCCGTGGGACCACCGAACCTGTACCCACCGATGAGGGAGACCTGCAGCAACACATCGGCCGCGCTCTGGCCGAAGCGTCGGTATGCCTCGGCACCACGGTTGACGAGGTCGAAATCGACCCAATCCGGCACGGTGTCCACGGCCGCGAAGAAGTCGCGCAAGGCCGGGGGAGCGGCCTCGACTGAATTGATGCCGTGGTTGAGAGCCTGGTGGAACTGCGCCATCGTCACCTTGTCATCACCGGGCGACCGCATCGCCAGGGCGAGTGCAGCGCCGATTTCGTCGCGCTCCATGAATCGCTGGCCGATCAGCGCCATCTGCTGCTCATCGACTGCGCGCACCCGGGCAACGGACTTGAGAACGCGTCCAATGCGAGCACCGCGCGCTTCTGCCGCACGAAAGCGAGCTGGGGGAGCAACCACCGTGTCGAGAGTCATGACGAAAGTGTGACGCGAGCATTTACTCGCATACAATTCGCATATGGCACAGCCGCTCCGGACCAAAGACCTGCGCAAGACACCACGCCAGGAACGTTCGCGCGCGATGGTCGAGCGCATCATTGCCGCCGGTCAGACGGTGTTGCTGCGTGATGGCTACGAGAAGGCATCAACGAACCGAGTTGCGGACGAAGCCGACATCAGTCCGGGCTCGCTCTACCAATACTTCCCGGACAAGGAGGCCATCCTCGCGGCAGTCATCGACCGGTATGCCGCCGAGTTTTCGACTCAGCTGACGGCGGTGCTGGCCGACAGGCTGGACGAGCCGGGACCATCTCTCGTACGCGCGTCATTCGAGGGATTGCTGGACGTTCTGAACGAGAACATTGAGTTCCTTCGGCTAGTGGTCGAAGTGCTTCCGCGCAGCCAATCAGGCAGCTGGGCCGGCGCATTGGAGCAACGCATCAGCGATCTCGTGACGGCCTACCTGTCGATCAACAAGGCACAGACGTCCATCACTGATCCCGCGACATCGGCGTGGATCCTCGTCCGGATGGTCGAGCACCTGAGCGTGCAATACGTGCTCGAGCAGCCCGCGATCCCTCGGGAGAAGTTCATCGACGAGATGGTCGACCTGACGATCGCTTACCTCGGCCCGACGACCTAACCGTTCGGTGCTCGCGAAACGCTCGTGTCTCGCGGCGGAATCAGCAGCAGCGCAGCCAGGACGACGGACCCTCCCAGCGCGGTCATGTTGAGGATCGAGTCGACGGTGTCGTACACGTCCAAGTGGTGCACGTGGTAGGAGAAATGGAACACGCCGAACGTCAACGTCGTCGCCGCCGCAATCAGCACAGCGATGCGCTCCATGCTCACGGCAGCGAGCAGAGCCACCACCATCAGCGCGAGGTACGTCGCGCCAACATCACGTACGAGGTGCTCGTTGTAGGGCCCATCGACATTGACCCAGTGCCGTCCGAATCCGGGGAAAGAGTCGTAGAACGATCGCGGCGCAAACGTCGCCCACGGGCCGGTGATCGCGCCAGTTGCCGCCAGAATCGCCAGGATCACGCGCTGCATCGTCTTTGTCATGTCCCGAGAATGGCCCAGCCCTCGAATCCGCACAACGATGTGGAGATGCTCGTAGCATCAGCCGCATGAGTGAGACCGAGTCGATACGCAACCCGCTCTCGACGGCCGCCCGTGCCGGCTTCGTGTCCGGCGGATTCGTCGCCCTGCTCTGGCTGATCGAGGCGCTGGACCGCATCCTTCCTGGCAATTTCGAATCACGAGGACTTCACCCACGCTCTGACGAAGGCCTTGTGGGCATCGTCTTCGCGCCGCTGCTGCACGGGGGCTGGGATCACCTGATCTCGAACAGCCTCCCGCTGCTGATCCTCGGCTTCCTGCTGGGGATGTCAGGGATGCGTACGTTCACCATCACGACGGCAATCATCTGGATCGTCGGGGGAGTAGGGGTATGGGTGATCGCCGGCTCCAACACGGTTCACATTGGTGCTTCTGGCGTCGTCTTCGGCTGGCTGGTGTTCCTGATCATCCGCGGGTTCTTCGCACGCAGCCTGGGCCAGATCATCCTTGGAATCGCAGTCTTTTTGGCTTATGGCACCGTTCTGCTGGGAGTTCTGCCAGGGGACCCGGGCATCTCCTGGGAAGCTCACTTGTTCGGTGCAATCGGCGGCGCGATCGCCGCCTGGTTCGCGCGCGACGACAACGACGTCAGCGGCTGACGTTCGCTTCTTGCCCCATCGCTGACAGCTTCTCAGGATTGCGCACGGTGTAGATCGCGCTCACGAGACCTTCCTCGACACGCATCGTGACAACGCTGTCAATCTCGCCGTCGAGGCTGAGGATCAACGCAGGGCCGCCATTGGCATAGCCGAGCACGGCCGTCATCTCGGTGAGCCACGGCGTCTTCAGACCAGCTGCAAACAGCTTGGCCACCTTGGCGGCGCCGCTGATCGGACGTGGCAATGCCTGCTTGATGCCGCCACCGTCGCCCAGTGCAACCACATCGGGAGCCAGCATGTCGACCAGATCCTGCAGATCTCCGGTCACGATGGCTCGCTGCAAGGCGATGAGGGCATCCCAGGCATCGCTTGACGAGACAATCCCACGAGGACGTCGAGCCGCCACGTGCTCGCGGGCCCGATGGGCGATCTGACGCACTGCCGATGGGCTCTTGTCCACGGCTTCGGCCAGCTCGTCATAGCCGACGTCGAACACCTCATGCAGCACGAAGACCGCGCGCTGGGTCGGCGTCAGCGTCTCCAGCACCAGCAGCATCGCGGTCGACAAGCTGTCGGCCAGTTCGAGGTCGTCGGCGACATCAGGGCTGGTCAGCAGCGGTTCTGGGAGCCACGGCCCGACGTAGTCCTCGCGGCGCCTCGCTAGGACTCGAAGCTGATCGAGTGCCTTGCGAGTCACCATGCGTACGAGATAGGCCCGCGGATCGCGCACCTCGGACTGGTCGACTGTCGTCCACTTCAACCACGTGTCCTGCACGACATCCTCGGCGTCGGCAGCCGAGCCGAGCATCTCGTACGCCACCGTGAAGAGCAGTCGTCGGTGCTCGACGAAGGGATCTCCACTCATACGGTCGACCCTACGGCGAGCGGCTTCAGTCCACACGCGTCGGCGTACTGCTCGGAGTGGATACCGAGCGCCACATTCATTCGGGCGCTCATGTTCATGAAGGCGACTTTGGCGGCCAGCTCCACCAAGCCGGCGGGACCCAGCTGCGCCAGGAGGGCATCGGAGAGCTCGTCGGTGACCTCCAGGGGAGTGCGGCACATGGCGACGGCGTACTCCATGACCTGGCGTTCCAGAGTCGTGAAGGCGTCGGATTCACGCCAACGGGGGACTTCACGCGCCTTGTCCTCGTCGAGGCCCTTGTTGTGGGCCATGAAGTAGTTGAAGTCGAGGCAGAAGCTGCAGCCGATGTCAGCTGCGGCAGCCATCACAGCGAAGGTCCCCAGGTTCTTGTCGAGCTCTTCCCAGGTCTCGCTCTTGCGGCCGATCTTCATCGAGTCCTTGAAGATCTTCGGGTGGTTCCACAGGACTTCAGCACCTTGCGGCACTCCGCCCATCATCTTGCGCATGGCGATCTTGAGTACGCCTCCGTAGATTCCGTCGATTTCGGCTCGGGGGACTCGCGTCGTTCCAGTCATGATCGTCTCCTGTCGTTTGGGTTCACCATGAAGACGCTCGCCGGTGCCCGTTTGTGACAGTTCTTGGCAATACTTGTGCGATGAGCGCCGAAGGATTCACTGAAGACGAACGCCAAGCGATCAAGGATCGCGCCAAGGAGCTGCGATCCGGCTCCAAGGACACTGAGGGCGAAGTGATAGCCAACATCGCTGAGATGCCCAAGGCAGATCGCGATATCGCAGAGCGACTACACGCCGTCATCATGAAGAACGCGCCCGAACTGAAGCCCAAGCTCTGGTACGGCAGTCCTGCCTACGCCAGAGGCAAGGAGATCGTCTGCTTTTTCCAGGCAGCATCCAAGTACGACACGAGATATCTGACGTTCGGTTTCAACGATTCTGCAAACCTTGACGACGGCTCGATGTGGCCGACGGCGTTCGGCATCGCCAAGCTCACCGCGGCCGACGAGAAGACGATTGGCGCACTGGTCAGAAAGGCCGTGCGCTAGGAGCGCCCATTTGCCGCAGCAGGTTGGCTTGGTGTCCACACGACGGTGAGCGCACCTGTCACGAGATAAATCACTTGAAGGAAATGGAACCCACGAATCGAGGCGATCTCTCCGACAATCCAGAACACCATGATCATCCCAGCGACGATGCTGGCGAGCTGCCAGCCATCGATGCCCTTCATCAGGGCGACTGCGGCGATCAGCGCACTGCCACCGACGACGGCCATCAAGATCACGCCTGGAAAGTAGTTGCTGGGGAAGTCCGTGTGGCGCACCCAGGACACCTGCTCAGGAATCCAATCGGTCATCAGCGCAAGCCCGCCTGCGACGGCGCTGACGCCATTGAACAACAGAAATCCAAGCAAAGTCTTGCGCTGGCGGCTCAACGCGCCAGGCTCCGCGAAACCCGAACTATTCCGAGCATTCAGCATGATGATCGCCTCCAGTACCAGCGTCGGCCGCACATGAAGCCTTGTTGAGAGCCAACCGGCCCAAATGACGCGTGACATAGGTCCCGGCCCTCCTGAAGACCTCTATGTCCGATAATGCACATTATGTCAACTTAAGCATATTTTGGCTCCAGAAGGGCAAATGCAGCCCCTACCCCGTTGAGCAGCGCAGGCCCGGCCGAACACCGACTTCATTGACGAGTGATCCACCGCATGGTGCGCTCACGAACGGTGGGTCTAAACTGATCGGCTTGTGAAGTCCTGGTTGCTTGCACCGACTCGTGTGGTGCCTCTCGCGTTCCTTTTCGCGATCACTCTCGGAACGCTCTTGCTTTCCCTCCCCTTCGCTGCGAGCGACTCTGAAGGCTTCATGCCGGCGCTTTTCACTTCCGTCTCTGCCGTGTGCGTTACGGGTCTCACAACCGTCGACACAGCCACGTACTGGACTCCCGCCGGCCAAGCGGTCATTTTGGGACTCATACAGGTCGGCGGGTTCGGGATCATGACTCTCGCCTCGGTGCTGCTGCTGGCCATTGGCCGCAAGCTCGGTCTTCGCAATGGGCTGATTGCCCAGACGGAGACCCACTCGATCGGCCTTGGCGAAGTGAGAGCTGTCGTCCGGCGTCTTGCCTTGATCGTGTTGGCGACTGAAACCACTATCGCGCTCATCCTGTTTCCTAGATTCCTGATTGCCTACGACGACGACACAGGGACAGCCGCGTGGCACGCGGTGTTCCATGCGGTTTCTGCGTTCAACAACGCCGGGTTCGCTCTCTACTCCGACAGTCTGATCTCGTTCGTCGATGACCCGTGGGTGATGTTGCCGCTGTGCGCGGCAGTGATTGTCGGTGGACTGGGCTTCCCCGTGGTCGCTGAGGTCGTCTCCGGACGGAAGAAGTGGAGCATTCACACCCGCGTCACCGTCTACGGAACCTTGCTTCTGCTGCTCGTCGGAACGATCGGGTTCGGGCTAGCCGAGTGGACCAACGACCGGACGTTGGGTCCACTTTCCCTCGGCGGAAAACTTATCGCGGCCATCACTGGCGGTGTGATGCCACGCACCGCCGGCTTCAACAGCATTGACTACGGCTCTGCCACCGCCGAGTCGCTGATGCTGACCGACATCTTGATGTTCATCGGCGGCGGCAGCGCAGGAACTGCCGGCGGTATCAAGGTCAGCACCTTCCTTGTGCTGGGTTTTGTGATTTGGAGCGAGCTGCGCGGCGAGCCCACCGTCAGCATCTCAAATCGCGCGCTTCCTTCTACCGTTCAACGGCAGGCGCTCACCGTTGCGCTGCTGGCTGTTGGAGTCGTCATGGCCGGGACCATGGCGATGATGATCGCCACCGACTTCGAGTTCGAACCGTTGTTGTTCGAATCCATCTCCGCATTCGCGACCGTTGGGCTTTCGACGGGAATCACGTTCGACATGCCACCGGCAGGACAGTTCGTGCTGATTTCCCTCATGTACGTCGGACGCGTCGGCATCGTCACGGTAGGAGCCGCGCTCGCACTCTCCGCCAAGCGCAGGCGCTACGTGCTGCCAGAGGAACACGTTATCGTCGGCTGATCTCAGGCGTCAGGAGCTACAACTTGAGACATCCGACGGTTGAGATAGGCCGTCTCAGCCAGATTGTCGGTTGCGGCGATGGCAGCGTGATAAGCATCGCGGGATTCCGCGCTACGACCGAGACGACGCAGCAGCTCAGCACGGGCAACGTGCCACGCGTGGTAGCCGCTCAGATCGAGCTGGTCGACGATCGCCAGAGCGACGTCCGGACCGTCAAGCTCAGCGATCGCGACGGCGCGATTCAATGCGACCACAGGCGTCGGAGCAACGACCATCAGCTGGTCGTACAGGGCGACAATCTGGCCCCAGTCGGTTGACCGGGCCTCGTTGGCGTCCGTGTGGACTGCGTTGATCGCTGCCATGATTTGGTACGCGCCAGGAACGGCATCAGTCTGCTCAACGCGCGCCAGGCATTCTCGTACGAGATTGTGCCCCTCTGTGATCAAATCGCGGTCCCACCTGCTGCGATCCTGCTCGTCGAGCGTGACGAGCTCTCCCCCGGCGACTCGTGTGTCCTGGCGCGCGTCGGTCAACAGCATGAGTGCCAACAGGCCTGCGACCTCACCCTCGTCGGGCAGGAGTTGCCGCAGGATCCGACCCAAGCGGATCGCCTCGCTCGTCAGGTCGGCCCTGATGGGGTCATCCCCCGAGCTGGCCAAGTAGCCCTCGTTGAAGACGAGATAGACGACCGCGAGCACTGCTGAGAGGCGATCACTCAGGTCACCGCGCTCCGGCACACGGAACGGAATGTTCGCGCCCTTGATCTTGGCCTTGGCGCGGGTGATGCGCTGCCCCATCGTTGTCTCGGCCACGAGAAATGCGCGTGCGATTTCGTCGACTGTCAGTCCGCCGAGCAGGCGGAGCGTCAAAGCCACGCGTGCTTCGGGCGCCAATGCCGGGTGACAGCACGTGAACACCAGCCGCAACCGGTCGTCCTCGACCGGTCCGGTCGGTTCGTGGGGGGTATCGTCCTGAATCATCATCGCTGCCTGGTGCTTGGTGTCGCGGATCTTCTCGCGACGGATCTTGTCGATGGCACGGTTGGCTGCGGTCGTCGTGAGCCACGCGCCCGGATTGGGCGGTATGCCGTCGGCCGGCCAACGCTCGATGGCGGTGAGCAGTGCCTCGCCTGCCATGTCCTCGGCGATGTCGAGATCGCCGAAGCGTCGGACAAGCGAGGCCACCACTCGGCCATATTCCTCGCGGTAGATCCGATCGATCTCCGCTCGGATGTCGGGAGCTTGGGTCACTCGCCGTCTTCGAACGGACGCACTTCGACCTTGCCGCCGCACGCCTTCGAGCCTTCAGCTGCGATCTTCAGTGCCGCGTCGAGATCAGGAGCCTCAATCACCCAGAAGCCGCCGAGGTATTCCTTGGTCTCAAGGTAGGGGCCGTCGGTGACGACGACGTCGGCACCGGTGCCGTCCACGACCGTCGCGGTGTTGATGCGCTTGAGTCCCCCACCGAAGACCCACGTCCCGTCGGCCATGATTCGCTCATTGAACTTCGCCGTTGCGTCGTACATGGGCTGCGCTTCCTCGATCGGTGTGTCGTAGACGCTGTCGTCGCCGTGCACCGCGAGCAGGTACTGAGTCATCGTGAATCCCCTCTGTATGTGGCGTGCCGGTCGGCTGCCTCTGACCTATCCACGAACGCGCCAAGCGCAATACGACAACCCTCGCCGAATTCGTTCGAACTTTCTACGCAGCGATCACCGAGATCACGTTGCCGGCCGGGTCGGTGAACCACGCGATGTCTGGCCCCTGCCCCTTCATGACGCCATCCTCGTCCTGAGGCATGCCGTCGTAGCGAGCGAACTCCACTCCCCTCCCCCTGAGCTCTCGTACGGCTACCGTGACGTCATCCACCGGCAGGTTCAGCACCGTGAACGATGCTGGCTCGTGCGCGTCCCCCTTGGGATAGACGAGGACGAAATGGTCATCGCCGAGGTCGATCTGGATCATCCCGTCCGACTCGTTGACTGTTAAACCAACGACGTCGACGTAGAACGCCTTGGCCTTGGCGGTGTCGTCCACCGAAAAACCACTGAAAGGACGGTGAAATTCGGGCATTGCAACCTCCTGGATCGTCAAAATCCTCGTGTCAGGGCCTCGGCCAGCTCGGCGGGACGGCTCAGCGCCGGAAGATGACCACCGGGAACACCTTCCGCCTCGATACCCAAACGGTCACGAGCCACTCGCTGCTGGAACACGAAAGGGAAGAACCGGTCGTCGAGTCCGGCAAGCACCCTCGTCGGAACGTCGGGCCAGGAAGGGAGCCCCCAGGGTGTCTCAAAGATCGCCTCGGTCTCGTCGCGCTGTTCCTCATCGATCAGGTTCTCAGGTGGAACGTCGTGGAGAAAAACCTCGTCGTCAAACGGCGCATCAGGATCGCGGCCCTGCGCAATGTCATAGGTCCGTTTTGCATCTGCGGAGCCCGTATTGGCCCACCACTCCCCTGCGGTTTCGCCGGGGTTGGGGATCATCGCGTTGAGCAGGATCAGCTGGTGAATCGGCAGGAGGCCCGCAGCCCACGACGCCGTGAATCCTCCGATCGACTGGCCGACAATCACCGTGTCCTCGACACCGGATGCCACCTCAACGACCAGGTCGACATATTCGGGCAGGCCAGCCTTCGGGTCGTCGCCTGGCAGGTCGACGGCCATGTTCGCAAAGCCACGCTGCGTGAGCTGCTGCTGGACGAGATGCCAGTAGGACGCCATGCCGCCGGCGCCCGGAACCAGTACGAATGTCGGACTCAAGGCGCCACCCAATGAGGATCGCGTCCGAGCAGCCCAAGCATCCGATCCTGCGCCGGCGCATCGTCGGGGACGAAGACCTTGGGCCCGAGCACGACGATGTCCGGACCATATGCCCCCGGGATGTAGACCTCGGGTGGCAATGACGCGACGACCGGCAACAGCTCCTCCACGTCGTCAGCGTGCATCGTTGCGTCCTGACCGGTCGCCTTGGCGAGGTCCCAACCGTGATGGACAAGGTCCTGGCTGACCACTTGGTCAACCATGTCGGCGACGGGCAACTCCCCCGCCGGGCTCGACGTCATACGAGATGCCATGTCGGAATCAGTCAGCAACGCCTCGACGTCGGCGCGCGCCCGGCGAAATGCTCCGAGTGGATCATCGGCAACCGACGGTCCCTCGGAAGGCGACAGACCTACGGGGCGCAGCATGACGTCGTGCATCACGACGATGTGGTCCACCACTCCCCTGGCGTCCCAGTCATCACATGGCGATTGGGCCGACCACAGGTTGTCAGGGGTCGCGGCGATGAGCGACTCGAACGCATCCGCCCGCCGTCGATAGCGAGCAAGAGCCTCGGCTGGATCCATGGTGCGATCCTAGGACGTGCAGGTGACGGAACGGCAGGACTAGAAGCGATCCGGGTCACCGGCACCGACGCGTACGACCTCGGCATATCCCTCTGAGTAGTCGACCACTGTCGTGGGCTCTGCAATGACGTCGATGCCCGAGTCGACCACCGCGTCGACACGGCCGTCGAGTTCTTCTGAGATCTCCCAGGCGGACGTCATCGCCGCGTCAGCACCGGGCAGAATCAGCGACGACGACACCATCGGCTCGCCCAGTGCCTCGAGCAACGCCTGTACGACACGGTGATTGGGAATCCGTACGCCGACGGTCTTCTTTTTGGGATGCAACAGGCGCTTCGGCACTTCAGACGTGGCCGGAAGGATAAACGTGTACGGCCCGGGCGTAGCCGACTTGATCGCCCGGAAGATCGCGTTGTCCACGTGCACGAACTGCCCCAGCTGGGCAAAGTCGCGGCACATCAGGGTGAAGTGGTGCTTCGCGTCGAGGTCGCGGATCGAACGAATGCGATCAAGCGCGTCACGATTGCCGATCTGCGCACCGAGGGCATAGCCGGAGTCAGTCGGATAGGCGATCAGGTCGCCGGCGACGAGCATCGCCGCGGCTTGATCTACGTTGCGCTGCTGCGGGTTGTCCGGATGAATGTCGATGAATCGCACGCTGTGAGCGTACGACTACATCGGCCCATCCACCTACGGTGAGGCTCCGCGTCAGCGAGTGACCAACAAGCGTTTGGAGCTGATCTTCTGGGCTGCGATCTGCGTAGAGGTGAATGGGAACGCCACCCACTGCTCTTTGCTGAACAGCTTCGTCTGGTCTGAGCTCCACGCCGAGTTGACGTTGAGCGACTGTCCATACGTCAGGATCGTCGACGCCTTGACTCCGGTGCTGGTGAACGAGACAGCCTGGATGTGCGAGGAGCCGTAGTTGATCCGATAGAGCCCGTTCGCCGTCGAGAAGGGCGCTCGGGCAACAACCACGTTCGCATTGCCGACTGTGCCGCTGCCGCCGCCGATGGGGATCTCGGCGCCAACCTTGTCAGCCACCTGGAGCTTGCTCCACGGCGCATCGAACGCGATGCCCTTGCCCTGCAGGTAGGCGATCGCATCCTTCATGGCCTTGATCGTCTTGCTGTCGGTTTCCTTGAGGTCACGCGGAGTGTTCACGGGATCGGCCGCGTCGAACGGCACCGCCCATGGGGCCGGAGCCCGCTGCATGAACTCTTCGAAGATGTGCGCGCCGACGCTCGTCGTGTTGGACTTGCCGTCCCACGCCTTCAGGACGTCACACGCCTGGCCGCCACCTGCGCTCTGGCAGAGCTTGTCCAGATCACCGTTCTCACGGGCCACCTCGGCACCGAACACGCGGTTCTCGTGCTCAAAGCCGGCCAGCTTGGCATGGGAGACCTTGCCCTTCGCCAGCGCGTCCAGGACGTATCGATAGACCATGCGCGTACGGAGGGTCCGCTCGGACTTCTCCGAGCCGATGATGTTGGCGTAACCCTCCAACCTCTGCTTCGGGTTGGGCAGCCAGTAGGAGTCGTTGGCGTTGGCGACCCAGTCACGACGGACCGTGGCCGGAAGGTTCTTCGGTCCGAGGATGCCGGGACGCGATGCATCGGCATCGGTCCGCCACGCGCAGTCGGAACGTGCTCGGGTGCCGTCGAGCACGGGCAGCCCAGCAAGCGAGCGCGTGACCACGCCGATTGGAGTGATGCACTTGGCCACCAGGTCGTTGGGAACGTTGGGGACCACGGAGTGGTCGGCGTACAACGCATTTCCAGAGCGGTCAGCCGCGATCGTGTTAACCCACGGAATGCCGCCGGCTTTGTCCTGTGCGGCGAGCAGACCCGAGACGCTCGACGCCTTGCTCATGTTCAGGAATGAGTCGATCGTCCGCAGCTGCTCGCCGTTGGCGTCACGCATCGCGAAGAGGCTGATCGGCGTCCAGCCCATCAACGTCGCGGGGTTGTCCATGACGTAGCCGTCCTCGGTGCGGTACAGCGTTTTCGTGACCTCGGAGAGCGTGCCGTCTTTGCCCTTGACCGTGACGTTCACCGACCTCTTCTCGAGCTCGAGGAGGCCGTGGTCTGTCAGGTAGAGCGTCGGGAATCCCGGAATGGTGCGGTACTCGTACGGCGTGAATCGGTAGGCGGTCGAGACCGTATGACTCCAGGCAACGTTCTTGTTGAACCCGATGTTGATGACCGGAGAGCCGAGCAGGCTGGCGCCGGCGGCGTCATACCCTCCCGGGATAGTGAGGTGCACCTGCTCGAAGCGGTAGCGCCCGTCCCACGGGAAGTGCGGGTTGCCCAGCAGCATGCCGCGCCCGTTGTCGGTCGCATCGCCACCGACAGCCGTGGCATTCGAGCCGAACGGAGCAGCGGGATCCTTGCCCAGACCTGCCTTCAGCGCGTCAGCCGACGGAGTCGACGACGGTGCGGAAGAGAAAGGAAGAAGTGCGCTGAGATCGGGGATCGGCAGATCGGGCAGGTCAGGGATGTCGACGCCAAGTGGCAGCTCGAGTCCTAGCGCCTCGAGCTTGGGCAGTCCCAGGTCGCCAAGCGACGGCGGGTCTGCATCGGCGATCGCACCGATGAACACGCCTGCAGATGCCAGCAGGTTGGCCGCGTAGACGCCGTACCAAAGGTCGAGCTCGGACGCTGACTTGGCATAGGTCGCACCCTTGCACGCGGGATCCTTGATGCCTTTGGCTCCCCCGATGCTCTTGAGGTAGTGGTTGACGCCTGCCGCGTAGCCGCGAACCATAGCGCGCGCTTCCTTGCCCGGACCTCGTTGGGGATCCGCAAGGAGCTTCTCGACGACCTTGCGTGCTCGAAGGTCCGTGAAGAAGGCGTCGCTCTGGAGGTTTGTGGCGTTGACCGAGACGCGATCGATGTAGCGCTCGTCAGGGCCGAGGTAGCGCGAGCGCTGGCCCAGGCCCGTGAGAACCGTGTCCGCGAGGCTGCATATGGACGTCTCGCCGGTGGCGAAGCCGTGTCCGAAGCCGAGTGACTCCCAGTCCTTGGCGACGACGTGAGGGATGCCGTGCTGAGTGCGGGTGATCGTGACGTCGTACTTGCCGCTCGTGGGCGCCAACGGGATGGTCGCCGCCGATGCTCCTGTGCCGGTCAGTGGTGCGATGAGGCCTGCACAGAGTGCAGCTGTGGCGATGAGAGCAGTGCGACGGAGCCGTGACATGCGCATCCCTTGGCGTCGAGTGGGGTCAATCGTGACCTATGTCACCGGGTGAAACGTCCCTTGGACCGCAGAAGTTACGCGTACGTACGAGTTTGGGCACAGAAAGGGGCCGCACCCACGGCGTACGGAGTGCGGCCCTCGGTCGGAGATCAGGTGAAGAGGCTGACGCCCGCCGGTCCGACCAGCAAGGCAACAACAATCAGCACGGCTCCCATGATGAAGTCACGCTGGACGAGTCGCAGTACGCCGAAGATGCCGATGATCACTGCAGCGATCCACAAAATTGTGTCCCACATGGTTTTGACCTCCATTAGTCGAGTGGCATCTGCCACGCCTTCGATCTACCCAAACACGCCTCGTTCAACCTCCACGTACGCGTGGATCTCTCCAGCCTACCCACTCCCGCGTGACGTGGGTCACATGAATCTGTTCCGGAATGCGGACGCGAGTTCCGCCCACGGGGTCGACGCCAGAGACCGACCTATTCTGGAGCGCAGGATCCGAGTGGAATGAGGTGGTGGACATGGCAGAGGTCGCATTGAGCCTTGCCGAACGTCGCCAGATCCAGCTCGATCACGACAGCGAGCGCTCCGCGCACCTCGCAGAACGCGAGCATCTCCTGACGCCCCGTCGTGGCAACGACGAGCTCCAGGCCATTGCCGACGCTGCTCAGGCCCGCTTTGCCGCCTCCGACGGTGCGGGACTGCTCGAATGGGTCGCCCAGGAGTTCGGCTACCGGACGGCAGTTGCCTGCTCCATGGCAGACGCAGTGCTTCCCGCCGTCGTCGCCGAGCACCTCCCCTGGGTCGACACGCTTTTCCTCGAGACCGGCTACCACTTTGCCGAGACGATCGGCACGCGCGACGCGGTCGAGTCCTCCATGAAGCTCTCGATCGTCGACGTCACTCCGAAGCGCACAGTCGCCGAGCAGGATGCCGAGTTCGGTGAGCGCCTCTACGAGCGCGATCCCGCCCTGTGCTGCCAGATGCGCAAAGTTGATCCGCTCCACGCAACCCTGCAGGGCTACGAAGCGTGGATCACCGGCGTGCGCCGCGACGAGTCCGAGACGCGTGCCAATACGCCGTACGTGACCTGGGACGACAAGAACGGCCTCGTCAAGATCAACCCGATGGCGGCCTGGTCATTCGATGACCTTCTCGAATACGCGGACAAGAACGACATCATCGTCAACCCCCTCGTGAACGACGGATACCCGTCGATCGGCTGCGCGACGTGCACCCGTCGCGTGGCTCCCGGCGAAGATCCTCGCGCGGGTCGTTGGGCCGGCCTCGACAAGACAGAGTGCGGGCTTCACGCCTGACCTGACCCACCCACCCGACAGGCAACGATGACGCTGACCGACTACCGCCTCACCCAGCTCCAATGGCTGGAGTCCGAGGCGATCCACATCATCCGCGAGGTCATCGCCGAGTTCGATCGGCCGGTTCTGCTGTTCTCCGGCGGCAAGGACTCGATCGTGATGCTGCATCTCGCGGTCAAGGCGTTCTGGCCCTCACCGGTCCCGTTCCCTGTTCTGCACGTCGATACCGGCCACAACTTCCCTGAGGTCCTCGCCTACCGAGATTCGACCGTTGAGCGCCTCGGTCTGCGCCTCGAGGTCTCCAGCGTGCAGGACTACATCGACGACGGTCGTCTACGTGAGCGCAGCGACGGTATGCGCAACACCCTCCAGACCCAGCCGCTCCTCGACGGCATCACGGAGGGCAAGTTCGACGCCGTGTTCGGTGGTGGCCGTCGCGACGAGGAGAAGGCCCGCGCCAAGGAGCGCGTCTTCTCACTCCGCGACGAGTTCGGCCAGTGGGACCCGCGCAACCAGCGGCCCGAGCTGTGGAACCTCTACAACGGCCGGCACACACCGGGTCAGCACGTACGCGTGTTCCCGTTGAGCAACTGGACCGAGCTCGACGTCTGGCAGTACATCGGCCAGGAGGGCATCGCACTGCCCGAGCTCTACTACGCACACCAGCGCGAGGTGTACGAGCGCGACGGCATGCTGCTCGCCGTCGGCCCCGTCTCGATGCCACGCGAAGGCGAGAAGGTCGAGAAGCGCCAGGTGCGCTATCGGACCGTCGGAGACATGTCATGCACCGGAGCCGTCGAGAGCGATGCGCTCACCGTCGACGATGTTATTGCCGAAGTGGCCGCCACCCGCATCACTGAGCGAGGTGCCACGCGAGCAGATGACCGTACATCTGAAGCCGCGATGGAAGACCGCAAGAAGGAAGGCTACTTCTGATGGCCACTCTCCTGCGCCTTGCAACAGCTGGCTCAGTCGACGACGGCAAGTCAACGCTCGTCGGTCGGCTGCTCTATGACTCGAAATCGGTGCTCGCCGACCAGATGGAGGCTGTGGAGCGTGTCTCCACCGATCGCGGTCTCGGCACGGCCGACCTGGCGCTCCTGACCGACGGCCTGCGCTCCGAACGCGAGCAGGGCATCACGATCGATGTGGCCTACCGCTACTTCGCGACGCCCAAGCGGTCGTTCATCCTTGCCGACTGCCCCGGACATGTTCAGTACACGCGCAACACGGTGACCGGTGCCAGCACGGCCGACTGCGTCGTACTTCTGGTCGACGTACGCCACGGGCTTCAGGAGCAGACCCAGCGTCACCTCGCCGTCGCGTCGCTGCTCCGCGTGCCGCACGTTGTCGTCGTCGTCAACAAGATCGACCTGGTCGACTTCGACGAAGAGACGTACGAGCGGGTCTCTTCAGACGTCCTCGAATCCGCCCGCAGCCTCGGCCTGTACGACGTCGCGACGATCCCTGTGTCTGCACTCGAAGGCGACAACGTCGTCGAGCGCTCAAGCCGTACGCCTTGGTATGACGGGCAAAGCCTGCTCGAGCACCTCGAGAAGCTCTCCCCCATCGGCGAACCTCACTCGGAGCCGTTGCGGTTCCCTGTTCAGCTGGTGATCCGCCCCCAGCAGGCTGCCGGGGAGGAGTTCCGTGACTACCGCGGCTACGCCGGGCAGGTTGCCTCAGGCCTCGTACGCGTTGGCGATCCCATCACGGTTCAGCCGAGCGGACGCACGAGCACAGTCGTCGGTATCGACACCGCCGATGGCGAGCTCGCATCCGCGTTCGCTCCGCAGTCCGTCACCCTGCGCCTCGCAGACGACATCGACATCTCTCGTGGTGACCTCATCGTCACATCGCGGAGCGTTCCGCCGGTCACCCAGGACATTGACGGCACGATCGCCTGGCTCGCCGAACGACCGCTGGTTCCCGGCGCCAAGGTCCTCCTCAAGCACGGGACCAAGACCGTCCAGGCCATGGTCAAGGCGATCAGCGGCAAGCTCGATCTCGACGACGCGCGCCTGCTCCCAGCTGAGTCGCTCGCGCTCAACGACATCGGCCACGTCAACCTTCGCCTCGCATCGCCGATCCCCGCCGAGGAATACCTGCATTCCCGCAGCACAGGCGCTTTCCTGCTGATCGACCCGCAGGAAGGCAGCACTCTTGCCGCCGGCATGGTCGGCGACGCATTGCTGGACACCAAGGCCGAGGTCGAGGCGGTCGCCGGGACTACAGTTCTTGCATGACGTCGGAGCCATGGTGACCGGGAGTTTTCCGCTCACCCTTCGCGTTGCGGACCGTCTCGTCGTGGTCGTCGGCGGCGGTCACGTCGCCACGCGTCGGACCCTCACACTGCTCACCGCGGGAGCGCGAGTAGTCGTCGTCTCGCCCACAGTCACGGACTCCCTCGCATCCTCGATCAGCCGTGGGGACGTCGAGTGGCGGGAACGCGCGTACGAGTCCAGCGACCTCGATGGCGCCTGGCTCGTCCAGACCGCGACGGGCGATCCCGCAGTTGATGGCCGCGTTGCTGACGACGCAGAGGCGCGCCAGATCTGGTGTCTCAAAGGTGGCGACCCCGATCATGCAACGGCGTGGATGCCAGCTGTCGCCAGTGTCGACGACGTCACGGTCGCGGTCAGCGGAGGCGGCGATGCTCGCCGGGCGACGTCATTGCGAGACGCCGTCGCTGCTGCGCTTCAGTCCGGGGATCTCCCGCTACGCCACGGTACGCACCATCCGGGCGGATTCGTTGCGCTTGTCGGGGGCGGACCGGGCGATCCGGGCCTTCTGACCGCTCGCGGGCGCAGACTCCTCGCCGAGGCAGATGTCGTCGTGTTCGACCGACTGGCACCACAGAGTGTCCTGGCCGAGCTGGCACCGGACGTCGAGGTGATCGATGTCGGCAAGATGCCTGACAATCACCCGATCCCGCAGGAAGAGATCAACGAGATCCTGATCGACCGGGCCAAGCAGGGCAAGATCGTGGTCCGGCTGAAGGGCGGCGATCCATACGTCTTCGGTCGTGGCGGCGAAGAGCTGATCGCGTGTCGGGAAGCCGGCATCGAGGTCGAGGTCGTACCCGGTGTGACCAGCGCAATCGCGGTGGCCGCTGCGGCCGGCATTCCGGTCACCCATCGCGGTGTGGCCAACGGATTCAGCGTTGTCACCGGACACACCGACCTGATTGAGCTCCCGACCGAGCGCTCGCACACACTCGTCCTCCTGATGGGTGTCGGAAGGCTTCGTGAGGCTGCAGAGCAGCTGATCGGCGCTGGACACGATCCTGAAACGCCTGTTGCGCTCGTCGAGAACGGATACGCCGACAACCAACGTGTCACCGTCGGCACGCTCAGCACGATCACCGAACGCGCCGAGGCGGTCGGGGTCAAGCCACCGGCCGTGACCATCATCGGTGATGTCGTGAGCCTGTCCCCCGCGTGGCCGCCTGCATGAGGCGCGTCGTCGCCCTCGTGTGCTCAGCTGCCCTGCTGTCGGGCCTGGGGGCGTGCACGGGCGAGCTCCCTCAAGTCGTGCCCATGCCTGACGGTGTCACGCTGTTGTCAGACCAGTCGCGCCTTCACCGCAAGGACCGCGAGATCTACATACGTATCCAGAACAAGTCCGACAAGCCGATCCACATTGAGGCCTTCACATTGATGTCGGAGCGCATCACGGACGTGAAGTGGACCGGTGACGAGGAGGTTCCGGCCGGCACCGAGGCCGACCTCGAGTACGACATGCCTTCCGCAAAGTGTGGGACAGGGTTCACACCGACTGTGCGCCTCACCTATCGGATGGGCAACGGGAAGCGCGTTGAGTCGGATGCGAGGGCTGACGATCGCTACGGCAGCATCTCGCACGCCATGGACCGCGACTGCGCCGAAAGCACCCTCAACGAGGCCGCCAAGCTTGAGGTCGGCGACCCGTCGATCGTCGGCGACGGTCGCGAGTCCGTGTTCCACCTTCCCGTGACGATGACGCCGACCGGCAAGCGCGCCGACGTACGGTTCGGTGGCTTCGGATCGACCGTGCTGTTCAATCAGGCCGAGGGCTCGCCCGCCGACGTCGACGTCCCTTTGACCGGCAGTCCCATCAAGATCGAGATGCTGGTGACTCCCGCCCGCTGCGACGGACACGCGCTGGCCGACGACAAGGTCGGCCGACTGTTCGACGTGAAGGTGCTCGGCGACGATGTCGGCAAGAACGCCTCGTTCTACCTCCCGCTGAACACACCGCAACGGGTGAAGTTCTTCGACTTCTATCGCTCCCACTGCGGCCTCGACTAGCTATCGGGCATTCAGCCAGGCGTTCAGATTCTTCTCGCCCTGTCTCATGATCAGGTGATGCCCGGCCACGAACACCGGCCGAAGCAGCCAGCCTGTCCACCGCATCCATCGGCGGTCCGTGGCAACTCGCCAGTCGATGTCCATCGCCGATGAGCATCCGTCACCCCCATCTGTGAAGGTCACAGCGCCGTCACCGCGAAGGTCCCCGGCTGATTCGAACGTCAATCGGTCTGGTCGGCTCAGGTGCAGGTTCTGGAGCTCGAATGCCAGCCGATACCCGAAGTGGCTGGCTGCGCGCACCGAGAGGTTCTTGCCGTCGTACTCGACGGCTTCGACGGAACCCCACCACGCCATCGGGTCGTCGCTCGCCAGCAACGCCTCTAGCTCGTCCCACAGCGCCTCGCGGCTGCGAACGACCTGCCACCGCGAGTGGAACGCGTAGTTCGAATTCATCAAGGCTTCTCCGTGTCGCTACCCGGTTGGGACGCTCGCTCGGGTTGTAATTGAGATGGCCCCGCGCGGTATGAGCGCGCTGGGCCCCTTCGTAGGTCAGGCCTTCT
>NZ_JAKFEL010000182.1:0-4070 GCF_036675695.1 Aeromicrobium sp.
CCGACCTGCTTCAACCACTGCGTGACTGTTCCCTCGGTGACACTTTCACCAAGGGCGGGAAGGGTGACAGACGTAGCCATGGGGTCCTCTGGTTCTCCGGGTCAGGCGTGTGAGTGTAGGGGTTTGCCGGCCAGGGCCAGTGCGGCCTCGCCGAGCGCTTCGTTCTGCGTCGGGTGTGCGTGGATGAACTGTGCAACGTCTTCCGGGTATGCCTCCCAGTTGACCATGAGCGAAGCCTCACCGACCTGCTCGCCATAGCGGGAGCCGATCATGTGGACGCCGACGATCGGGCCATCCTTCTGGCGTACGAGCTTGACCGAACCGGCAGTCATCAGGATCTGGCTCTTGCCGTTGCCGCCCAGGTTGTATTCCTGGATCTCGATCTCGCCGTACTTCTCCTTGGCCTGCGGCTCGGTGAGACCGACCGAGGCGATCTCGGGCTCGCAGTAGGTGACGCGGGGGATGCCCGAGTCGATGACCGGCTGAGGCTTGAGGCCCGCGATCTCCTCGGCGACGAAGATGCCGTGAGCGAAGCCGCGGTGGGCGAGCTGAAGGCCGGGGACCAGGTCGCCCACAGCGAATACGCCGTCGACGTTGGTGGCGAGGCGCTCGTTGGTGGGCACCCAGCCACGATCGACTGTGATGCCGGCCTCTTCGTAGCCCAGTCCGGCTGAGGCGGGGCCGCGGCCGACGGCGACGAGCACCAGATCGGTCTCGATCGTCTCGCCGTTCTCGAGCGACACGGTGACGCCGG
Organism: Aeromicrobium sp.; assembly: GCF_036675695.1. Lineage (GTDB taxonomy): Bacteria > Actinomycetota > Actinomycetes > Propionibacteriales > Nocardioidaceae > Aeromicrobium. Next base: position 755 of record NZ_JAKFEL010000182.1, read on the forward strand.
CGTCGGTCTGCTTGACACCGCTGAACTTCACCCCGGTCTTGAAGTTGATCTTGCGCTTGCGGAACGCGCGCTCGAGCTGCTTGCTGAGCGACGGATCCTCGAGCGGTACGAGAGTGGGGAGGGCTTCGATGATCGTGACGTCCGCGCCGAACGACTTCCACACGGAGGCGAACTCGACGCCGATGACGCTGCCGCCGATGATGACAACGCGTCCGGGGACTTCGCTCATCGTGAGCGCCTCGTCCGACGTGATGACACGGCCGCCGATCTCAAGACCCGGCAGCGAGCGGGCGTACGAGCCGGTCGCCAGAACGACATTGGTGCCGGTGTACTGCTGACCAGCGACCTCAACCGTCTTGGAGCCGACGAGCCTGCCTTCGCCTTCGACGACGGTGATGCCGCCCGACTTGATGAGACCCTGCAGGCCCTTGTAGAGGCGCTCGACCACGCCGTCCTTGTAGGCGTTGACCTTGGGCATGTCGATGCCCTCGAACGAGGCCAGGACGCCGAAGCTTGCGCTCTCTCGGGTCGCGTCAGCGACCTCAGCGGCATGGAGGAGCGCCTTGGTCGGAATGCAGCCGTTGTGGAGGCATGTGCCGCCCAGCTTGCCCTTCTCGATCAGAGCCACCGACTTGCCCAGCTGCACGGCCCGCAGAGCGCACGCATAGCCGCCGCTTCCGCCGCCGAGAATCACGATGTCGAAGTTGTTGCCGGCGCCGTCCGCCACGGTGTCCTCCCAAGGGAATTCTCTTTCATCATCATCTTGTCACTCGACCCGAACACCCTGCCACTGGGGTGAGCCCACGATGCTGACCCGTCGGGCACAATTGCGCCATGGGAATCTTCCGTGGGCGCAAGACCCGGACCGATGGTGGCGCCGTGATCTCCGATCGCAACGCCAGCAAGTCCGACCTTGACGCGCTGCGTGAGTTCGCCGAGTCCCGCAAGGGTGTTGAGGGCTACATCGAGCCCAAGACGTCGGTGACGCAGACGACGTTGCTGCTCGTGGCGGCAGACGGCGAGTCCCTTCGCCGCCGGGTCAGCTCCGCACAGGCTGCCGCCGACTTCGCCCGCAAAAAGCTCGGGATCCCCGTGTATGACGCCAACCTCGTGGGTATCCCGTCGCGCAAGCGCGACTACGACCTCCGCAAGGCCAAGGGCACCGAGGCGACGAAGCCATCGGCCCCGGCCCCCGCGAAGCAGACACCCAAGGAGCTCGCCGCGATCATGACTCTCGAGTCGATCGCCGGGGTCGACCCGCTGCCCACCAACCCGTCGTTCGATGAGCTCATGGTCGTCTACCGCAAGGCGCGCAAGCAGGCGCATCCCGACCGTCTCGACGGCGCGCGTACGAAGTGGGACAAGGTCGAGGACGCTGCTCGCGCCTTGGGACTGCCAGACTGAGTTGCCTGACCGACGTGACCCCCCCGGAGGTCCCTTGACTGAGCGTTTCGAGACTGTCGACGAGTACATCGCATCGTTCCCCTCCGAGGTCCAGGTGATCCTCGAAGAAGTGCGATCGACGATCAAGGCCGCAATCCCCGGGTCAGGCGAGACGATCCGCTATCAGATGCCCTGCGCGACTCTCGGCGACCGTTACCTGATCCACTACGCCGGCTGGAAGAAGCATGTCGGCCTCTATCCAGTCCCGGTCGCGGGTGCCGATCTCGAACCCGAAATCGCGCCACTGCGGTCCGACACGGACACCGTCAAACTCATGTATGACCGGCCCGTGCCACGCGAACTACTCGCGAGGATCGTGCAGTTCATCGCAGCCAAGCGCTAGGTCTACTTGCTGGACATGTCCAGTGCGAGCTTGACGATGGTGCGAACGCCCGTGCCCGTACCGCCGACAGGTGTGTAGTCGAACGGTGAACCCTCGTTGAACGAGGGCCCGGCGATGTCGAGGTGTGCCCACGGGATCTCGCCGACGAACTCACGCAGGAATGCGGCGGCGAACAGCGTGCCGCCATACGGCTTGGGGTTGTGCTGGCGCAGATCGGCGATCTTCGACGACGTGACAAGGGCCTTCATCTCCTCAGCGATCGGGAGAGGCCACATCGACTCGCCGGCATCTTTCGCGTTCGCCAGGACGCGCTTGCCGAAGTCGTAGTCGTTGCCGAGCATACCGCTCGTACGCTCGCCGAGCGCGACAACACAGGCGCCGGTCAGCGTGGCGACGTCGACGATGTGATCCGGCTTGGCTTCGGCAGCGAGGGCTAGTCCGTCGCCCAGGACGAGGCGTCCTTCGGCGTCGGTGTTGAGGACCTCAACCGTGCTGCCGTTGCGCATCGTCAGCACGTCTCCGGGACGGGTCGCGGAGCCGCTCGGCATGTTCTCAGCCAGGCACGCAAACGTGGTGATCTTGATAGGCAACCCGAGCTTGGCGATGGCAACCGTGGCTGCGACAACAGCCGCCGCTCCTGCCATGTCGAGCTTCATCGTGGACATGCCGGTGCCGGACTTGATCGAGAGCCCGCCCGAGTCGAAGGTGATGCCCTTGCCGACCAGCGCCAGGTGCGCGACGGCGTTCTCGGGCGCGTACGTCAGCTTGACCAGGCGCGGAGGGCTGTCGGAGCCTTGGCCGACCCCGAGGATTCCGCCGCAGCGTTCCTTGGCGAGGCGCCTCTCGTCCCAGACTGACACCCGGACAGCGGTGCCAGCGTGAGTGGTGATGGCCTCGGCGAAAGAACTGGGTCGCAGGTCAGCGGGAGGGGTGTTGACCCAGTCGCGGGCGATGTTGACCGCCTCGCTGACAGTGGCTGCGCGCTCGACGGCGTTGGTCGCGGTGGTCTGGCGGGCGAAGGCGCTCAGGATCGTCGCGCTGCTGAGCTTCGGCTCAGGCTTCTTGGCGCCCTTGCCCTTCTTCTTGGACTTGTACACGTCGTACTTGTATGCGCCGAGCGCAATGCCCTCGGCGATCGCCTCGACCTCATCGACGCCGGCGGGATGGAGCGCGACGGCGATGCTGGTTGCGTTCTTGGCGGCACGCACTCCTCGAGCAGCTGCTCGACGAAGGTCCTCGGCGTTCGGCTCATCCGGAAGTGCAACGGCGACGACGAGTTCAGCCTTCGCCTTGCCATTGGACGGGAATGCCACGACCTGGTCCTTCTCGCCGGTGAACCCGAGGACATCAAGCGCTGCGGCGAACTCCTCGCGGTCCTCGTCGCCGCGGATCCCGATGATCAATGCATCGGCGCGGGCGGTGATCGGCTTGGCTGTGCTGAGGCTGACGGTAGGCATGTCGTCACTGTATCCACGGCTCCTCTAGGTTTGCGTTCATGGATCTGCTGCACTCGCCCCTTCACGACCGTCA
>NZ_JAKFEL010000251.1:0-24417 GCF_036675695.1 Aeromicrobium sp.
CGGAGACCGTGACGGCGCCGAAGAGGCGGCCGCCCGTACCGGCGCGAACCGGGACGTTGATCGGGTTGGCCTCGAGGTTGCCCTTGATGCTCTGGGCTTCTTCGAGGTCGTGGATGGCGTGCGTGTCACGCGCTGCCTTGATGGACTCGACCTGCTTGGCGCCGCCCTTGGTCCAGCGGATGGCGAAGTTGCGCGGCAGCAGGAAGTTGCGGCCGTAGCCGTCCTTGACATCGACGATGTCGCCGGGTGCGCCGAGGTTGGTGACCTCGTGGGTGAGGATGAGCTTCATTGTCAGATCCCCTTAGCGGCTGTTGGACGTGTAAGGCAGGAGAGCCATCTCGCGGGCGTTCTTGATTGCCTTGGCGATCAGACGCTGCTCCTGCACGGAGACACCCGTCACTCGACGCGCGCGGATCTTGCCACGGTCAGAGATGAACTTGCGCAGCAGCGCGGTGTCCTTGTAATCGATTTCGGTGACCTTGGCCGCAGTGAGCGGGTTGCTCTTCTTCTTCGGCTTTCGGACTACTGGCTTTGCCATTTTGCTCCAGGTGTTTGTGTCTTAAGAGTTGATGTTTTAGAAGGGGGGCTCGTCGGTCGTACCGGCGTTGCCACCCCACGCTGCCCCACCCTGCTGGGCTGCAGGCGCTGCGGGCTGAGTCGACCACGGGTTGCTGTCTCCAGCAGGTGCGCCTCCGCCCGCGTTGCCGCCGCCGAAGTCACCGCCGCCCGAACGGTTGGCCTTGGTGACCTTGGCCGTTGCGTAACGGAGCGAGGGACCGATCTCGTCGACATTGATCTCGACGCTCGTGCCCTTCGAGCCGTCCTGGCGCTCGTAGTTGCGGATCTTGAGGGCGCCCGTCACGATGACGCGCTGACCCTTCTGCAGCGACTCTGCACAGTTCTCGGCGAGCTGGCGCCATGCGGCACAACGAATGAACAGCGCGTCGCCGTCCTTCCACTCGTTCGTCTGACGATCGAACGTACGAGGTGTCGAAGCGACGGTGAAGTTGGCAACTGCGGCGCCCGACGGAGTGAACTTGAGCTCCGGGTCGTCGGTCAGGTTGCCGATGACGGTGATGACTGTTTCGCCTGCCATGATGCGCAGCCTTTCGAAAGTGGGATGTCTGAGTTCAGTGAACCTCAGCCCTGGGACATCCGGTTAGGGGTAGTCCACAGGGCAGATGGTCACTTGACGTCGGGGCGCGTGACCTTCGTACGGACGACGGACTCGTTCAGCGTGAGCTGACGGTCGAGCTCCTTGACCGTGGCCGGCTCAGCCTGGAGCTGGACGACGGCGTAGATGCCTTCAGACTTCTTGTTGATCTCGTACGCGAGGCGGCGCTTGCCCCACACGTCGACGCTCTCAACAGTTCCGCCATCTTGGCGAACGACGTTGAGGTAGGTGTCGAGGCTGGGAGCGACAGTTCGCTCTTCGAGATCCGGGTCAAGGATGACCATGACCTCATAGGGACGCAATGACATTCAGTCTCCTTCGGACTAAACGGCTACGGGGATTCCGTAGCAGGAGTGGTTGCGCAGATTGGCAACCGTGAAAGTCTACGGGAACACCGCCATGCGAGGCCAATCGTGGGACTCAGCCCTCAGAGACCGCGCTTCCAGATCACTTCTTCGTGGAGCTTGCGGCTGCGCCAGCCGTCGGCCGTACGGATCAGCGTGTGGTGGTACATACCGCCGACCTCGACGACCTTCTGACCGCCTTGGCCGTCATCCATGAGCATCGGGTTGTCGAAGTACGCCGTCACGTCTGCCTCGTCACCGCGCAACGTGTAGTCCAGCTGGCCCAGTGTGTGCATCCGCTTGGAGAAGAACATTGGCAGCATCTCGGCGAGCCAGGGCTTGACCTCGGCGAAGCCAGCCGCGATGCCGCCGGACTCGGTGTAGTCGATCTCGGCGTCGGGCGTGAACACCGTGTCGAGCTTGTCCCAGTCGCCGGTGTCGATGGCGCGGGTGTAGCGGGTGAGCACGTCTGCGATCTCGAGACGATCGCTGATCTCTTGGATGTCCATGCAGGCACTCTGGCAGAAAACTGGAACACGTTCTAGTCTGTCCGAATGCGCTTTACGTATGCCGAGGCAATGACCCAGGCCGATTACTACGCCCCGCTCGCCCAGGCAGCCGAGGCTGCGGGCTACACGTCGATGACGGTCGCCGACTCGCTGATCTATCCCAAGGACTCCGACTCGAAGTACCCCTACACCGACACCGGTGACCGGGAATTCCTCGACGGCAAGGAGTTCATCGAGGCGATGATCCTGTGCGCACACCTGTTCGCGGTCACCACGACGCTGCGCCTGACGCCGTTTGTGCTCAAGCTCCCCGTACGCCCGCCGGTGCTCGTCGCCAAGCAGGCTGCATCGCTCGCCTACCTGTCAGGCAACCGGCTCGGTCTCGGCGTCGGCATCTCGCCATGGCCCGAGGACTTCGCCAACCTGCAGGTCGACTGGGCTCGCCGCGGCAAGCGCATGGACGAGTGCATGGACATCCTGAGCGGCCTCATGACCGGCGAGTTCTTCGGCTACAAGGGCGAGTTCTACGAGGTCGACGAGCTCAAGATCAGCCCCGGCGCCACGGAGAAGATCCCGCTGCTGGTGGGCGGGCACGTAGACCTCGCGCTGCGCCGCGCCGTCCGCAAGGGTGACGGCTGGATGCACGCCGGTGGCGACGGCGAGGAGCTCGACCGCCTGCTCGTCCGTCTCGCCGAGATCCGCAAGGAAGAGGGCGACACCCGCGACGACTTCGAGGTCCACGTCATCTCGTACGACGCGTATGACCTCGACGGCATCAAGCGTCTCGAGGACAAAGGCGTCACCGACTGCATCGTCGGCTTCCGGGTGCCCTACATCAAGGGTCCGGACACCGAACCCCTCGACACCAAGATCCGGCACCTCGAGAAGTACGCGGAGAACATCATCCAGAAGCTCTAGTCGCTCACGAGGTCGATCGCGAGCATGTTGTCCGTGTCGTAGTTGATCGACGTGATGACGCGCTGGGCCGAGCCCGCGAAGCGGGACCGGAACTCTGCGCGCGCCGAGTCGAGGTCGCCGACCACGGCGAACATCGAGAGCACCTCGTCAGGGATGAGGTCCCCGAGCTCGGTCCAACGGCCGCTCTTGGTGAAGGCGTGCGCATCCTTGTGCAAGTCGCCCCACCCGTGGTGCTCGAGCACCGGTACGTACGCCGGGGTCGACGCGTAGAAGCCGATCTGCCGCTTGGTACCCGCGATGGCCGCCGCCACCTGCTCCTCGTTGCGACCTGTCGCGACCATGCAGAGGACCGAGGTCGTAAAGGGCTCGTCGGCGTGCGCACCAGCGGCTCGACCCGCTGCCACAGTGGGGACGATGACCTCGTCGAGATAGCTGCGGGACAGCAGCGGATGACAGATCAGTCCATCGGCGACCGCACCGGTCGCGGCGAGCATCCGCGGTCCGACGGCTGCGAGCCAGATCGGCGGCGGACCGCCTTCGATTGGTCCTGGGTTGAACAACGGCGGCAGGAGCGTGTGGTTGTAGAAGTCACCCTGGAAGTCGAGCTTCTCACCGTTCTGGAAGCTGTCAAAGATCGCCCGAAGCGCCTCCACGTACTCCGACATCCGGGGAGCCGGGCTGGACCAGGGCATGTCGAAGCGACGGGTGATGTGCGGCTTGATCTGGGTACCGAGTCCGAGGATCAGTCGCCCACCACTGAGCCGGTGCACGTCCCAGGCCGAGTACGCGGTTGACATCGGCGTACGAGCGAACGCGATCGCGACCGAGCTGCCGATCTGGATATTGCTCGAGGCTTGGCCAGCCAGCGCCATCGCGATGTACGGATCGTGGGCGGCTTCGGCGACGAAGAGTCCACCCACGCCGCGAGCTTCTGCCTCAGCTGCGACGCTGGCGATTTCAGCCGCGTCTCCATGGAAGGCGATGTCCAGAATCGGGTCGGTCACGGGCTGAGCATAGAGCCTCCAGCGTGGCTATCCCGTGGTGATCGCACGCAGGACGTCGAGCTTGGCCGCACGTCGAGCCGGCATGACGGCGGCAAGAACGCCGACGAGTCCGGCGATCACGACGAACACAGCGAGCCTGGCCCACGGGATCGAGAGCTCAGTGATCCCCTGGTCGCCGAACGCGCGTTGCAGGACGACGCCGAACAGCAGACCTGCGCTGATCCCGAGGATCGCCCCGAGCACCGCGATCGCGATGGCCTCGAGACGCACCATTCGCCGCAGCTGACCGCGGCTCAGGCCGACCGCGCGCAGCAGTCCGACTTCTCTCGTCCGTTCGATGACGCTCAGCGCCAACGTGTTGACGATGCCAAGCGCCGCGATGACGATCGCGAGACCGAGCAGGGCGTAGATCAGGTAGAGCAACTGGTCGACTTGCGAGCGCTGAGCATCTGCGAAGTCCTCCTGGTTCTGCACCGTGACGGTCGGGAAGTCCTTGGTCGCCGATTCAAGCGCCTTGCCGAGCGCCCCACTGTCGGTACCCGGTGCCGCATCGACCGCGATGCTGGAGTCGGCGCGGACCACGTGGCCTGCCTCGACGGTCGAGAACGGGATGATCGCCCCGTTGACGACATATGTCTGCGAATAGAAGCCGGAGACTTTTGCGGCAATCTTTCCGGAGGCGAAGCCGAGCTGCACCGAATCTCCGACCTTGAGCTTCAGCGATTCTCCGCGCTCCTCCCGCAGGGCGATCTCGCCCTCGCCGGGGGCGCCACCCTGAACGAAGGGAATGTCAAAGATCGAGGTCAGCTCACTGGAGTCGCCAGCCGTCGCGTTGACCTGGTCGCCGTTGACCTCCAGCGACGTCGACTGCGTGGGGGCAACGGTCTGTACGCCGTCGACGTTACGTACGTCCTCGGCAATGGTCGGCGAGAACGCCTGGCCGATCGCGTTCGAAATGATGTAGTCGCTGGTGAACTGCTTCGTGACACTGACATCGATCGACTTGTTGATCGACGAACCAAGCACCGACATCGTCGTGACGAGCGCCAAGCCGATCATGAGTGCGGACGCGGTGGCCGCCGTACGACGTGGGTTGCGCAGCGAGTTCTGTGTTGCAAGCTGACCGACTGTTCCGAAGAGCATGCGATAGGCCGCGCCCATACCCACAAGAATCGGGATGCCAAGCAGTGGGCTCATCAAGGCAATCGCCATGAGGATTGCAAAGATGCCGATACCGACCTGCGTTGCGCCGGAGCTACCTTCGCCGATCAGACCTGTCGTCATCAGCGTTGCCCCGGCGATCACCAGAAGGATGCCGATGAACACCCTGCGGCGCAGCGAGCTCTCTGGCAGCGCGACTTCATCGCGCATGGCCGCGACCGGGGCGATCTTGGCGGCTCGGCGTGCGGGAACATACGCGGCAAACATCGTCACGAGCACACCCACCGCGTACGCCACGATGATCGTGCGGGGCTTGAACACGAGCTCGCTTCCACTGAGGTCGAGCCCGAAGTTGGCGAACAGCGCGCGCAGTGCGGCTGCCAAGCCATAGCCGAGCACGAGCCCGAGTGTGGAGCCGATCAGGCCGACGACCGCTGCTTCGAGCAGCACCGATCGCGTCACCTGGTGACGGGAGGCACCGAGTGCTCGAAGCAGTGCCAGCTCACGGCTTCGCTGCGCCACCAGGATCGAGAACGTGTTGATGATCAGGAACGTGCCCACGACCAGCGCGATGCCGGCGAAGATCAGCAGGAATGTGTTGAGGAAGCCGAGCACCGTGTCGATGATCGACTTGAACTCGTCAGACAACTGCTTGCCGGTGAGCACCACGGCGCTCTCCGGGAGGTGCGGCTTCAGCGTGGCGGCCAGCTCGTTCTCACTGACACCCTTTTCTGCCTCGAACCCAATGCTGGTGAACGCGTTGTCGCCGTCCAGGAACAGCCTTTGAGCTGTGGGAGTGTCGAAGAAGACGAGCGTCGCACCGGCGAGCCCGCCGCCGGCGAATCCGGCATAGCCGACCAGCGTGGCTTCGAGCTTCGGCTCTGAGCCTGAGGTGATCATCTTGACGGTGTCGCCGATCTTGTAGCCCGCCAGGTCGGCGGAACGACGATCGAGTGCCACCTCGTTTCCGGTCGGTGCCGCGCCCTCGTCGATCGTGACTGCCTGCTCGCCTCGTGCGTTGGGGGCGTCGGTGTAGTTGAACGCCAGCGTCGGCGCGCCGGTGCCGCCGAGCAGCTTGCCGTTCTTCTTGATCACGAACAGGCCCTGACCATCGACCGAGCCGTCCGCGCGACTGACTCCCGGAAGCGCCGCCAGCTCGGGGACGACCGAGGCCGAAATCCGGCGGCTGTCGACGTTGATCACCTGGTCGATGCCGCCCTGATCGAGACCGCTGAGACGAATCGTCGCATCCGGAACGCCGCCACTCGCGATGTCGTCAAAGCTCTTGCCGATCGTGTCGGTGAACACCAGCGAGCCAGCAAGGAACGCGATGCCCAGCACGATCGCGAACGCGCTGAGGATCAGCCGTACCTTGCGCGCAAACAGGTTGCGCAGAGTGACCCGAAGCATCAGCCCGCGTCCTTGCCGGTGCTGGTCGGCAACACTGTGCGGACCTGGAGGGCGGCCATACGTTCGAGCACCGAGTCCGCGGTGGGATTTCGGAGCTCATCCACCACAAGCCCATCGGCGAGGAACACGACACGATCGGTGTATGACGCCGCCGCCGGGTCGTGGGTCACCATCACGACGGTCTGGCCGAACTCGGTGACTGAGCGACGCAGGAAGCCGAGAATCTCCGCGCTCGAAGTCGAGTCAAGGTTGCCGGTCGGTTCGTCGGCAAACACGATTGATGGGCGACTCACCAGTGCGCGAGCACAGGCGACGCGCTGTTGCTGTCCGCCGGACATCTCGTTCGGGTGGTGCCTCAGGCGGTCTCGGAGTCCCACCGCGTCGATCACGGTGTCGAACCACCCCGCATCGGGAGTGCGGCCCGCGATCGACAGCGGAAGCAAGATGTTCTCCTCAGCGGTCAGCGTCGGCACCAGGTTGTAGGCCTGGAACACGAACCCGACCTGGTCCCGACGCAGCTCGGTGAGCGCCTTGTCCTTGAGATGCGCCAGCTGGGTGTCTCCGACGCTGACGGTGCCGCTCGTCGGAGTGTCCAGCGCCGCCATGCAGTGCATCAGCGTCGACTTGCCTGAGCCCGAGGGGCCCATCACAGCGGTGAACTCGCCGGCATACAGATCGATCGTGACGCCTGCCAGTGCGCGGACCTCGGCATCGTCCTTGCCGTAGACCTTGGTCAGGTCGACTGCTGAAGCGGCGATCGTGCGGTCCGGGGCGGCGATGGTCATGGGGTCTCCAGGTCACGTGCAATCAGGGGCGGACACCACGCTACTCATGACTCGGGCTGATGCGCCCGGGTCCTTCGACCCGCTCCGACCCTGACAATCGTCACAACGACCCCGATATCGTCGAGGTGTGGACTTGGAGATCGTCACGCTCGTCGTGTCACCGCGGCACGCGTACGAGGGCCGTCCCAGCAGTGGGGTCCCACCGTTCGACGGGGTCGAGGTCGCAGACTCCGTACGCGTGCGAGCACACAAGGGACTTGTCGGCGATCGCTACTTCGGCACGAAGTTCACGTACGCCTCCGTCACCCTGATCGCCACCGAATCGCTCCACTGGCTCGAGGGCGAGCTCGCGGCCGGACCCTTCGATCCTTCGCTGGCTCGGCGCAACATCGTCACGCGCGGGCTCGATGTCGACGCTCTCGCTCGTACGTCCTTCACCCTCGACGCAGGCCACGGTCCGATCCGTTTCCGCTCACTGACACCAGCCAACCCTTGCGCGTGGATGAACGAGGCCTTCGCTCCGGGAGCGCACCAGGCGCTGCGTGGACGCGGCGGAATCCGCTGCGAGCCACTCGACGATGGCGAGCTGTCGGTCGGCCCCGCGACGATCACCGACATCACCCCGTTGCCGCCCGAAGAGCTCACGCGCCGAGTCAAGGCCGCAACGACATAAAGGCCTAGAGGTCGGCAGAGACCTTCCAGAGGTCGACGCCGTCGACGACACCGGCGTACTTGTCGATCTCTGCAAGCTCCTCGGCGGTGAAGTCGGTGTTGGCCGCGGCCGCGAGGTTCTCGTCTAGCTGCTTGGTCGATGAGGCTCCAATGAGGGCCGATGTCACACCACCGGGCGAAGGATCCACGCGAGTGCCATCTGCGCGAGGGACTGATCCCGCTTCTTGGCTATTGCCGCGAGGCCGCGGAGACGTTCCAGGTTGTCCTCGGTCAGCACTCCCTCGTCCAGGCTGCCGCGGTTGACGGCGTGCTCGATCGGGTCGTCGCCGAGGTAGCGGTCGGTCAGCAGGCCCTGCGCCAGCGGAGAGAACCCGATCGATCCGAGGCCGTGATCGTCGAGAACGGTCAGCAGCCCACCCTCGACCCAGCGGTTGACCAGCGAATAGGACGGCTGGTGGATGACGAGAGGTGTGCCGAGGTCACGAGCAACCGCGACAGCCTCGGCGGTGCGGTCCGGGGAGTAGGACGAGATTCCGACGTACAGCGCCTTGCCCTGACCAACCGCGGTGTCGAGCGCCATGATCGTCTCCTCGACCGGTGTGCCCGGATCGGCGCGGTGCGAGTAGAAGATGTCGACGTAGTCGACGCTCATTCGCTCCAACGATGCGTCGAGGCTGGACAGGAGGTACTTGCGCGAGCCGAGCTTCCCGTACGGGCCGGGCCACATGTCCCAGCCGGCCTTGCTCGAGAGGATCAGCTCGTCGCGGTACGGCTTGAAGTCCGTTCGCATCATCCGGCCGAAGTTCTCCTCTGCGGAGCCATAGGGCGGACCGTAGTTGTTGGCGAGGTCGAAGTGCGTGATGCCCTTGTCGAACGCGTGGCGCAGGACTTCGCGCTGGGTGGCGAAGGGCCGATCGTCGCCGAAGTTCCACCACAGTCCGAGGGAGATCGGCGGCAGGAGCAGGCCGCTTGTTCCGACCCGGCGGTAGTCAAGGTGCTGGTAGCGGTCCTCCGCGGCAACGTACGGGCGGTGGGTGTCGGGGACGGCGTCGGCGTAATAGCGCTCTTCGGTCATGCCGACCACGCTAGCGCGATCCGAAAGGACCGCACCCAGTCCTCTAGCGCAGCCGCGCCACCGCCAGCAGCACTGACGGGCTGCCTTCCCACTGCCCGGTCAGGCGGTGGTCGCCCATCGTCTTGGCACCACCATCAAGATCGTGAATCAGCACGAGGTTGGGCCCTGAGGTCTCCATCAGCGTGCCCTCGTCGGTCACCGCCGAGCCGCGCAGCTCGATCGTCTCGATCTCTGCTCCCGGCACGCCGCTGCCCTTCACCGTCACGACCGGGTCAACGGACACGGTCTCCGTGCCGGTGTCGCGCACCAATGGCGCCTGTGTCCCGCCCGCCAGGATCGTCGTACCGAGACCCGCGGCAAAGACCGGATCGCTGGTGGCGTCGTACGCCCAACGAGGGCCCAGCACGCTGTGGTCCATCGTGCCGATCAGTCGCCCGCCCTCGAGCGGAGCAGCGCGGTAGGTCATCGCCGCCTGGTACGTATGACCGTCCGCGGTGAGGATGATCGACTCCATGCCGACTTCACCGTCGGGGTCGTCGAACCGGAACGAACCCAACGGCTTGATCTCGCCGCCGTGGAACCACGGTTGATTCGGCATCCAATCGGCGAGGAGCTCGCGCTTGGACGGGACCAGTTCGGCAGTGCCATGCAAAAGAGCCATGACGAAAACCTACCGAAGGCGAGTGATCTCCACGCCGACGAAGAGCTCAGACCCGCCGGACGTCGAATAGATGCCGCGCAACGGTGGGCTGTCAGCGTAGTCGCGACCCTTCGCGACGACGACGTGGCGAGGGCCCGGGGTGATCGCATTGGTCGGATCCCAGCCGACCCACTCGCCGTCCCACCACTCGATCCACGCATGGGACTCGCCGGCGACGGTCTCGCCGACCTCGGGATCGGGCGACGGATGCAGGTAGCCCGACACGTACCGAGCCGGGATGCGCGCTTCACGAAGAGCGCCAAGGGTGAGGTGAGCAAAGTCCTGACACACGCCGGTCTGCTCGGTCCACGCATCGGCCGCCGTGGTCGTGACCTCTGTGCTTCCGGGTACGTACGCGATCCGCTCGTGAAGAAACGCCATGACGGCCATCGCGTAGTCGGTCGGCGTGGCCGCAGCCGCGCGCAAAGGTGCGAGCTCAGCGAGCAACTCCGGTGCTGGCGCAACCCAGCTGCTCATCGCCAGAAACTCGCACCATTCGTCCTGCACTGCATCGAGCGCATCCCAGGCCAGTCCGTGCGGCTCGGGTGGCGTGCCCTGTGTGTCGACGATCGAGGTCGCCACGACCGACAGGTCCTGGTGCGGGTCGTGCACCTCGAAGGACGTGACGGTGGTGCCCCAGTAGTCGCGGTACTCGTATGACCACGGAGCCGGCGAGATCTCGAGTCGCGATCGAAGGACGTACTGCTCGGACGTCGTCATCGGCGTCATGCGGGCTTCGTTGAAGGACGCCACCGCGCCCTTCTCGTAGTGATAGCCCGTCGTATGCCGGATGCGCAGCTGCATGCTCACAACAACACACCTCCGCGCCAGGTGTGTGCTTCGGACTCGGCGAAGTAGCGCGCTGACACCGCATCGCTCGCGGCCGCGCAGCTGCGCTGCAGGCGCTCCATCTCAACCGGCAAATCGAAGACGATGTCGGCGAGCGGACGATATTCGAGCTCGGTACGCGCTCGGCCCAGCAGTCGTTGTGCCTCGTCACTGAACCCCGAACGCTGGCCCGAGGACTCGAGCTTGGTGAGCGCCTTCTCGGCCTGCGCCAGTGACGACACGATCGAGCGCGGGAACCAACGGTCGAGCAGCAGGAACTCGGCGGCCTGGCGATCGGCCTCGATCCCGCGATAGGCCCGGATGAAGCTCTCGTACGCGCCACACGCACGAAGCGTCGTCGGCCAAGCAACCTGCGGTCCCGATGCAAGTGCTGCCGTCGAGAGCAGTCGTGCCGTCATGTCGACGCGCTCGATGCTGCGACCGAGCATGTAGAACTGCCAGCCTTCGTCGCGCGACATCGTCGAGTCGGCGATCCCCGAGATCATCGCCGTTCGGTTGCGTACCCAGGTGAACATCTCGGGCGGTCGCATCGCCTGGGCGGCCGAGAGTCCGCGCCACGTCGTGTTGATCGCAGCCCAGATGTCGGTCGAGAGCGTCTCGCGGGCGCGGCGCGCGCTTTCGCGGGCGGCGCCGATTGCTGCGGCGATCGATACGGGCGAGTCCGCGTTGTGCGCGAGCAGATCGAGGATCAGCCAGCGGTTGGGGATGCCGGTGTAGTCCTCGACTCCCATGACGGAAAGGAGCTGTTCGCACGACGTGCGCTCGTCCATACCGGGGTCCTCGATCAGGACCTGCATTTGTACGTCGAGGATGCGGGCAGTGTCATCAGCCCGCTCGAGGTAGCGGCCGATCCAGAACAGTGATTGCGCAATGCGGCTCAACATGGTTGTTCACCGCCACCCTGCTGCTGTTGCTGCTGTTCCTGCTCTTGGACCTGGACACCGCGGGTGTCGCCGTCGAAGGCCGGACCCGCCGACTGGCTGATGCCCGCGATCGCGGTGGCATTGGGTGCGACCTCGCCCTCGTCCTCTGGTTCACTCAGTCCGGCCAATACCCAGGTGTCCTTGGAACCGCCACCGCGGCTGGAGTTGACGATCAGCTCTCCCTCCGGGAGCGCCACTCGGGTGAGGCCTCCGGGCAGCACCCATACGTCGTCGCCGTCGTGCACCGCGAACGGACGTAGGTCGACGTGGCGGGGGCGGATGCCATCCTCGACCAGCGTCGGCACGGTCGACAGCGAGATGACCGGCTGCGCGATCCAGGCTCGAGGATCGTCCAGGATCTTGCCGCGCAGCTCGTCGAGCTCGTCCTTGCTCGCCGCCGGTCCGATCACGATGCCCTTGCCGCCCGAGCCATCGACGGGCTTGAGCACGAGCTCGTCGAGCCGATCGAGCACTTCTTCACGCTGCTCCGGCTCACCCATCCGCCAGGTGTCGACATTGCGAAGGATCGGCTCCTCCGACAAGTAGTAGCGGATCAGGTCGGGGACGTACGTGTAGAGCAGCTTGTCGTCCGCGACACCGTTGCCGACCGCGTTGGCGATCGTCACGTGGCCAGCACGTGCAGCATTGATGATGCCCGGGACTCCGAGCGCCGAGTCGGCGCGGAACTGCACCGGGTCCAGGAACTCGTCGTCGATGCGGCGATAGATGACGTGCACCGGCTCGAGGCCGTTCGTCGTTCGCATCATGACGCGGCCCGAACGGCATACGAGGTCGCGACCTTCGACCAGCTCGACGCCCATCGTGCGTGCGAGCAGGGTGTGCTCGAAGTATGCGGAGTTGTAGACACCGGGCGTCAGCACGACGACGGTCGGATCGCTGACGCCGGCGGGTGCCGCCTTGCGCAGCGCAGCGAGCAGAGCCTGTGAGTACTGAGCCACCGGGCGGATGCGGTGATCGGCGAACACCTCGGGCAGCGCGGCCGACAGAGCACGACGGTTGGTCATGACGTAGGAGACACCGGACGGCACTCGTACGTTGTCCTCCAGCACCCGGAAGTCACCGTTGCCGTCACGGATCAGATCGACCCCCGCGACGTGCACGCGTACGCCATTCGGCGGCTCGAGGCCCGCGACGACGCGGTGATAGTGCGGGGAGGTCATGACGGTTTCACGGGGAACAACGCCGTCGGTGAACAGCTCGCCGGGACCGTAGGCGTCGGCGAGGAATCGCTCGAGCGCGAGCACGCGTTGGCGTACGCCGGCATCGACGTGCTGCCAGTCCTCGGACTCGATCAGGCGCGGGACGATGTCGAGCGGGAACGGACGTTCCTCACCGGCAACGCCGAAGGTAACGCCCTGCTCCAGATAGGAGGAGGCGAGGGAGTCGGCGCGCAGCCGGATCTCCTCGGGACCCATCTTGAGGAAGGATTCGTGGATCGTGCCATAGTTCTCGCGAACCTCGGCCTTCTCGAACATCTCGTCAAAGCCCGCGACTGGACCGTAGTCGTCGAAGAGCTCTGAAGTGTTCACGCCCTCGACCGTAGCGCGGATATGTCACAGGCGCGTTTCAGCGTCGGCCGCTCGCCCGGCCGACGCTGCTCAACGCAGCTCAGTGATGTGCGGGTGCCGCCGGAAGGTCGGCCTTTGCCGGCAGCATCAGAGAGAGTGCGATGACGACGGCTCCGAACACCGCGCCAGCGACAAACGCCCACTGCAAACCTCCGACGAACGCCTGGTCTGCTGTTGACCCGCTGGACACGAGGGTCTCCGAACGGTTCTCGAGGATCACCACGAGGGCTGCCGTACCGACCGCACCGGCAACTTGCTGAAGCGTGCCGAGGATCGAACTGCCGTGCGAGTAGAGCTCAGGCGGCAGTGCGCCCAGGCCAAGGGTGAACACCGGGGTGAAGATCGCCGCAAGGCTGAGCATCAGCAGGACGTGCAGGCCGAGGAGCAGCGCGTACGGGGTGTTCTCGTCGATCACCCGGCTCATCGTGAACAACGCGACGACCATCAGGATCGAGCCTGGGATCACCAGCGGACGGGCGCCGATCTTGTCGTAGATGGCGCCGATGCGCGGGCCGAGCAGACCCATGGCCAACCCACCCGGCATGACGAGCAAGCCGGTCTGCATGGCTGAGAGACCCCGTAGCTGCTGGAGGTAGAGCGGCAACAGGATCATCGAACCGAGGAACGCCATGAACGCCATCGACATCAGCACCAGGGTCACGGTGAACGTACGGTGCTTGAACGCGCGCAGGTCGAGCAGCGGCCGTTCGATGCGCTGCAGGCGCAGCTGCCAGAAGGTGAAGAGCGCGACGAGTGCGGCGCCGACGCCGATCAACACCGTGAGCTGGCCGGAGCTGCGAGCGCCGACCTCGCTGAGTCCGTAGACCAACGTGCTGAAACCAAGCGCAGCAACCGCGACGCTGAACCAGCTGACTGGTGCGGTGTTGGTCTCGCCGACGTTCTTGAGGTGTCGCAGGCTGAGCACCGAGACGACGACCGCGATGGGCAGCATGAACGCGAAGATCAGTCTCCACGAGCCGAGGTTGAGGATGAGTCCCGAGACGGCCGGACCCATGGCGGGCGCGACCGAGATCGCCAGCATCATGTTGCCCATGACGCGGCCCCTGGCCTGCTCTGGAACGACTGTCATGACCGTGGTCATGAGAAGCGGCATCATCACTGCCGTGCCGGCCGCCTGAACCGCGCGACCGACGAGAAGCAGCTCGAAGATCGGCGCGATGCCGCAGATGATCGTGCCGATCCCGAATGTCGTCATCGCGATCGTGTAGGCGGACCGGGTGGTCACGCGCTGCAGGAACCAGCCTGTGATGGGGATGACCGCGGCCATCGTCAGCATGAAGATCGACGAGATCCACTGCGCGTCGCGTGCCTCCACGTTGAAGTCAGCCATCAGGCTCGGCACCGCGTTGAGCATGATCGTCTCGTTGAGGATCACGACGAATGTCGCGGCGACGAGGAGCTTGATAACGAGCGGCGTCTTGAAGGTGTCGCCGGGCTCGTCGGACGTCTCGCTGAATTCGGCCTCGAACTCTGCGAGCTCTGGCCCTGTCGACGCTTCAGGTACGCCGTCGGTGTGCGCGGTCATGACATGTCCTTCGTTTCGGAGCGGCTGGGGGCCGGTCGACCACCCGTCATCAATACGACGAACGGGAGACCACCATTTCGACATACGGATCAGACATTTCTTGACCGACGTACTTTGACTGGCAACTGACGCGGGCTCGCACATATTCCGAGATCGCGACACTGATTGAGATTCGATCTCTTTTGGGGCATTTCCCTGTGCTGACGGATACGCTTTCGCTCAGAAAGGGGCCGGAATCATGGCGGATGCATACGTCCTGGTGCTCAACGCGAGCTACGAGCCTCTCCAGCGTGTGTCGATGCGTCACGCGATCAAGATGCTCGTACGCGAGGTCGCAGTCATCGAGGAAGAAGCCGGCGGATCATTCGGCCCGTTCCCCAAGCCCAAGGTCCTACGCCTCGTTCGCTACGTCGTGACCCGCTGGATGCACCGCCGGTCCAACCTGTGCACCAAGAGCGCCATCAAGGCCCGCGACAAGATGTGCGCCTACTGCGGTGGACGCGCCGAGACCGTCGACCACATCGTCCCGCGAAGCCGTGGGGGCACGCTCACGTGGGACAACGCCGTTGCGGCCTGCATTCGCTGCAACCATCGCAAGGCCGACCGCACACCTGCCGAGGCCGGCATGCACCTGCTGCTCACCCCAGCGCAGCCGCGATACGTCGTGGTGGCTTAAAGCCCTACGCTCTCGTAGATATCGTCCAGGGCATCGAGATAGGCGCCCTGGTCGTCGCCGACCTTCTTCTGCACTTCCTCGGCCTTGGCGATGACGACGTCAGCGACCTGGTCGTAGCGCGCGTTCCACTTCTCGGCTTCAACCTGCCAGTAGCCGCAGGTGTAGAAGTCTGACTGGGGCCAGCCGAGCTCACGACGAAGATGGCGGCGTACGGCACGGCTCGCCCGCGCCTCGCCGGCGAGCCACACGTACCGATCGTTGTCAGGCAGCTCGCGTGAGGTGACCGCTTCGGCGAGCGCATCGGCGATGTCGGTGTCCTTCGCGACGACCTGCCAGGTGATGGTGACGTCAGCAGCACTCGGCAACGGAATCTCGTCGGCCGGATCGGTCAGCACGATGACGACGTCAACTCGCTGACCGGGATCGAGGCCGCGCAGGATGCGCGCCACGGCAGGAACGCCGGTGATGTCGGCGACCAGCAGCTGCCAGCCGACTGCGGCTGGCGCGGCGTACAGACCGTGCGGCTGAATGAGCCCTACGCGGTCGCCAGGCTTGCAGTCACGGGCCCAGTCCGAGCCGATGCCCTCGTCGTGCAGGGCAATGTCGAGGTCGAGCTGGGTCTGGCCCTCGACGATGCGGTGGTCTGAGATTGTGTAGACGCGAGGTGCCAGCTCGGGCGCACCTTCGGGGTATGTGAACTCCCACCGGTCGTCGATCTCCGGCAGCGCCAGCGTCGTGCCCGGCGGCGGGATCAGCACGCGCACGTACTCGTCCGGGATGCCGGTGGAGGCATAGCCTTCGAGGTGACCGCCGAGTGTGACGGTCACCAGATGGGCGGAGAGCCTGGCGGTGCCAAGCACTTCCGCGTCGAATGTACGAACTCCAGAAGTCATACAAGTTAGGTTACCCTAATCTCGTGACGCCCTACATCGTGGACCGTACTTCGGTCATCAACGCCTCGAAGTCGGCCGTCTGGGAGCGCGTCATCACCCCTGAGGGCATCAACGACGAGATGCGTCCGTGGATGACGATGAGCATGCCCCGCGGCACCAAGGAGCTCACGATCGACAACGTTCCGGTCGGCGAGCCGCTCGGCAAGGCGTGGCTTCGGCTGTTCGGCCTCATCCCGTTCGACTACGACGCCCTCACGATCGCCGAACTCGATCCCGGCACTGGCTTCCACGAGAAGTCGACGATGCTGAGCATGCGCCGCTGGGAGCATCAGCGAACACTCACCGAGATCAACGCCGGCAGCGTCGAGGTCCACGACCGGCTGACCTTCGAGGCCCGCCTGCCACTGGTGGGACCCATCCTCCGACGCGTCATCGCGGCGTTCTTCGCTCATCGGCACCGTCGGCTCTCGCGCCACTTCACATGACCGTTGGTAGCGTGGAGCGGTGACGTCAACGCCTGCTTCTAGACAACTCAGCGTCCGCTCCATCAGCACACCCGAGCACCTCGACTTCGTACGCAGCCGCTCTTCGGTGAGCTTCCTGCAGACCCCCGCGTGGGCCACTGTCAAGAACGAGTGGCGCGGTGAGTCGATCGGCTGGTTCAGGGGCGAGACCCTCGTTGGCGCTGCGCTCGTGCTGTATCGGCAGCTTCCCAAGTTGCAGCGCTATCTCGCCTACATTCCCGAAGGTCCGGACATCGACTGGTTCGACTCGAGGCTGGACGACTGGCTGACGCCGATGGCAGCGCACCTCAAGAAGCAGGGTGCGTTCGGCATACGTATGGGCCCGCCTGTCGTGATGCGGCGGTGGAATGCCGCGACAATCAAGGCAGCCATCGCCGATCCGGTGCTCACGTCGCTGTCCGATGTGCCTGCCGACGTCAGCGACGATGCGGCTCTCGGATTGCGGCAGTCGCTCAAGAAGCTCGGCTGGAAGGAGCTCGATGCCAGCGGTGGGTTCACCGCCGGACAGCCGAAGTTCAACTTCCAGATCCCGCTCGCCGATCGCAGTGAGGACGATGTGCTCGCCGGCATGAACCAGCTCTGGCGACGCAACATCAAGAAGGCCGCGAAGCTCGGGGTCGAGGTCACCACTGGCACGAAGGCAGATCTGTCGGCGTTCCATGAGGTCTATGCCGAGACCGCCGTACGCGATCACTTCACCCCGCGACCCCTGTCGTACTTCGAACGCATGTGGGACGCGCTCAATGCCGAAGAGCCTGACCGCCTGGTGCTCTACCTCGCGCACCACGAAGGCGACCTCGTCGCCTCGACGACGATGGTGCGCGTTGGTCAGCACGCCTGGTACTCGTACGGCGCATCGACCACAGCCAAGCGAGATGTGCGCGGGTCCAATGCCATCCAGTGGCAGATGATCCGCGATGCGATGGCGGCCGGTGCAACGATCTACGACATGCGCGGAATCACCGAGACGATCGACCCGGACGACTCGCACGCAGGCCTGATCCAGTTCAAGGTCGGCACCGGTGGCGAGGCGGTCGAGTATCTCGGGGAGTGGGACCTCCCCCTCAACCGCGCCCTCTACCTTGGGTTCACCGCCTATATGAGGAGCAGAGGATGAGCTTCGAGCTCCACGTCGATGCCGAGCGCTGGCGCCGTGGACTCCGCGCGCTGACCGAACAGACCCCCGGCCTCGTGCCGGTGATCAAGGGCAATGGCTACGGATTCGGCCGCGACCTCCTCGCCGCCGAGGCGGCCGACCTGGGCGTCAGCTCGATCGCCGTCGGTACGTACGCCGAGGTGCCCGGTGCGCTCAAGGCGTTCGCGGGCGACGTCATGGTGCTGTCGCCGTGGCGACCATTCGATGGCGAAGTCATGTACGACGCACGCCTCATCCATACGGTGGGACGGGTCGAGGACATCGCCGCTCTTGCTGCCGACCACTCCGACAGTCGGGTGATCATCGAGGGCGAGACGTCGATGTCTCGGCATGGCTTCGACCGCCACGAGCTCGCGGCAGCCGTCGCTGCCTTGGGCGAGCTGCAGGTCGAGGGCTTCGCCATCCACCTGCCGATGACTGGTCACAACCTGGCAGAGGCCGAGAGCTGGGCCGCCGCCCTAGCAGCGTCCCAGGTCGAGACCACCACATTCTTCGTCTCGCACCTCACGCCCGACGAGCTCGCCACGATTCGCGAACGACGACCGCACCTGGACGTTCGCCCCCGCATCGGCACATCGCTGTGGCTCGGTGATCTCGGAGCGCTTTCCGTGCGTGCGACCGTGCTTGACCGGCATCAGCTCGCGCGAGGTGAGCGGGTCGGCTACCGGCAACGTTCCATGCCGCGCGACGGCTATCTGCTGATCATCGCGGGTGGCACGAGCCACGGCATCGGACTCGAGGCTCCCAAGGCGTCGTCAGGTGCCGTGCAGCGGGGCAAGTCACTCGCCAAAGGTGGGCTGGAAGCGGCGGGCTTCTCGCTGTCGCCATTCACGATCGACGGCAAGCAGCGCTGGTTCGCCGAGCCGCCTCACATGCAGGCGAGCATGGTCTTCCTGCCGGCCAGCGCAGCGGTGCCCGAGGTCGGAGACACCGTCGAGGTGGCAGTGCGGTTCACCACCGCCACCTTCGACGCCGTCATCCTCGACTAGGGCCCGCCCTAGCTCCGGTCTCGGACCAGTATCGGCTCTAGCTCTTCCATCCGTCGGCGGTACAGGTAGCCCGCGACGATCAGCGGAATCAGCTTCCACTCACCGCCACTCCACCCGGAGCATTTGTTCAGGAAGTCGTTCCAGTTGCCGCCGGCTGCGATGCACTCTTCCTCGGTGGCCGGCTCCTCCGGATCCGCGCATGGCCCGTTGCCAGGCTCCGTCGGGCACTGGTCCACCGGCGCCGGGTCGACGCACGCCGTCTTGGCGTCGTTCAGCACCTGGGGTGGATCGCAATCTGGCGGCGGCGGCAGGACGCACTTGGTCTTCGCCGGGTTGAGGATCGTCGGGCCCTTGCAGTTGGGCGGCGGCTTCTTGTAGTTGGTGCCCTTGGTCGACTTGATGTTGGCGGGCGGCGGGAACGTGCCGCAGTTGGCCGGATCCAGGGCCGCATTCATAAACGTGCGGAACGTGATGGCCGGGTACGTGCCACCGAAGAAGGGGTTCATGTAACCCTCGAGCTCCTCGTTGCCCTTGCCACGGTTGTACATGACGGCAGTGGCGAGCTTGGGTGTGATCCCCGCGAACCACGATGACGACACACGAGACGTCGGGCCCTCACCAGCCGTCGCCGTACCGGTCTTGCCACCGGTGGGGCAGATCGTACGACCGTTCGTGCCGCTGCCTGACCTCACGACCTGTTGGAGCGCCGCAATGGTGTCGGCAGCAACGTCCTTGGGGATGCTCTGCTCGGTTTCCTTCTTGTGCTCGTGCAGGGTCTCCTTCTTGCGGAAGTCGGTGACCTTCTTGATGACGTACCAGTCAGCCTTCTTGCCGCTCGCCGCGATCGTCGCGTAGGCGTTGGCCATGTCGATCGGCGGGACGGGCGCATAGCCGAGCGGGACGCTGAGCACGTTCCGGTCGAACTTGTCGGTGACGCTGGTCGGGATGCCGGCCTCGTTGGCCGCGTCGAGCGTCTTGCCCGGCCCGTCGTCCATCTGGTCGACCAGGTCGGCGAAGGCCGTGTTGACGGAGTTCTCGGTTGCCTTCAGCAGCGGAATCTTGCCGTAGCCCCGGCCGCCACTGTCGCCCTGGTTCTCGATCACGACGCCATTGCCGAAATCGACAGGGGAGGCTCCGTTGAGTTCCGTCTTGAGGCTGTAGCCGTTCTCGAGTGCCGCGATGACCGAGAAGATCTTGAACGTCGACCCCGGCTGGGTGCCGAGAGTCGCCCAGTTGAGCTGGCTCTTGAGGTAGTCAGGTCCGCCATAGAGCGCACGTACTGCTCCCGTGCCGGGCTGGATCGAGACCAGGGCTGTGTGGAGCTGCTTGAGCCCGGCGGGCTTCACGGCCTTGACCGCGGCGACGGCATCCTTCTGCTTGTTGTAGTCGAACGTCGTGATGATGCGCAGGCCCTGGCCATCGATCTGGGACTCGCTGAACTCGAGGTCAAGCATCTCCTTCTTCACCATGCTGAGCAGGAATCCCTTGGTGCCCTTGTAGCGGTTGTTCTCCCGCAGCTTGGCAACCTTGGGCAGCTTGTCCTGCCACTCGGCTCGCTGGTCGGCCGTGATGGCACCCGACTTCAGCATCCCGTCGAGCACGTAGTGGAATCGCGGGGTGATGCGTGACTCGGCGCCCTCGACGTACGGGTCGTAGAACGACGGGCTGTTGATGATCGTCGCGAGCAGCGCCGACTCCTGGAAGTCGAGCTCCTTGGCTGGCTTGTCGAAGTACGTCTGCGCGGCGACCTCGAGTCCATACGAACCGTTGCCGAAGTAGATCGTGTTGAGGTAACCCTCGAGGATCTCCTTCTTGGTCAGCTGGTTGTGGATCTTGATCGAGAGGATCGCTTCCTTGACCTTGCGGGTGTAGGAGCGTTCCTGGTTGAGATAGAGGATCTTGACGTACTGCTGGGTGATCGTCGACGCGCCACCCTGGATCTCACCGCTCGTCGCGTTGTTGCGTGCCGCGCGGATGATGCCCTTGACGTCGATGCCGCGGTTTGTGTAGAAGGAGCGGTCCTCGGCGGCGATCACAGCCGCCTGCATCGAAGCCGGCATGTCGGACAGCGGAATGCTCTCGCGGTCCTGCGTCGCGAATGAACCGATTCGATGCTTGCCGTCGGAGTAGTAGACCTTGGTGGTCTCGGTCTTGAAAGCAGCGTTGGGGTCAGGGATCTTGATCGCCTGGTAGAGCACGAAGAACGTGATGGCACCGATGAGCGTGCCGACCACACCGAGGAAAGCGAACCAACGCAGCGCTGCGGTGTACCACGGGCCACGACCGCTGATCTTCCACGAAAAAGCCCGCAGCTTGTTGGGCTTGCCCGCGGCCCTGCTGCTGGCCTTCGTTGCTACTCGTTTGCGTTGTGCTGCCAAGACTCCGTCTACCTCCGTCGGGAACCCATGAATGGATCCGTCATCGACCAAGTGTGCCGAACGTACCTGAGAGATCGATAATCGGCTGCCGTGCCGCGTGTCGAGCATCACCCTACGGCGCGGGCATACACCGAGTAGCGCGACATGGCGATGCGATGTATCGTTCCGATATAACAGGTTCGACATGTGCTTGACATGAACATCTCTATGTCAGGTATGGCTCCCGGCATCAGGACAGGGCAATGACCAAACGCGGCGCGGCACTCGAGGTGGCAGTTCTCGGACTGCTTCACGATGCCCCCATGCACGGATACGAGCTGCGCAAGCAGGTCAACGTCCTGCTCGGCTGGACCCGCGTGCTCTCCTACGGCACCCTCTATCCCTGCCTCAAGGCACTCGGCAAGTCCGGCTACATCGTGGCCGACGAACCCAGTGACGTGGCAGGACGTGGGCGCCGCGGTCGCATCGTCTATCGCCTCACGGCCGAGGGCAAGGAGTTCTTCGCGCAAGCGCTCGAGGAGTCCGGCCCGGCAACGTGGGACGACGAAACTTTCGGCGTACGGTTCGCATTTTTCTCGCGTACCGATTCGCCGACGAGGGTTCGCATCCTCGAGGGGCGGCGTAGCCGTCTCGAGGAGCGTCTCGAGAACGTCCGTACGGCAGCACAGCGCGGACGTGAACGGGTCGACTCCTACACGTTGGAGCTTCAGAAGCACGGGCTCGAATCGGTCGAACGCGAAGTCAAGTGGCTGACCGAGCTGATCGACCGCGAGCGCTCCGGCGGGTACGACACGACAGAGAACGACAAGACAGAGAAGTGACCAGACAGAAGTGAATTCCATCAATGGAGGAGAACCCATGGGTTCGGTACGCGTAGCAATTGTGGGTGTGGGCAACTGCGCCACGTCCCTGATCCAGGGCGTCGAGTACTACAAGAACGCGGATCCCCAGGGCAGTGTCCCCGGGCTGATGCACGTCATGTTCGGTGACTATCACGTCAGCGACATCGAGTTCGTTGCAGCGTTCGACGTCGA
Organism: Aeromicrobium sp.; assembly: GCF_036675695.1. GTDB lineage: Bacteria > Actinomycetota > Actinomycetes > Propionibacteriales > Nocardioidaceae > Aeromicrobium. The sequence continues at coordinate 22,310 of NZ_JAKFEL010000251.1, forward strand.
CGCCAAGAAGGTCGGCTTCGACCTTTCCGAGGCGACGCAGGCCAGCGAGAACAACACGATCAAGATCGCTGACGTTGCGCCGACCGGCGTCATCGTCCAGAAGGGCAACACGCTCGACGGTCTCGGCAAGTACTACCGCGAGACCATCGAGGAGTCGGACGCTCCTGCGGCTGACATCGTCCAGGTCCTCAAGGACACCAAGGCTGACGTTCTCGTCTCCTACCTCCCGGTTGGTTCGGAAGAGGCGGACAAGTTCTACGCCCAGTGCGCCATCGACGCGAAGGTTGCCTTCGTCAACGCGCTGCCCGTCTTCATCGCTTCCGACCCCGAGTGGGCCAAGAAGTTCGAGGACGCCGGCGTCGCGATCATCGGTGACGACATCAAGAGCCAGGTCGGCGCCACCATCACGCACCGTGTGATGGCCAAGCTGTTCGAAGACCGCGGAGTCGTGCTGGACCGTACGTACCAGCTCAACGTCGGCGGCAACATGGACTTCAAGAACATGCTGGAGCGTGATCGTCTTGAGTCCAAGAAGGTCTCCAAGACGCAGGCCGTCACGTCCAACCTGACCGGCCCGCTCGCGGGTCTGAAGGACAGCCGCAACGTGCACATCGGTCCGTCGGACTATGTGGCTTGGCTCGACGACCGCAAGTGGGCTTATGTCCGCCTTGAGGGTCGCGCGTTCGGTGACGTTCCCTTGAACCTCGAGTACAAGCTCGAAGTCTGGGACTCGCCCAACTCGGCCGGCATCATCATCGACGCCATCCGTGCGGCGAAAATCGCCAAGGACCGTGGCATCGGCGGCGCACTGCTGTCGGCTTCGTCCTACCTGATGAAGTCGCCCCCGGAGCAGCGTCCCGATGACCTCGGTCGCGAGACGCTCGAGGCTTTCATCGCCGGCACCGTAGAGCGCTGATCACTCGTACACGAGAAAGGACCGGTTCCCGCGAGGGAGCCGGTCCTTTCTTTGTGCCCCCCACTGTCCTCAGGCCGATGGGCGCATCACCGATGGCAGGGGAAACTTCAGGTCCGGCGGCATGAAGTAGTTGCCGGCACGCAGCCTGAGCATCAGGAGAACCGCGGTGATCGCGCCGGTCGCAGCCAGGAACACCCCCGCTACCAACGTCGCGGTAGCAACCTCGCCCAGCGCGGTGTGAGGCAGACCAAGCACGGCGACGACGATGCTGCCCGCGACGCTCACCAGTACGGCCACCACCGACCAGAACACGTCCAGCCAGATGATCACCCGCAGGGTCCCGTCGTACTTCGAGCCGGTCGCTCTCATGCCTTCAGCATCGCGCCACGAGCCGCCCGTGTCGACTACCTCAAGGGAACGAAGGGGCTCAGCCGAACGGGTCGAGAAGGGCGTGGCAGGTCTTGCTCATGACGGCAACAATCTGGTCGGGACTCAGTTCGTAGTCGTCCCGCAGCAGCTGCCAGTTGGGCCAGCCGGTGGCGGCGATCAACGCGTACGTCAGCGCGTCCCGATCCTGCGGCCCGGCGGCCTCGAGCTCGCGACCGAAGACCGTCTCGATCTCTGACCGGAGCCTGCGGATGTGCGCCTCACGACTGCGCTTCAACGCCGGCGAGAACGGCTCCCCCAGCGCAGCTGAACGCGCTGCCGGTGCAATGTGCTCGAGACGACGTCCGCGCTCGGCGCAGTACGTCGCGATGCGGTCGTCCAACGGATCGCTGGGATCGACTGGCCGACGCAATTCATCGTCGGCCGCCATCCAGTACGCGGTCGTCTCGTTGAGGAGCGCCTCCAGATCCTTGAAGTTGGCCCACAACGTACGGACTGACACCTCGGCCCGGTCGGCGATGGCCTGACCGGTTGGCTTCAGGACTCCCTCGAGCAGCAACGCCGTGTGAGCGGCAACGATCGCCTCGCGGGTGCGCTCTCCGCGAGCGACTCGGCCGTCCGTGTGCTGTCGTGGTTTGGGCATCTCCGGGGATCACCTCCATGCCCTCTTGTCCGAAATGAAATCAACTCGTCGTTGACGCCTGCGACAAAAACATACACTCTGTGTGCAGGAACTTTGAGGTCCAGGTCACATGTGGGGGCGCATGCTTGCAGTCAAGAATGTGGAAGTCGTCTACAACGACGT
>NZ_JAKFEL010000217.1:0-24376 GCF_036675695.1 Aeromicrobium sp.
GTCCTCCAGGATCTCTCCGGTCGCGGTGTTGACGGCCGGTGCAGACTCGCCCGCTGCGAGTGCGTCCACGATGGATTGTGCCGTAGCGGGACCGATGCCGGGCACAGTTGCGATCTCTTCTGCGCTGGCTTGTCGAAGTTTCTTGACCGAGCCGAATGTCTTGAGCAGAGCCTTGCGCCTGGTCGGACCAAGCCCGCTCACCGGATCGAGCACGCTGTAGATCATCGACTTGCTGCGACGCTGACGGTGATGTGTGATCGCGAACCGGTGTGCCTCGTCGCGAATGCGCTGCAGGAGGTAGAGGCCTTCGCTGGTGCGCGGCATGATCACTGGGTCTGAATCGTTGGGGAGCCAGACCTCCTCGAGCCGCTTGGCGAGACCGCTGAGCGCGACGCCCTCGATGCCGAGCGCATCCATGGCTGCCTTGGCGGCAGTGACCTGTGGCGGGCCGCCGTCCACCACGATCAGCGATGGGGCGTACGCGAATCGGCGCGGTTTGCCTGTGTCTGGATCGATGCCAGGGCCCTCACCGTCGTCGTTCTCTCGTGCCTTCAGGAAACGCTCGAACCGGCGGGTGATGACTTCGTGCATCGCCGCAACATCGCTCTGGCCCTCATGACGGATCGTGAAGCGGCGGTACTCGGACTTGCGAGGCAGTCCGTCCTCGAACACCACCATCGACGCGACGATCTCGGTGCCCTGCAGGTTGGAGATGTCGTAGCACTCGATACGCAGGGGTGCTGTGGGAAGACCAAGCGCCTCCTGGATCTCTTCCAGCGCAAGGCTGCGTGCCGTCAGGTCTGATGACCGCTTCATCTTGTGGCGGATCATCGACTCCTTGGCGTTCTGCTCGACGGTGGCCATCAGGGCTCGCTTGTCACCGCGCCGAGGCACTCTGATCGTCACCGGTCCCCCACGACGTTCACTGAGGAGCTCGGTCACGATGTTGGCATCTGACGGCAGAGAGGGTACGAGCACGTCTCTCGGAATTGCCGACGGGATGGCGTCTTCGTACAAGGTCATCAGCGCACTTTGCACGAGATCGCTGAACGGTGCCTCGTCGGTCTTGTCGGCGACCCACCCGCGCTGACCGCGGATGCGTCCTCCTCGTACGGAGAAGATTTGTACGGCGACCTCAAGCGGGTCGTCAACGAAGCCGAGCACGTCCGCGTCGGTGCCGTCGCCGAGCACGACGGTCTGCTTCTCAAGCACGCGCTGCATTGCTGCGAGGTCGTCGCGCAGCTTGGCGGCGAGCTCGAACTCCTCGGCGTCAGACGCTTCGCGCATGCGCTTCTCGATGCGCTTTGTGAAGCCGGCAGTCTGGCCGCCCATGAACGCGAGGAAGTCGTCGACGATCGCGCGGTGCTCTTCCGCGGACACCCTGCCGACGCACGGGGCAGCGCACTTGCCGATGTCACCGAGCAGGCACGGCCGACCGATCGCCGCGGCACGCCTGAACACGCCCTGGGAGCACGAGCGCATCGGGAACACTCGCAAGAGCGTGTCGACGGTGTCGCGGATCGCCCAGGCGTGACCGTAAGGACCGAAGTAGCGAACACCCTTGCGCTGGGCTCCACGCATGACGGTTACGCGTGGGAACTCTTCACTGACCGTGACCGCGAGCCAGGGATAGGACTTGTCATCGCGGTACTTGACGTTGAATCGCGGGTCGAACTCCTTGATCCAGGAATACTCGAGCGCAAGCGCCTCGACCTCGGTGTCCACGACCGTCCAGTCGACCGAGCTCGCGGTCATCACCATCTGCTGGGTGCGCTGGTGCAGGCCTGATACGTCCTGGAAGTAGGAGCTCAGGCGCGGCCGCAGCGACTTGGCCTTGCCGACATAGATGACCCGGCCCGCGTCATCGCGGAAGCGATAGACGCCTGGCGCAGTGGGGATCTCCCCCTGCGCCGGTCGGTAACTTGCGGGGTCTGCCACACCGCCAGCCTACGAGGTGAGGGCGACAGTCAGTGGTGTGCAGCGCGGCGACGCGGGACCAGATGCATCACCGCGACGACGACAGCGCCCACGACTGCCCCCACGACAGCGGACAACGCCGTGTTGGTGAGCCAGCCGAACACCGCGCCGGCGGAACCGAGGGCATCGTGAACGTGGTGTTCGAGGTCGTGGACGAGCTCGTATGGCCCGTGCCACCCGAGGTCGTCGACACCGACGAGCAGGATGTGGCCACCGACCCACAGCATCGCGACGATGCCGACGGCCGAGATGGTGCCGAGTACCTTCGGCATCGCCCTGACCAGGCCCAGCCCGAACCGCTGGGACGCCGCCGACTTTCGTTGGGCGAGGGAAAGCCCGATGTCGTCCATCTTCACGATGAGTGCGACCACGCCGTAGACCAGCACCGTGATGGCGACCGCGACGACCGCGAGGATCACCATTCGTGACAGGAAGGCCTCATCCGCGACCTCGTTGAGCGCGATGACCATGATCTCGGCCGACAGGATGAAGTCGGTACGGATGGCGCCGGAGACGAGCGTCTTCTCCTGCTCGGGCGTCAGCTCGGACGACTGCGTCTCCTCGGTGGCTGGGCTGTGGCCGGTGACACGCTCGAAGATCTTCTCGGCCCCCTCGTAACAGAGGTAGGTGCCGCCGATCATCAACAGCGGCGTGAGCAAGTCCGGCAGGAACTCGCTCAGCAGCAGTGCCGCAGGAAGGATGAACAGCAGCTTATTGCGCAGGGAGCCGATGGCGATCTTGCGAATCATCGGTAGCTCGCGCTTTGCGGCGACACCCTGCACGTACTGAGGAGTCACGGCAGTGTCGTCAACGACGACTCCCGCGGCCTTGGCACTTGCGCGACCGGCTGCCGCTCCGACGTCATCGACGGACGCAGCCGCCATCTTCGCAAGTACCGCGATGTCGTCGAGCAGTGCCGCAAGTCCTCCAGCCATGTCGAGAGCCTATCTACTGGTCACGAGAGGAGAGGTTTGAGGAACGTACCTGTGTGGCTCGCCGGACTCTCGGCGATGTCCTCGGGGGTGCCCTCCGCGATCAAGAGTCCACCGCCACTGCCGCCCTCGGGTCCCATGTCGATGACCCAGTCGGCGGTCTTGATGACGTCGAGGTTGTGCTCGATGACGATGACCGAGTTGCCGGAGTCGACGATGCGGCCCAGCACGCCGAGCAGCTTGCGGATGTCCTCGAAGTGCAGGCCGGTGGTCGGCTCGTCCAGCACGTAGACCGTACGACCGGTCGAGCGCTTCTGCAGCTCCGCCGACAGCTTGACGCGCTGCGACTCGCCACCGGACAGAGTCGGGGCAGACTGCCCGAGTCGTACGTAGCCAAGCCCCACGTCCACGAGTGTGCGCAGGTGACGTGCAATGACCGGGATCGCCTCAAAGAAGTCGACCGCCTCTTCGATTGGCATGTCGAGCACGTCGGCGACTGTCTTGCCCTTGTAGTGCACCTCGAGGGTCTCGCGGTTGTAGCGCGCGCCGTGACAAACCTCGCACGCAACGTAGACGTCGGGCAGGAAGTTCATCTCGATCTTGATCGTGCCGTCGCCGGCGCACGCCTCGCAGCGGCCACCCTTGACGTTGAACGAGAACCGACCCTGCTGGTAGCCGCGCATCTTCGCTTCGGGTGTCTGCGCGAACAGCTTGCGAACGTGGTCCCAAACGCCTGTGTAGGTCGCCGGGTTGGACCGCGGAGTACGACCGATCGGCGACTGGTCGACGTGGATGACCTTGTCGACCGCATCCAGACCCGTGATGGACCGGTGACGGCCAGGAATCGATCGCGAGCCATAGACCGTACGGGCCAGCTGCTTGTAGAGGATGTCGTTGACCAGGGTCGACTTGCCCGAGCCGGAGACGCCGGTGACAGCAACCAGCATGCCAAGGGGGAACGTGACATCAATGTCCTGGAGGTTGTGCTCCTTCGCACCATGCACTGTCAGCTCGCGGCCCTCGACACGCGGGCGCCGCTTATCTGGCAGCGGGATCGACATACGGCCGGAGAGGTACTTGCCCGTGAGGGAGTCCTTGCTCTCGAGCAGCTCCTTGACCGGTCCGGAAACAATGACCTGTCCCCCGTGCTCGCCGGCGCCGGGACCGATGTCGACGGCCCAGTCAGCGGCACGGATGGTGTCCTCGTCGTGCTCGACGACGATCAGAGTGTTGCCGAGGTCGCGCAGCCGGATCAACGTCTCGATGAGTCGGTGGTTGTCGCGCTGGTGCAGGCCTATGGACGGCTCGTCGAGGACGTAGAGGACGCCGACGAGGCCGGCACCGATCTGGGTCGCGAGACGGATGCGCTGAGCCTCACCGCCCGACAGCGATCCGGCGGCACGGTCGAGCGCGAGGTAGTCGAGGCCGACATCGAGCAGGAAGCGCAGGCGCTCGTTGATCTCCTTGAGGACGCGCTCGCCGATCTGGAGCTCGCGATCGGTCATCTCGAGCGAGCCGAGGTAGGTCGCCGCGTCGGATATCGATAGAGCGCACACCTCGGCGATGTTCTTGGGTCCGAGCTCCTTGGAGTTGAGCTGGACAGCGAGGATCACCGGCTTGAGTCGTGTGCCGCCGCAGGTCGGGCACGGCACTTCACGCATGAAGCCTTCGAGGCGTTCACGATTAGTCTCTGAGTCGGTCTCGTCGTGGCGACGCTCCAGGTAGGTGATCGCGCCTTCGAAAGCCGTGTAGTAGGAGCGCTCGCGGCCGTAGCGGTTCTTGTACTTGACGTGCACCTTCGTCGGATGACCGTGCAGGACCGCCTCGCGTACGTTCTGCGGCAGGTCACCCCATGGAGTGTCGGCGCTGAACTTCAGCTCCTCTGCCAGTGCGCCGATGATGCGTGAGTAGTAGTCCGCGACATGCGCTGACGACCACGGAGACACGGCGCCTTCGTTGAGCGACTTGCTCTCGTCGGGGACGACCAACTCGGGGTCGACCTCCATACGAGTGCCGAGCCCGTGGCACTCAGGGCAGGCGCCGAACGGGGCGTTGAAGGAGAACGACCGCGGCTCCAGCTCGTCGACGGCGAGCGGGTGGTCATTGGGGCACGCGAGCTTCTCGGAGAACCGTCGCGTGCGGTTGGGATCGTCCTCGGCCAGGTCGACGAAGTCGACGATGACGAGACCATCGGCAAGATTGAGCGCAGTCTCGACCGACTCGGTGAGCCGCTGCTGCATCGTGTCCTTGACCTGAAGACGGTCGACCACGACATCGATCGTGTGCTTCTTCTGCTTCTCCAGCTTGGGCGGCTCGTCGGCGAGCATGTGCAGCTCGCCGTCGACGATCGTGCGGCTGAAGCCCTGCGACTGCAGCTGGCGGAACAGCTCGCCGTACTCGCCCTTGCGTCCGCGGATGATCGGGGCAAGGACTTGAAACCGAGTGCCTTCGTCGCCCGACATGATGCGGTCGACGATCTGCTGCGGGGTCTGCCGAGCAATGGGCTCACCACACTCCGGACAGTGCGGTCGTCCGGCGCGGGCATAGAGCAGGCGGAGGTAGTCGTAGACCTCGGTGATGGTGCCGACCGTCGATCGAGGGTTGCGGCTCGTGGACTTCTGGTCGATCGAGACAGCAGGCGACAGACCCTCAATGAAGTCGACGTCAGGCTTGTCCATCTGGCCCAGGAACTGGCGTGCGTACGCCGACAACGACTCGACATAGCGGCGCTGGCCTTCGGCGAAGATCGTGTCGAATGCGAGGGACGACTTGCCCGATCCGGACAGACCCGTGAACACGATGAGCGAGTCTCGTGGGAGGTCGAGAGAGACGTCCTTGAGGTTGTGCTCACGTGCGCCACGGATGACGAGGCGGTCGGTCACTTGTTCCCCTGGGAGGTCGAGATGTGGGCAGTCTGCTGACGGCCACCATCGTAACGACGGGACCTGACAGAAACATTCCGAAAGGTGCGGTCCGACACAGCGTTGTGGACTCGTATGCTCCCCTGCATGACGTACACAGGTGAGGTCGAGGTCGGCGGTCCAGCGGATGTCCAGGAAGCCGGTGACCTGCAGATCACGAAAGTCGCTGTCGGCGGGATGTCGAACAACGCCTACCTGCTCAAGTGCAACCTCACCGGCGAACAGGCTCTGATCGACGCAGCAGACGAAGCCGACACCCTGCTCGCGCTTGCCGGCGATGGCGGGCTCGCCCGGGTTATCACCACCCACCAGCATTTCGATCACTGGCAAGCGCTTGAAGCCGTCATCAATGCGACGGGCGCCGAGACTGTCGCTGGTGAGGAGGACGCCGACGCACTCCCGGTCACGGTTGACGTACGTGTGCAGACCGGCGCGCGTGTCCGAGTCGGCTCGTGCGAGCTCGAGGTCATCGGCATCGTCGGCCACACGCCGGGCTCGATCGCCCTCGCGTACGACGACCCGGACGGCATCGTTCACCTGTTCACGGGTGACTCACTGTTCCCGGGCGGCGTCGGAAACACCTTCGGCGACGCCGAGGCCTTCGTGAGCCTGATCAACGATGTCGAGTCCAAGCTCTTCGACCGCTTCCCAGATGACACGCACTTCTACCCCGGGCACGGCAACGACTCGACGCTCGGGGTCGAGCGCCCTCACCTCGCCGAATGGCGCGAACGGGGTTGGTGATCCGTGGACACCACAGCGACCGTTGTCGACACGGTCATGACACTTGCCAACGTCGCGATGTTCGCCGTGGTCGATGTCCTGAGCTTCCGACGCAGCCGCCTGTTGAGCCGCTACCCGATCTGGCGCAGTGTCATGATCGGTGCCGTTGCGGGCATCTTCTGGGTGCTCTGGGCGATCGTATCGTGGGTCAATCGTGCGCAGATCGCTCGCGAGTGGGACATGTACCGAGCCGAGGAGTCCTCTAGAACGTGACAGGGAGCTCGTCGACGCCGTACACGAATGACAGCTGACGGAAGGTCAGCTCGTTCTGCGGCTTCGCCAGAGCGAGATCCGGGAAGCGCTGGAAGAGTTTGGGTAGCGCGATGCGCAGCTCCATACGGGCGAGTTCGGCGCCGATGCAGCGGTGGATGCCATGCCCGAAGGCCAGGTGACCGCTTTCGGGCACGCGGTAGGGGTCGAACTCGTCGGGGCGCTCCCCCACGACCTCGGGGTCACGATTGGCGCCGCTCAGCGATGCGAGCACAACATCGCCGGCCTTGACCTTCTTGCCGAACAGCAACATGTCCTGCTTGGCGAAGCGCGGGAAGGCGACCTGCACGACCGACAGGTAGCGGAGCAGCTCCTCAACGACCCGGTCAACATCCTCGGGTGAACCATTGCGGATCAGTTCTGCATACTCCGGATCGCGCAACAGCACGATCGTTCCGAGCGCGATCATGCCTGCGGTGGTCTCAAAGCCGCCCGTGAACACGCCATCAGCCAGTCCGGCCAAGTCCACGTCGGAGATCTGGTCTCCCTCGTCGATCAGGATTTGGCCGATGAGTCCCGGGCCAGGATCCTTCCGCTGCTTTGCAACCGCGGCGAACAGGAATTCCCGCTGCTCCGACACCGCACCAAACGCTGCTGCACCACCGTTGGTGGCATCGAAGCGCGCGCTGCCGAGCTTTTCGAACGCGTCACGATCCTCGTAGTCGAGCCCAAGCAGGGCGCAGATCGTCTGAAACGGGATCGGGAAGGCAAGGTGCTTCGCGAGGTCTGCACCTGAGCCTTCGGCGGCCAGCGCGTCGAGCTGTGTGTCGACAATTCCGCTGATCATCGGCTCCAAGCGCGCGAGGCGGCGCATCGTGAACTCCGGCGTGACGATCTTGCGGAGACGCGTGTGCAGCGGCGGATCGGTGAACCCGAGTCCGCCAATGTCGTCTGACGTCGCCGGGCCATCACCGTGGAACATGTGGCGGATGTCGTTGGAGTAGGAGTCACGGTCCGTCAGGATGCGTCGCGATTCTTCATACCCGGTCACCAAGTAGATGTTGAAGTTGAAGGGAAGCTTGAGGCGGTGCATCGGCGTTGTCTTGCGAATCTCTGCGATGCGGGGCACAGGATCGAGCCCAACTCGTTGCAGCGGCACCTTGGTCTTCTCTGGAATGAACGAGATGCGTGAAAGGTCGATGCCCTTCCTCTGGATGCGTCGCACGACAAGCTTGCCGACCCATCCGGCGATGCGAGCTCTGACCTGAATCACGGAGTTGAAACTACACGGAGCACTTGCGACCGACGGACAAGCGGTAAAGGGTGAGGTCATATGCGTGGACTTCCCCGCGTATGACAGGGGGTAGCAGCATGAGCGTCGACACAGCAGACAGCGGACAACAGGGCACGACTCTTCGCAGGGTGATGGGCCCCAAGCTCCTGTTGCTGTTCATCGTCGGCGACATTCTCGGCACTGGCGTGTACGCGCTCACTGGCCAGGTCGCCGCAGAAGTCGGCGGCGCAGCGTGGATTCCGTTCCTCGTAGCGTTCATCGTCGCGACGTTGACGGCGTTCTCCTACCTCGAGCTCGTCACCAAGTATCCCCAAGCCGCCGGTGCAGCGCTCTACGTGCACAAGGCATTCGGCGTTCACTTCTTCACGTTCATCGTCGCTTTCGCGGTGATGTGCTCCGGCATCACGTCGGCCTCCACGGCCTCACGTGCCTTTGCCGCCAACCTGGCGACTGGCATCGAGTGGGAGGCTTCCAACACCCAGATCATGCTGATCGCCCTTGCATTCATGGCCCTCGTCATGGCTATCAACCTTCGAGGCGTCAGCGAGAGCGTCAAGGCCAACGTCGTGCTGACGCTGGTCGAGCTTTCCGGACTCCTCATCGTGATCCTGATCGGTTTCTACGCCATCGGCGATGCGGACTTCAGCCGCGCGGTCGCCTTCGACACTCCCGATGACAAGAACGTCTTCCTCGCCGTCACCACGGCGACGTCGCTGGCGTTCTTCGCGATGGTCGGATTCGAGGACTCGGTGAACATGGCCGAGGAATGCCACGAGCCCCACAAGATCTTCCCCAAGATGATGCTCACGGGACTCGGCATCACTGGCGTCATCTACATTCTCGTGTCGATCTTCGCTGTCGGACTCGTGCCCGTCGGCGAGCTCGCGGCGAGTGACACGCCGCTGGTTGAGGTCGTCAAGGCTGGGGCGCCGGACTTCCCGATGGACAAGATCCTGCCGTTCATCTCCATGTTTGCGGTCGCCAACTCGGCATTGATCAACATGATGATGGCCAGCCGACTCCTCTACGGAATGTCGCGACAGGGCGTGCTGCCCAAGTCGCTGGCAAAGGTTCACAAGAAGAACCGCACTCCGTGGGCTGCCATCCTCTTCACGACGGCGCTTTCGTTCGGGCTGATTGCGTACGTTTCCAACGCCAGCGACGACGCCATTGCAGTGCTCGGCGGAACGACTTCGCTGCTACTGCTCGGCGTCTTCGCTGTCGTCAACGTCGCGGTGCTGATCCTGCGCAACGACCGGGTCGAGCACTCCCACTTCCGAACGAAGACATGGATCGCAGTCGCCGGTGCGATCGCGTGTCTGTACCTCGTGACTCCGCTGTCAGGCCGCGACGGCGAGCAGTACGAGGTCGCCGGGATCCTTCTCGGCATCGGACTCGTGCTTTCCGTGCCGATCTACCTGTACCGACGTAGCCAGGGCGAAGACCTCGAGATCACCGATCCCGAGGACATCCCGCCGCACAAGATTCCATGATCATCATCGCTGGGTGGATCACGGTCGACCCGGACGGCCGAAACGAGTACCTCGAGGGCTGTGTGGCCGTGGTCGAGCAGGCACGCACCGCGCTCGGCTGCCTGGAATTCACGATCAGCGCCGACATCGTGGAAGACTCGCGAATCAACGTCTACGAGCGCTGGCAGTCAGAGGCAGACCTGATGACGTTTCGGCAGTCAGGTCCCGACGACCAACAGCAGGTCGCCATCCGGGACGCTTCGGTGCGCAGGTACGAGGTTGTGTCTGAAGGTCCTGCCTAGTCGTTCTTGGCTGCTTCGCGTTCGCGTCGACTCGACACCGTGAGGCTCACGATGGCGGTGATCGAGAGGATTGCCACGATCACGCCGAGGCTCAACAGTGTCGGGATCTCGGGTACGTCGAGGTGCTTGCCGTCGTTGATGAACGGCAGCTCGTTGGTGTGCAGCGCGTGCAGAACGAGCTTGACGCCGATGAACGCCAACAGGACGGCGAGTCCCTGCGACAGGTAGATGAGTTTCTTGAGCAGGTCGCCCAGCAGGAAGTAGAGCTGTCGAAGTCCCATCAGCGCGAAGACGTTGGCCGTGAAGACGAGGTAGGGCTCCTGAGTGAGGCCGTAGATCGCCGGGATCGAATCAAGCGCGAACAGCAGGTCGGTCGTACCGAGCGACAGGATGACCAGGAACATTGGTGTGATGTACGTCTTCTTGTTGTCCTTGATGAACAGCTTGAGACCGTGCCACTCGTTCTTGGTGTTGAAGAACCGGCGGGCGAAGCGGACCACACCGTTCTCGCCGTCATCGTCGTGTTCGGTGTCCTTGGCGAGGGTCCATGCGGTCCACAGGAGGAACGCGCCGAAGATGTAGAAGACCCACGAGAAGTTGTTGATCGCGACCGCGCCGAGCGCGATGAAGATGCCGCGGAACACCAGCGCGATGATGATGCCGACCAGGAGCGCTTCCTGCTGAAGCTTCCTGGGCACCTTGAAGCTCGCCATGATGATCAAGAAGATGAACAAGTTGTCGATCGACAAGCTGTACTCGGTGAGCCAGCCCGCAAAGAACTGCAGGCCGAAGTCGCCGCCCTTTTCGGGTACGTCGTGATAGGCCGTGACCCAGATCCCGAAGGCGATCGCCATGCTGACGTAGATGCCCAGATAGATCGCGCACTCCCTGAGCGTGGGCTCATGGGGTTTGCGAGCGACGACAACAACATCGAACAGCAGGACTGCGACGGTGACGCCGATCGTCACGAGCCATTCGGTCTGTGAAACCGACATGCTGACGTTGTCTGTTGTGGCTTGGGCTAGGTACACGCGAGTCCTCCGGTCAGAGCCGGAGGTCTCTTCCGCCGCCGATGCGGCCCACAACACCGGGTGACTGCTGGGAACCACCGTGATGACGACGCTGTGATCGGGGAATACTCCCCTCCGCGACACATTGTTGCAGCCGTCTGATCAGAGCACAGCGTCGACTGCACTGATCTCGAACCACGTCGAGCGTGGCCATGGACCGTGCGGTTCCAGTTCAGGGTGGCCGAACGCGTCAGCCGGCGCAGTCTGCGGCTCGACGCACACTGTGTGGACTGGGATGTCGTAGACAACCCACCACGGCGCAGACGAGGACAAGCTGACGGACAGCGCGTTGGGCCAGGTCAGGACTGGCGCACCGTCGAAGTGGAAGCAGTCGTCCCAGGGCCCCGGCGTTGGATTGATGAGCTGTCCGGTCGGCAAGGCATCGTCCCCTCTCTCAACCATCGCATCCGGGTCGAAGGTCAGCGCGACGTCGCCGCCCACGTCGAGGCGCCTGCGGAACCACGGATGCAGGCCGATCGAGCATGGAAGGTCGGTACCGTCGTCCCAGCTGAGCGTCGTACGGATGCCGCCAGGGAGCAGCTCGTAGGTCAAGGACGCGAGACCCGATGTCGGCCAGGGCGCGCCGATTTCGCACTGGTAGGCGCCGTCGCCAGTGCGTTCCCACGCGACGTCTCGGCCCAGCCCGTGAATCGCATTGCCGTCCTTGGCCAACGGAAGCTGATGCGTCACACCGTCGACAGTGAGCAGCCCGTCGCGTATGCGTCCGGCCCACGGAACCATCGGGAAGCTGCCTTCGTCGGCGAGCAGTTCGTGACCGTCAATGATCAAGGAGGTCAGCCGGGCACCACGAGATGGATCGATCGCCGCTTGCACACGGCCGTTGTCGAGGACGTCAGTCACGCAAGCATTGTGTCGCACGGTGGTCGAGTGTTCGCGAGGGACGAGCGAACGTATCGAGACCAGCCCTAGACGCCGGCCTGGAGCATGCTGCGTAGCTCCTTCTTGAGATCACCAATCTCGTCGCGAAGACGCGCGGCAACCTCGAACTGCAGCTCGGCAGCCGCCGCTCGCATCTGCTCGCTGAGCTGCTCGATGAGGTCGGCCAGCTCTCCCGACGGGAGGTTGGCGAGATCTGCCGTGTGCTGACCCAGCGGCACGGGCGCTCCCCTGCGGCGGTGATCACCCGTGGCAGCGAGTAGCTTCTCGGTGTCGGCATCCTCACGAGCAAGCATGTCGGTGATGTCACCGATCTTCTTGCGCAACGGTGTCGGATCGATGTTGTTGGCGGTGTTGTAGGCGACCTGCTTGGCACGGCGCCGGTTGGTCTCCTCGATCGCGGTCCCCATCGAGTCGGTGATGCGATCGGCGTACATGATGACCTGGCCGGAGACGTTGCGAGCTGCACGTCCGATCGTCTGGATCAGCGAGCGGCCGGATCGCAGGAAGCCTTCCTTGTCGGCGTCGAGGATCGCCACCAGGCTGACCTCAGGAAGGTCTAGTCCCTCGCGGAGCAGGTTGATGCCGACCAACACGTCGTACTCGCCCATGCGCAGCTCACGCAGCAGCTCCACACGCCGCAGGGTGTCGACCTCGCTATGGAGGTAGCGAGTGCGGATGCCGGCCTCGAGGAGGTAGTCGGTCAAGTCTTCGGACATCTTCTTGGTCAGAGTCGTGACGAGCACTCTCTCGTTGCGCTCGACTCGCAGTCGGATCTGACCAATCAAATCGTCGATCTGGCCCTTGGTCGGCTTGACGATGACTTCAGGGTCGACCAGTCCGGTCGGACGGATGATCTGTTCGACGACGTCGTCCTTGACCTTCTCCATCTCGTAGGTGCCCGGCGTCGCCGACAGGTAGACCGTCTGACCGATGCGTTCGAGGAACTCATTCCACTTGAGTGGGCGGTTGTCCATCGCACTTGGCAGTCGGAAACCGTGCTCGACCAGTGAGCGCTTGCGTGACATGTCGCCTTCGTACATCGCGCCGATCTGCGGAATCGTCACGTGCGACTCGTCGACGACGAGCATGAAGTCCTCGGGGAAGTAGTCGAGGAGACAGTTGGGCGCCGACCCTGCGACGCGGCCATCCATGTGGCGCGAGTAGTTCTCGATGCCAGCGCAGGTGCCGATCTGCTCCATCATCTCGATGTCGTAGGTCGTACGCATGCGGAGCCGTTGCGCCTCGAGGAGCTTGCCCTCGCCCTCAAGCTCTGCGAGCCGTTCTTCGAGCTCAACGCCGATCGTCTGGATCGCGCGCTTCATGACGTCGTTGCCGGCGGCGTAGTGCGTTGCAGCACCGACGAACAGCTCCTGGTCCTCGCTCAACACCTCGCCGGTCAGCGGGTGGAGCGTCATCAGCCGTTCGATCTCGTCGCCGAAGAACTCCACGCGTACGGCCATCTCTTGGTAGACCGGGAAGATCTCGATCGTGTCGCCCTTGACCCGGAAGGTGCCACGGGTAGACGCAACGTCATTGCGGACGTATTGAGCCTGCACGAGAGTGCGCAGCAGCTGCTCCCGCGGGAGCTGCTCGCCGACCTTGAAGCCGATCATGCGGTTGAGGTATTCCTGCGCCGATCCCAGACCGTAGATGCAGGACACCGACGCAACCACGATGACATCGCGACGAGTGAGCAACGACCAGGTGGCCGAGTGGCGAAGCCGCTCAACCTCCTCGTTGACCGAGGAGTCCTTCTCGATATAGGTGTCGCTCTGGGCAATGTAGGCCTCAGGTTGGTAGTAGTCGTAGTAGGAGACGAAGTACTCGACCGCGTTGTTGGGGAACAGGTCGCGGAGCTCGGTCGCGAACTGCGACGCCAGGGTCTTGTTGGGCATGATCACCAACGTCGGGCGCTGCAGTCGTTCGGTCAGCCAGGCGACCGTCGCCGTCTTGCCGGTGCCGGTCGCTCCCATCAGCACGACGTCCTGCTCACCGGCGTTGATGCGGCGCTCAAGATCGTTGATCGCCGCCGGCTGGTCGCCACCCGGCGAGAAGTCGGATACGACCTCAAATGGCGCCACTTGACGGCGCAGCTCAGACACGGACCTCATAGACATTGAGCGTACGTGGTGGCACCGACAAGACCTCTAGGATGACTGTCATGCCTGCCACGCAGCGCCGCGCAGAGCGCAAGCGCGAAATCCTCGACGCAACCCGTGCGCTTTTCGACGAGCGCGGCGTACGCGACGCCCAGATTGAGGACATCGCCCAGGCAGTCGGGATCAACCGAGCGATCATCTATCGACACTTCTCCGGCAAGGAGGAGCTGTTCGCGTTGACACTGGTCGACTACCTCGCTGAGCTCGATCAGGCTTTGGCTGCGGCAGACGACCTCAGCGCGTCCCCCTCGGCGCGACTTGAGGCAATCACCGACGCGTTCCTCGACTTCGGATCTGCGCTTCCTGCCTTCGTCGACTGCGCACAGGCGCTGCTGCGACGACGCGGCGACGAGCTGCTCGAAGAGGTCAGCGAGTCGGTCATGCTCAAGCTCGGCGTGGGCATGACCTCATGCCTGTCCCACGTCGTACGCGTGCTCGAAGCGGGCGCCGCGACGGGTGAGTTCCACGTACGTGACCCGTACCTGCTCGCCAACATCTTCTACACGCAGGCGCTCGGGGTGCTCAACCTCGCGACGTTGCAGCTCTCCGTACGCGGCGAGAACCCCGGCTTGCCTGCGGTCGACGCTGTGCCGTTCGACGAGGTCAAGGCCTACCTGCAGCGCGGCGCCGTGGCAATGGCCAGAGGCGACGCGCAACCCCGCGATTTGTGACGAACACAGCGTTTCGCTGAAGCGGAAGCGCCGTGAGTGTCACAAATCGCGGAGGAATCAAGCCTCGAGGATGGCGACGACGCCCTGGCCGCCGGCTGCACAGATCGAGATCAGACCGCGGCCTGTGCCCTTCTCGTTCAGCAGCTTGGCGAGGTTCGCAATGATGCGGCCGCCGGTTGCCGCGAACGGGTGAGCCGTCGCGAGCGATGAACCCTTGACATTGAGCTTCGACCGGTCGATCGAGCCGAGCGGCTTGTCGAGGCCGAGCTTCTGCTTGCAGAAGTCCGCGTCTTCCCACGCCGCGAGCGTCGTCAGCACCTGGCCGGCGAACGCCTCGTGGATCTCGTAGAAGTCGAAGTCCTGCAACGTGAGGCCCTGGCGCTCGAGCATGCGCGGCACGGCGTAAGCAGGGGCCATCAGCAGGCCCTCGGCGCCGGACACGTAATCGACCGCAGCGGTCTCGTAGTCGACGAAGTACGCGAGCGGGGTCCAACCGTGCTTCTTGGCCTCGTCGTCCGATGCCAGCAGCACAGCGGACGCGCCGTCGGAGAGCGGCGTCGAGTTGCCTGCGGTCATCGTGGCGCCTTCGCCGCGACCAAATACCGGCTTGAGCTTGGCCAGCTTCTCGACCGTCGAGTCGGGACGCAGGTTGTTGTCCTTTTCGACTCCGAGGAACGGCGTGACCAGGTCGTTCTGCCAGCCCTCGTCATACGACGTGGCGAGGTTGTGGTGCGACGCCGCGGCGAGCTCATCCTGCGCTTCGCGGGTGATGCCCCACTCAAGAGTCGTGATGGCCTGGCTGTCACCCATCGACAGTCCGGTTCGCGGCTCTGAGTTGCGGGGCTGATCGGGCGCCAGATGCCCCGGTCGGATCTTGGCGAGAGCCGCGAGGCGACCCTTGTTGTCCTTGGCGCGGTTGGCCTCGAGCAGGATCTTGCGGAGCTTGTCGCCGACCGCGAGGGGCGCGTCCGACGTCGTGTCGGTGCCGCCGGCGATACCGGACTCGATCTTGCCGAGGGCGATCTTGTTGGCGACGAGGATGGCCGCCTGTATGCCGGTGTCACATGCCTGCTGGACGTCGAACGCAGGAGTGTCGGGCGAGAGCTTGGAGCCCAGGACCGTCTCGCGAGCGAGGTTGAAGTCGCGGCTGTGCTTGAGCACGGCGCCAGCTGCGAACTCACCGACGCGCTCACCCTCAAGGCCGAAACGCGCCACGAGTCCATCGAGAGCTGCGGTGAGCATCTCCTGGTTGGAAGCGCTGATGTAGACGGTGTTCGAGCGGGCGAACGGAATGCGGTTGCCGCCGATCACGGCAACCCGTCGTACCGTCTGCGTTCCCGTGACTTCTGCGGCCTTCGCCGTCACATCGGCAACGGTGTCCGCAACCGATTCTGCGGCCTTCTTGGCTGCTGTCTTCTTGGCCGGTGTCTCCGCCATGGCGGTCTCCTCAGGTCTTCTCAGTGTTCGTCTTCGAGTTGTCTGAACGTGACGAGCGCCGCATACCCTGTTGGTGGACTGGCGCTGACTGACGACGTTACAGTTTCAAACGGCAATCCAGATACCCACGGTATCCGAGAGATAGGACACACCCAGCCATGACCGAGCGCAGCGAGGGAATCAACAACACAGGTGCCATGCTGGCGCCTCACCATCGTGGGGTGCGCCACAGCCGTGCGTTCCTTGAGGAGGCGGCGGCATGACTGACCGTTACCAGTCGCTCGCGCACAACCCGATCGGCAAGTTCGTCGTCAACAGCCTGGGTCTCCCGAACCCACCTGTGCTGGAGCGCTGGAAGGAAGGCGATCCGCTGGTCAAAGGAACCGTCCTCATCGGCTCCGCCAAGGGCGGCACGCTCGGCTCGAAGCTCAACGCCACCCTGAAGGCCAGTGGCATCTCTGCGGTCGGTGTACGCGCCGACGGCAAGCGCTACAAGGCCCTCGTCTTTGACGCCACCGGCATCCCTGACACCGCAGGTCTCGCCGAAATGCAGCAGTTCTTCACGCCTGCTCTTCGCAGCCTCGAGAGCTCAGGCCGCCTGATCGTCATCGGCACACTGCCTGACCAGGCAAGCACCGAGACCGCAGCAATCGCGCAGCGCGCACTCGAAGGTTTCGTACGCTCCGCGGGCAAGGAAGTCGGCGGCAACGGAAGCACTGCCAACCTCGTGTATGTCGGCGCAGGCGCGGAAGACGCGCTCGGGTCGACGCTGGAGTTCCTCCTCTCCCCCAAGTCAGCATTCGTCTCTGGCCAGGTCATCCGCCTCGGCCTCACCGAGCTCGTCGCAGCTGATTCGTACGACCCCGCCAAGCCGCTGGCCGGCAAGGTTGCACTGATCACGGGCGCTTCGCGTGGTCTGGGTGCCGCGATGGCGCGCACCCTGCACCGTGACGGCGCAACGATCGTCGGTCTTGACGTCCCCCAGCTCTCCAGCGAGCTCGATGCCGTGATGGCAGAGCTCGGTGGAACATCGATCGCCGAGGACATCACCGCCGACGACGCACCGAAGGTCATCGCCAAGGCCATCAAGGACGCTCACGGTCGCGTCGACATCGTGGTCCACAACGCGGGCATCACCCGCGACAAGCGCCTCAAGAACATGAAGACCGAGAACTGGAACCTCGTGATCGACATCAGCGTCGGCGCGCCGCAGCGCATCACCGCTGAGCTGCTCAAGCAGAAGCTCCTGGGCAAGGGCGGTCGCGTCATCGGTATCTCGTCGATCGCCGGCATTGCGGGCAACAACGGTCAGACGAGCTATGGCACCGCCAAAGCCGGCGTCATCGGCTTCGTCAACGACCTGTCGAAGCGGGTCGCCAAGGACGGCATCACGGTCAACGCAATCGCTCCGGGCTTCATCGAGACCGACATGGTCAAGACGATGCCGCTCGGTATCCGCGAGGCTGGCCGCCGACTGAGCTCGGTGTCGCAGGGCGGACTTCCGATCGATGTCGCCGAGGCGATTGCCTGGTACGCCAACCCCGGATCGTCAGCGATCTCGGGCAACACGGTCCGCGTCTGCGGCCAGGCTCTGATCGGCGCCTGAAATGACGACGACTCGTACGTTCAGCAAGGCTCCATCGACACTGCCGATGATGCTCAAGGCGGTCCTGCCGGCGCTTCCGGTCATCGGCGGGCTGCCCGGTGTCAAGCACGCCAAGGGCTCGGTTCCTGACCTGGTGCTCGAGCGCGCCGGTGTCACGACCGACCGCGCGCACCTCGACGCGTACAACGAGGTGTGCGGATTCCCTCGCGGCGACACCTTGCCGGCGACCTATCCGCACATGGCGGCGTTCGGGCTGCACATGAACCTCATGACCGACACGGCGTTCCCGTTCGCGCCAATGGGCTTGGTGCACCTGCGCAACAGCATCACGCAGCACCGGCCCATCGGCGTCGATGAGACCTTCGACGTGTCCGTTCGCGCCTCGGATCTACGTACACATCCCAAGGGCTCGCTGGTCGACCTGATCACCGAGATCCGGATCGACGGAACCATCGTGTGGGATGAAGTCACCACGTTGTTCTCCCGCCACAAGGGAGGTGCTGCAGAAAAGACGGCCGCCCCGTTGGCCGGCGTTGAGGCACCCAGCGGCGTCGTCCACTGGAAGCTCTCCGGCGACCTCGGGCGTCGCTACGGCGCCGTCTCGGGTGATCGCAACCCGATCCACCTTTACCCCGTGACCGCCAAGGCGTTCGGCTTCCCAACCAACATCGCCCACGGCATGTGGACGCTCGCCCGCAGCCTGTCAGCGCTGCAGAACAAGCTGCCTGACGCCTTCACGGCTGAAGTCGAGTTTCGCAAGCCGATCTTCCTGCCTGGCACCGTCGTCTTCGGCTCCGACGCCAGTGACAAGGGGATCGAGTTTGGCGTCAAGGGATCCAAGAAACCCGTGACGCACCTCGTTGGACGGATTGTTACCGCCTCGTAACTCTAAGTTGCACCCCGTCGTTTATGTCATGACGACTCTGGAGGGATTCCGTTGACCACCCGACGCTTTGCACGCCTGCTCGCGCTCCTCGCTTCACTCACCCTCGTCGGCGGCATGCTGACGTTCACCACAGCCTCGGCGGCGACGACGTGGAAGCCGCGCCCCGAGCAGTACCCCAACACTGTGGTCGAGAAGGATGTCGCGATCCCGATGTCCGACGGCGTCATCCTGCGCGGAGACGTCGTACGGCCCGCCGACGCGTCAGGCCAGGCGATCACCAAGCGACTCCCAGTCATCGTGACAATCACGGCGTACAACAAGACGGCCCTCAGTTCAGCCGGCGGACTCGGCGGCACCCCGGCCGACTACCTCGTGAAGCGCGGCTACGTCCAGCTCACCGTTGACGCTCGCGGCACCGGAAGCTCTGAAGGCATCTGGCGTGCTTTCGACGCTCGCGAGAACAAGGACGGCGGCGAGATCATGACGTGGGCGCACTCGCCTGCGCGCCCGTGGAGCAACGGCATCACCGGTATGAGCGGACCGTCCTACATGGGCATCAGCCAGCTGTGGGCCGCTGCCGCCAACCCTCCCGGCCTCAAGGCGATCTTCCCGCAGGTTCCCGGCGCCGACGTCTACCGGGACGTCGTCGCCTCCGGCGGACAGCTCGATGTCGGCTTCATCCCGTTGTGGCTCGGTCTGGTCACGGCTACCGGTTTGATACCTCCGGCCGTCGGAGCAACCGATCCCCAATCCGCCATCACCGAACTGTTGAACCACCTGACCGGCGCCGCTACGTTCACCGCACCCCTCCTGGTGCAGGCGCTTGGCGGCGGCGATCCCGCTTACGACGGAGCGTTCTACAAAGAGCGCTCGGTGATCAACGTGATCAACAAGGTCAAGGTCCCGGCATTCTTCGTCTCCGGCGAGTACGACCTGTTCCAGCGCGGCACTCCCCTGCTGTTCGAAAACCTCAACAAGCGCAAGGTCCCGACCAAGCTGGTCATCGGCCCGTGGGACCACCTGCAGGCATCGGGCGGCACGGGTTTCGAGAAGGCCGGCTATGGCTCGCTCGCAGAGGCTCAGCTGCGTTGGTTCGACCGTTACCTCAAGGGCAAAGCGGACACGGGGCTGCACAGCGACATCGCCAACCTGACGTACTACGAACAGGGCACCGGGAAGTGGGTCAGGGACACGAAGTGGATCGGCTCGTCGCTGGAAGGCGCGAAGCTCAAGGTGAGCGGTTCATCCAAGACCGGCGGCGCGCCAGGCGGCATCACGTCCGGCGCCCGCGTCGACGGCACCTCGGACATCTACCCCATCCCGGTTCAGGGTCTCTGCACGCGATCGGCAAACCAGTGGACTGCCGGCGTCCCCAACCTGCTGCTGGCAAGCCTGCCCTGCTTCACGGACAACCAGTACAACGACAAGCTCGGCGCGGTCTTCTCGACCAAGCCACTGGCCAAGTCAGTCACACTGCAGGGTCCGATCAACGCTCGCCTCTACACGTCGAGCATGGGTGGTGACGGCATGCTGTCCGTCGCGATCGAGGACGAGGCCCCAGACGGCACCGTCAGCCGCCTTTCCGGCGGTTGGCAGGTCATCTCGCACCGTGCACTCGACACCACGAAGTCGCGCTACCTCGACAACGTGCTGATCCAGCCGTACCACCCGTTCACCAAGGCTGCTCAGAAGAAGCTCGCGAGCGGTCAGGTCGCACCGATCGACGTCGAGATCTTCCCCACGCGGGCCAAGATCCTGCCGGGTCACAAGCTCCGCATCTCGGTGCAGGCATTCGATGTCCCGCACCTGCTGCCCACGTTGCCGGACCTGCTCGGTGTGCTGACGGTCCTCACGGTCCACAGCTCGGCGAAGTACCCGTCGACGATCAACTTCCCCAGCGTTGGAACACTGCCGACTGTCAAGTAGTCGAAGGCGGCACCGGTTCAGTCGCGCGGCTTGACGGGTCGGATCAGACCCTCTTGCGCCACGGTGGCGACGAGAGTGCCGTCCTGGGCGAAAACCCGGGCAGTGCTCAACCCTCGGGCGCCAGACGCAGACGGTGACTTCTGGTCATACAGGAGCCATTCGTCGACCTTCATCGGGTGGTGGAACCAGATGACGTGGTCAATGGAGGCTGCCTGAACGTCGGGCTGACCGATGAACACACCATGCGGCAGAAGTGAGGCGCCCAGGAGGCTGAAGTCGCTGATGTACGTGAACGCCGCGTTGTGAATGGCCGGCGACGCAGGAAGCTCGCCATTCGCACGGAACCACAGTCGCTGCACAACTGGCACGAGCTCGCGTTGCGGGTCGTCCTCGGCGCGATTGTCGCCGACGTACCTGAGATCGAATGACGCCCACTCGTTCTCCCAGATGTCGACGCCTTCCTGACCGCGCGTGTTGATCAGCTCGATCAGTGGCGTTGAATCCTCCGGCGGCGGCACGTCAGGCATCGAGTCCTGATGGTTGAACCCTTCTTCCTCCACCTGGAACGAAGCGGTCATGTAGAAGATGATGGCGCCGTGTTGGCGCGCGGCCACTCGACGAGTCGTGAACGAACGACCATCACGAATCTTCTCGACGTCGTACACGATCGGGATGCTCGGGTCGCCACCGAGAATGAAGTAGATGTGCAGCGAATGCACTGACCGATCCTCGGGCACTGTCAGCTGAGCCGCCATCAATGCCTGCGCGGCCACCTGGCCGCCGAAGACTCGTGTCATCGACGACAACTCGGGCTGCGAACCTCGATAGAGGTCCACCTCCAGCTGTTCGAGCTCGAGCAGGCCGACTACTTCACTCAGGGATCCAGGCACACGCAGAGCCTAGCGTTTGGTCAGCCCTGGTCGTTCTTGCGCTGACGCGCAAGGAACTGCTCGAACTGGTCAGCCAGCTCGTCACCGCTCGGAAGCTCTTCGTCGCTGGCCAGCAGGGACTCGGCAGCGCCCCGCGTGAACGCGTCGTACTGCTCCTCGAGACCTGACAGGACTTCGTTGCCACCCTGCTGCTCGATCTGCTCCTCGATCTCCGCAATCGCTTCGTTCTGTCGCGAACGCAGGTCGTCGACGTCGATGCTGAGGCCCGTTCGGTCCACGAGCGCATCAATCAGGGCAATCGCTGCAGGCGGGTAGTCAATGCCAGCGAGGTAGTGAGGCACGTGCACGACGTAGCCCGCCGCATCATGGCCCCACTGACCAAGGCGGAACTCCAGCAACGACTGCGCCGACGACGGAACTGTGACCTGGGCCGACCAGAGATTCTTGCGATCGACCAGCTCGGGGCGGGTGCCATGAGCGGTGATCATCGGCGGACGGGTGTGCGGAACCCCCATCGGTACGGCACCGAGGCCGAGTGTCAGCGGGACTCCAAGGTCTTCGATGACCTCATGTGTCTCGGCGATGAACGCCTCCCACGCGAAGTCAGGCTCAGGACCGGCGAGCAGCAAGTAGGGGGTGTCGTTGGCGTCGTGCTCCAGAACGATCTGCAGCGTCGGTTCGGCGTACTCGACGTAGCGGTCCTCGCTGAACGCGATCATCGGCCGGCGCGCGCGGTAATCGAACATCGAGTCGAGGTCGAACTCGTGCATGATCTTGCCGTTGCCGGAGCGGAGCTGGTTGGCGGCGAGCCGCGACGCGGATCCTGCACCGAGGAACCCGTCCAGGGCATGGATGAGTACAGGTCCGGTGCCACGTCCCTTGTCAGGATTGTCGGCAGCGGACTTACGGTTGCGCGAGTTCCAGGCCACGATCAGTTCAACTACTCACGGCTTGGTGGTATTCCGGGCGAAGGCGGCCACGGTGTCATCGGCGATCGCTTGCGGGGTGAGGCCGAGACGCTCAAGGATGACGTCCCGCTTGGCGTGGTCGAGGAACTCCTGCTCGACACCGTGCACCCGGATCGGTGTCAGGAGGTCGGCATCGCGAACGGCCTGCGTGTAAGCGGAACCAACCCCGCCATGACGGCCGTTGTCCTCGATCGTCACGACCAACGCGTAGTCCGCCGCCAGCTGTACGAGCGCGGGATCGATCGGCTTGACCCAGCGTGGATCGACCACGGTGACGCCGTGACCCGCCGCGCGAACCAGGTCCGCGGCCGCCGCACCGAGATGGCCGAAGGCGCCGACCGCAATGACCAGGACGTCCTTGACCTCGTCACGGGACAGCACGTCGTACGTGTCGACGCGCTCGATCGCCGGGAGGTCGTCGCACACTGCGCCCTTGGAGAAGCGCACCACGCTCGGAGCGTCCTCGATGTCGACCGCTTCGCGAAGCAGTTCGCGAAGTTGGACACCGTCGCGAGGGGATGCGAGGTGAAGGCCAGGCACCATCTGCATCAACGACATGTCCCACATGCCGTTGTGGCTGGCACCGTCATCGCCCGTCACTCCCGCACGGTCGAGCACGAAGGTCACTCCGCACTTGTGCAAAGCCACATCGAGGAGCACCTGGTCGAATGCACGATTGAGGAAGGTCGCATAGACAGCAACGACCGGATGGAGGCCGCCCATGGCGAGGCCGGCCGCGCTGGTGACCGCGTGCTGCTCGGCGATGCCGACATCGAACACCCGGTCGGGGAACTTGTCGGCGAAGGCATCGAGGCCCACCGGGTAGAGCATTGCCGCGGTGATTGCCACGACGTCAGGGCGCTCATCGGCGATGCGTACGATCTCGTCGCGGAACACCGAGGTCCACCCTGCCGGTGCGACGTTGACGGCTTCACCGGTCTGCACGTCGAACGGGTTGGCTTGGTGCATCTGGTCGTTCTCATTGGCGACCGCGATGTCATAGCCCTGGCCCTTGGTGGTTAGCACGTGCACCAGCACAGGGCCACCGAACTTCTTGGCAGCCGTGAGCGCGCGCTCGACGGCGGGACGGTCGTGACCGTCGACCGGGCCTATGTACTTGAGCCCGAGGTCCTCGAACATTCCCTGCGGTGCCAGAGCGTCCTTGACACCCTTCTTGATCGCGTGGAGCGCTTCGTACGTGGCCGGCCCCACTCGACGGGAACGATTGAGTCGATCCTTGATGGCGCCCAGAGCCGGCTCATAGCGCGGATTGGTGCGAATTTCGGTCAATCTATTCGCAAGTCCGCCAACGGTCGGGGTATACGACCTCCCATTGTCATTCACCACTACGACGAGTCGGCGATCGTTGTCAGCCGCGATGTTGTTGAGGGCTTCCCACGCCATGCCGCCGGTTAGGGCGCCATCACCGATTACGGCGACGACATGGTCGTCCTTGCCGAGCAGGTGATTGGCCTTGGCCATGCCATCGGCGTACGACAGGCTTGTCGACGCATGCGAATTCTCGACCCAGTCGTGCTCGGACTCAGCGCGGCTCGGATAGCCGGACAGGCCGCCCTCGCGTCGCAGTTCACCGAACTGGCTCGCACGGCCGGTCAGCATCTTGTGCACGTATGCCTGGTGGCCCGTGTCCCAGACGACTCGATCGTTGGGTGATTCGAACACCCGGTGGATCGCGATGCCCAGCTCGACCACGCCGAGATTGGGTCCCAGGTGACCACCGTTGGAGGCCACCGAAGAGATGAGCAGCTCACGAATCTCGGTCGCAAGATGGCTGAGCGCTGCTTCATCGAGTCCGCGCAGATCGGCGGGCCCGGTCAGATTCGCAAGTACATCCTGCTGCGCGTCGGCCATTGGGTCAGTCTATCGAGTCGCCCTTGTCCTGCGCAGTCAGGAACTCCTCGATCAGGTCGGCCAATATCTCCGGCTGCTCAACCGTGCTGGAATGCCCGCA
>NZ_JAKFEL010000072.1:0-24270 GCF_036675695.1 Aeromicrobium sp.
CATTTCTCCTTGTGTGGGTGGGTGCTACTCGACGCGGAACTGGACGCTGTGCCAGCCGGTCGTCCCGTTCGGGCGAATACGTGCCCGCTCGGAAGTCTGGGTCTTGCCGTCTTTGTTGGTGGCCCGGATCGTTGCCTTGTGGGTGCCGGTGGTGGCGTCGTCCCACTGCCACATCCACTGGCGCCACGTCTCGAGGTTGTCTTCCGCCCCGAGGGTCGCGAGCTCCCATGGGCCGTCGTCGATCTTGATCTCGACCTGCTCGATGCCGACCGTCTGCGCCCACGCGACACCGCCGAGGCGGACCTTGTCGCGCGGGAATGACTGGAAGGACTTCGGAACGTCGATCCGCGATGAGAACTTGATCGGCGCCTCTGCGGTGTAGTCGCGGGTGGTCCAGTAGCCCTTGAAGTCCGCGAACCGTGTCACCTCGATGTCGACGAGCCACTTGGTCGCCGAGACGAACCCGTAAAGGCCGGGTACGACCAGTCGCGCCGGGAACCCGTGCTCCAGCGGAAGCGGCTCACCGTTCATGCCGATCGCGAGCATCGAGTTGCGCTCGTCCGTCACGACGTTGATCGGCGTACCGGCTGTCCAGCGGTCGGCGCTGGTGCTCTTGATCGCGTCGGCGCCGCTCTGGACTCCGGCCATCTCGAGCAGGTCCTTGGTCAGCACGCCCAGCCAGGCCGCGTTCCCCAGGTAGCGTCCGCCGACCTCGTTTGAGACGCACGTGAGAGTGATGCGGTTCTCGACGAGCGGCATGTTCATGATGTCGCGGTACGAGAGATTGAGCTCCTTGTCGACCATGCCGTGGATACGCAGGTTCCAGCCCTCGGCCGGCACGTCCGGCACGCGCAGCGCGGTGTCGACTCGATAGAAGTCGCGGTTGGGTGTGACGTAAGGGGTGATGCCCTTGAGGTCGAGCTCGACGCCGGCGGGAATCGGCGGAGCCTTGACCGAGGCGCCGGGAAGGCGGATTCCGGCACGCGATGCGGCCGCTGCTGCGCTGCCGTACACCCGGCCGACGACGCCACCGACGACCACGAGTGCGGACGCGCCGAGTGCGACCTTGAGGAAGCTGCGGCGGTTGAATCCGGCGGGAAGTGAGTCGCTCTTGTCACCCAGCTCCGTGAGGGTCTTCAGGAGAAGGATGAGCACTAGCAGGCTGACGCCCAGAGTCAGGACCGAAGGGATCAGGGTCAAAGCCCGGCTCGCGGTGGTCGTACGGTCGATCGCCGCAGCTGCAACGGCGACGACGCCGATCAGTGCAACCGCGCCGACGGCCAACCGAGGCTTGTTGCGGCCGATCACACCGGCGACCATGGCCAGGATCGCCAGGGTGACGACCACGCCACCAATCAGGATCGGCTTGTCGGCCGTACCGAACTGCTTGACCGCGAACTCCTTGAGGAACGGAGGCGCGTAGTCGATGGCGCGGTTGCCGACCGACTCGATCGGAGAAGGAACACCTTGCAGCAGCGCCGCGACCGCGGTGCCGGCGGCAACTCCGGACGCGGCGGCGAGGAATCCCGCGACGGCTCCGGCCCACCAGGGTGCCGCGGAACGAGCCGGCGTCGACGTTTGCATGTGGGTGGTTCGTCACGCTGCGCGCTGCGGATTGGTGGTCTTCGAAAATATTCAGGATCCTGACTCGTGAGTAACCAAATTTCGCTCCTACGCTGACGACATGACCAGTTCTGAGGGAGTCACATTCGCGTCCGAGAGCACGTCGTCGGCAGCCCGCGCGATCATGGGCGATGCCTTGCGGAAAGCCGATTCGGTCGGGTCACGAGGTGTCGAAAACGAGACCAACTGGCGGCGCAACTACCTCTCACATTTCCGTCGCGCGCTGGAAGCGGGCATCGGTGAAGCGCCCGCGGCCCACTCGATCGCGGCCGACGGCTTGCGCAGCGCTCACGAGCAGATGCGGTTCGGCGAGGGCTCTCTGGACGACGCGATTCCCAACACGCCGCTGTCGCAGGTCTTCCACACCCAGACCCTCAAGGGCGATGCCGAGATCGAGACCGAGCTGACGCTGCCGTACCGCGGTGAACGTCTACGCGGCAAAGCCCTGCTCGACCAGCTCGACGACTGGGTGAGCCGAGGAATCATCACGCAGTCCTGCTCCGAAGCCGTGCAGACCGTGATCGACAACCCCGAGTGGATGAGGCTCGAGGGCGACACGATGGTCGTGCTCGGAGCCGGTGCGGAGATGGGCCCCTACCGCGCGCTGATGCGCTGGGGTGCAACCTGCGTCGCGCTCGACCTTCCTCGCGAAGACGTGCAGTCACGCATCAGCGAGTACGCCGCCGAGTCGGCCGGTCGGCTCCACGTGCCTGCGCGCATCGTGACCAACGGTGGCGCCGACGTCGGCGCCGATCTGATCACCGAGCTCCCCGCAGTCGCCGAATGGCTTGACCACATCGACGGTCGTCTGGTGCTCGGCAACTACTGCTATGCCGACGGGGCGAACCACGTACGCGTGTCGATGGCCGCCGACGCGCTCGCGACTCACCTCATGCAGCACCGTCCCGACACCGCGCTGGCATTCCTCGCGACCCCGACTGACGTGTTCGCCGTACCCGCCGAGGAGGTCGAGGTGGCCAACGCCGCCTATGCCTCACGCACGGTCTCGAAAGTGCTGCGTACACCGCTGCGTCTTGCGAGCGGTGGGCGACTGCTGCAGCGCAACTACCCACCTGGTGCCGATCCCGGCATCTGCGATGCGTTGGTGCCGCAGCAGGGACCCAACTACGCGCTCGCCAAGCGCTTGCAGCGTTGGCGCGCGACGACGGCGCGGCACGAGGGCACCACGGTGTCGCTCAATGTCGCGCCGGCGACTCGTACGCGGTCGGTCGTCAAGAACAAGGCGTTGGCTGCGGCGTACGCCGGTGCGCACCGGTTCGGCGTCGAGGTCTTCGACCCCGCGACCAGCAACACGCTCATGGCAGCGCTGCTGGTCCACGACCTTCGCGCCGGCGCTGAGCCGCAGGCCGAGCCGTGGCTCGACGAGGCCACCAATGCTGCGCACGGCGGACTGTGGACGTCCGCCTATCACCCGCGCAGCGCTCTGGGTCTCGCTGCAGTGCTGGGCATCGGAGCCCTCAGGGGCTAGTCGACAAATGTGGCTGCTTCGGGGATCGCTGCTCGGCGAGACGTGAAGTTGGCCGACGGGTGCTCAGGATCCGGGTAGCCGAACGAGATGGCACACACGACCCTGCGCGTTTCCGGCAAGTCGAACCAGTCGCGTAGAAACTGTGATCGCATGGCCAATGCGGCTTGGGCACACGTGCCAAGACCGAGCGCCTCGGCTGCGAGCAGGAACGAGTCCACATACAGACCGCAGTCGACTGCCCCGTAGACACCGAGGTCTGCCTCAGTCGTGATGATCGCCGCGTGCGGGGCCCCGAAGAACTCGTAGTTGCGCAGCATCTCGCGCGCCGACGCCTCGCGATCGCCGCGCGCCACGCCGACCGATTCATACAGCTGCCAGCCAACGTCCTTGCGACGCTCGTCGTACACGCCGGTGTACGCGGCTGGGAAGTCGAAGTCCGTCCCGAAGCCGTCGGGCGACTCGAGCAGTGCTTCGCGGAGCTTCGTCGTCGCCTCACCCGACGTGATCACGACGTGCCACGGTTGGGTGTTGCACCACGACGCCGTATGTTGCGCGGCGCCGAGCAGCTGCTCGATGACCTCGCGCGGCACCTGCTCGTCGGTGAAACCGCGGCAGCTCCGCCGACTGGTCAGCAGGCGCTCGAGCGTTTCGAAGTCAGACATCGTCACGCTCCCGTGAACGCGGCAGGGCGCTTCTCGAGGAACGCCATGCCACCCTCGAACGCATCCTTCGTGGAGAACAGCGCGACCTGGCCCTCGAGCTCGGCATCGAGCGCGCTGTCCAGGCGAGGCAGCGTGTTGGCGGTGATGACCTTCTTCATCGCCGACAGCGCCTTGGTCGGGCCGCCGCCAAGCTTCTCGATCAGCATCGCCAGCTCGGCCTCGTAGTCCTCGTCGCTCAGTGACTTGTATATCAAGCCGATCTCAGCCGCCTCGTCAGCTGGCAGCTTCTCGCCAAGCATCGCCATGCGGTTGGCCCGCGCCCGGCCGACGGACGCGGCAACCAGCTCCGTGGCACCGCCGTCAGGCATCAGACCAATGTTGACGAAGGCCAGCAGGAAGTAGCCCGAGCTCTTGGCGAGTGTGATGTCCGCGGCGATCGCGATCGAGCAACCGACGCCGGCGGCAATGCCGTTGACCGCACTGATGACGGGCAGCGGCGAACGGGTCATCGCGCGTACGAGACGGTTGGCACCATCGAGGGTTGCCGAGCCGTCGAAGTCAGCGCCCAGCGCAGCGCCGGAGCTGAACGCCCGGCCGGTCCCGGTGATCACCACGAGGCGGGTGTCCGAAGACGCGTCCTCGATCGCTGCAGCGGCAGCGTTCAGCATGTCGGCCGTAAGGGCATTGAGCCGGTCGGGCTCATTCCACGTGATCGTGAGGACACCGTCGTGGGTGTCGATGAGTACTGAGTCGGTCATCTAGTTGTTCCTCCATTGGCCGAGCAGGGTCTGCAGCACTGCGATGAGCGCGACGGGCTGGTCAAGCATGATGTGGTGTCCGGCATCGGGGATCAGCGTGACCGGTACGTGCCCGCCCAGCCGCTCCGCCACCAGGTCGGTGATGTCGGTGGTGGCCATACCCCGTTCGCCGCGAATCAGGGCGACCTCGCAGTCGATGGCGGCAAGTTCCTCGGGCTCCATCCGGGAGCTGAGGAAGATGTGCGGATCGAACTTCCAGGTCCAGCGGCCATCGACCTCGACGACCGAGCCTTCGGCAATGTGCTCCTTGACGTAGGTCAGCGTCGACGTGTCCTCCGGCAGGGTCCTGAACCGGCTCAGAATCGTCGCGCGATCGTCATAGAACTTGTTGCCGGGTATGTCCCCGTGTCCGCCCTCAGCGATCCACGCCTTGGCCTCGGCAGAGAGCTCCCGCACCGGCGAGTCGATCGCCGCAACACCGCGCAACGAGCGCCCATAGTCGCGTCCAGCGGTCAGCGCGACGAACCCGCCCATGCTGTGCCCGAACACGATCGGCGCTTCATCGGACTCCGCGGCAGCAGCCGCCACAACTTCGGTCGCCCAGGTCGAGAGCGCGTACGACTCGCGGCGATCGCTGTCACCGTGTCCGGTGAGATCGACCGCAATCACGCGGTGATCAGCCGCAAGGAACGGCGCGGTCGCATCCCACCAGCCGGCGTGCGCAGCTCCGCCGTGCACCAGCACGACAGGGGCGGCTCCGCTCTTGCCCCAGGCCCGATAGGTGACCCGAGCACCGTCGACCTCGATCTCGCGGCTCTCGTAGGGCTGCTCCAGCGCGTACGTGAACCAGTCAGGGTGCTGCTCAGTCATGCGCGACCTTTCTCACTTACCGTCAGTATTGACTGTAAGTGATGCCCACGGCAAGATCGCAGAGGTGTCCAGACCCGCAAGCGTCGTGGTGATCGGTGGTGGAGCCATGGGCTCGAGCATCGCTCGCGAGCTCGCCGAGCGGGGCCACGCCGTCACGGTTCTCGAGCAGTTCAGCGCTGGTCACGACCGCGGAAGCTCGCATGGCAGCTCACGAATTGTCCGACTCGCGTACGACGACCCGTTCTATGTGCGGCTGGCACGCGAGGCTCGCCCGCTCTGGGACGAGCTGCAGCTGCTCACGACGGAGCAGGTTTTCCATCAGTGCGGATCGGTCGACCACGGGCCGCGCTCCCAGCTCGAGCCGTTCGCCGCCGCACTCGAGGAGGCCGGCGTTGCGTACGAATGGCTGACTCCGGCGGAAGCCTCGAAACGGTGGCCGGGACTGCGCTTCGACCAGGCCGCGCTCTATCAGGCAGACGGTGGCGTGGCGCATCCCGATCATGCCCTGGCGGCGATTCGACGACTGGCGACAGCGGCTGGTGCCGAATGGCTCGACGGGGTTCGCGCTGAGTCGATCCAGGGCTCCACCGTGATTGCCGGCGACCGCTCGTTCGAAGCCGACCAGGTCGTCGTGGCCGCGGGAGTCTGGTCGGACGCGCTCCTTGGTCTACCCGCGGAAGCGGCAACGCAGGTCCAGCCCGCGCATTTTGCACCGACCGACCCTGCCACCGCCTGGCCAACGTTCATCCACCGTCGCAGCGGGAGCCTGCCCGAGGCGTACGGACTTCCATCACCCGACGGCATCAAGGTTGGCTTCCACGGCGGCGGCAAGGTCGTCGATCTCGGCGATCGTGACTTCGCCCCGGTCGAAGCAGAGCTCGACGAGCTGCGCGCGTACGTCTCCGAGTGGGTACCAGGGGTCGACCCCAACTCGCTCGACGCGACGACCTGTCTGTACGGCGCATTGGCCGAGGACGACTTCGTGATCACCCGCGAAGGTGACTTGACCACCGCCGCCGGGTTCTCTGGCCACGGTTTCAAGTTCGTGCCGCTGGTTGGCCGTCTCGTCGCTGACCTCGTCTCGGGCGCCTCGTTGCCCCAGCCCAGATTCTCTCGTCCAATCACTCCAACAACGACCTAAGGTGTCCCCATGTCCCTTGCAGGCAAGACGATCATCATGTCCGGCGGAAGCCGCGGAATCGGCGAGGCAATCGCCGTACGTGCTGCGAAGGATGGCGCCAATGTCGCCCTCCTCGCCAAGACCACCGAGCCCCACCCCAAGCTGCCTGGCACGATCTACACCGCAGCCGCGGCGATCGAAGCTGCTGGCGGCAAGGCGCTCCCGCTCGTAGGCGACGTACGCGACGACGACTTCGTCGCCGGGGCCATCGCCAAGACGGCTGAGGAGTTCGGCGGCATCGACATCGTCGTCAACAACGCCAGCGCCATCGACCTGTCGAAGACCGAAGACGTGTCGATGAAGAAGTACGACCTGATGAACGACATCAACGCCCGTGGCTCGTTCCTGCTGTCGAAGCTGTCGATCGAATGGCTGAAGCAGGCCGAGAACCCGCACATTCTGACCCTTTCGCCGCCGATCAGCCTCGACCCGAAGTGGTTCACCGTGCACACGGCCTACACGATGGCGAAGTACGGCATGAGCCTCGTGACCCTGGGACTCAGCGTCGAGCTCGCCGAGTACGGAATTGCTGCCAACTCACTGTGGCCTCGCACTGCGATCGACACGGCGGCAGTGCGCAACGTTGTCGGCGCCGAGCTGGTCAGCCACTCGCGCACGCCGGCGATCATGGCCGATGCCGCATACGAGATCTTGATCAAGCCAAGCCGTGAATACACGGGCCAGTTCCTGATCGACGACGACGTCCTGGAGGACGCCGGAGTCACCGACTTCTCGATCTACCTCAACGGTGGCACCGAAGAACAGCTCGCCCTCGACTTCTGGGTCGAGCCCAAGGGTCCGCACGACCCAACGCTGCGAATGCACTGACCGCCAGCGCAACGCTCCGCGGCCGTAGGTTCGCGCTCATACTTGACGTACTTGTTAATTAACGAGTACGTTAAATGACATGGCAACTGATCAGCTCAGCAAGGTCTTCTCGGCACTCGCCGATCCGACCCGACGCGACATCCTGGCTCGACTCGGAGAGGGCGACGCAACCGTCACCGAGCTCGCCGAACCGTTCCCCATCAGCCTTCCGGCAATCTCTCGACACCTCAAGGTGCTCGAGGGTGCGGGCCTGATCGCTCGCGACCGACGGGCGCAATGGCGCACGAGCAGCCTGCGTGCCGAGCCTCTGAAGGAGGCGACGACCTGGATGGAGCACCTGAGCCATCTGTGGGACGAACGCTTCGACCGCCTCGACGCCCACCTGGCATCCATGAAGCAGGCACTGCAGGACACCGAAAGTTCCGACAAGGAAGAGGACACCGATGACTGAAGAGACGTATGACGTGACCATCTCGCGCTACTTCGACGCTCCGCCGGAGCTCGTCTACCGGGCCTTCACCGATCCGGAGCAGCTCTCGCAGTGGTTCGGACCGCTGATGTTCACGGTTCCGCTCAGCACCGTCTCGGTCGATGCCTCCGTCGGTGGCCACTGGCGGATGACGATGGTCGGCAAGGACAACCCCGACTGGCGGGCGCCAGTCGATGCGACCTTCACCGAGGTCGTTGAGAACCGACTGCTGGTCGGCTACGAGATCGCAGAAGGGTTCCCGGGGCTGGAGGACGGCACCCGGATGACGCTGTCGATCGAGTTCATCCCCGAGGGCGAGGGCACTCGCCTCGAGATCAACGAAGGACCCATGCCCGAAGAAATGCGAGAGAACAGCACCGTCGGTTGGAACCAGGCGCTCTACAAGCTCGACGCCCTGCTCGCCACACCCGCAAAGTTTCGCAACAGCCCCATCAACGAAGGAGACGCATCATGACAACCATCACCCCGTTCCTCTGGTTCAACGACAACGCCTCGGAAGCCATCGAGCGTTACCTCAAGGTCTTCCCGGATTCCGAGATCGTCAACGAGACTCGCTCGCCCGACGGCGCGCTCTTCGTGGCGACGATCAGGATCTCTGGCCAGGAACTCGTCCTGATGAACGGCGGCCCTGCCCACCCACAGACAGAGGCGTTCTCGTTGTCGGTCGGCGTCGAGACGCAGGACGAGGTCGATACGATCTCTGACGCGCTGATCGACGGCGGCGGCTACCAGGACGCATGTGGATGGCTCAAGGACGCCTTCGGGCTCTCGTGGCAGGTCGTCCCCTCGGCCCTCATGCAGCTCATGAGCGACCCTGACCCTGCTCGGGTCGGACGGGTCAACGAAGCGCTGATGCAAATGAAGCGCATCGACATCGCCGGTCTGCAGGACGCGTACGACGGCAAGGGCTAGGTCACTCGGTGATCGCCGACTCGACCGGAGTGCCGACGATGACCGTGCGAGTGACGGTGCAGAGGCGATCGTGTGACTGAGCAACTGCCCGCGGCAGAATCTCTTTCGCACGATCGCCGTCGGCGCCCTCGGGGAACGTCAGGTCGAATGTCACCTTGATGTCGGTCAGGCGGTTGCCGAGGTCGTCACGGATCTTGTCGGCCCGGATCGAGAGGTCGAACGAAGACGGGTCGACGCGCTTGCCGACCAGGTAGTCCACATCGATCGCGCTGCAGCCGGCGATAGCTACGAGCAGCAGCTCAACCGGCGTGAAGTCGGCATCATTGCCCTCACCGAAGTCGAGAGTCCCGCCACGTACGTTGGTCGCCCTGAATGCGGCCTTGCCAGTACGGCTCAGCTCGACGGATCGTTCGGTGTCAGCAGTCATACCTCGACGCTAGCGCGTCAGTCCAGCGACCGCCCGTGCGTGATGGCGACCTCGCGGGACAACCATCGGCGTACCGCTGACGGGGTCCGGGACGACTTCGCAGTCCAGGCCATACACCGTGGTGATCACCTCTGCCGTCACAACCTCGCTCGGCACACCCTCCGCGATGATCGCCCCGTCCTTCATCGCGATGATGCGATCGGCGTAGCGGCACGCGAGATTGAGGTCGTGCAACACGATCACGATCGTCTTGCCTGACAGCCGGTTGAGGTCAGTCAGCAGGTCGAGCAGCTCCACCTGATGGTTGATGTCAAGGAACGTCGTCGGCTCGTCGAGCAGCAACAGGTCGGTGTCCTGGGCCAGCGCCATCGCAACCCAAACTCGCTGTCGCTGCCCACCGGAGAGCTCTGAGATGTTGCGGTCGGCGAGATCGGCCGTTCCGGTTGCCTCGAGCGCCTCCGTGACTGCCTCATCGTCGGCTGTCGTCCACTTCCGGAACCAGCCCTGATGCGGATAGCGACCGCGTCCGACCAGGTCACTGACAGTGATGCCATCAGGCGCCACCGGCGACTGCGGGAGCAGGCCAAGCACCTTGGCGACGTCGACGCTGCGCAGGTCATGAACCGACTTGCCATCGAGGATGACATCGCCACCTCGCGGTTTGAGCAGGCGCGCGAGACCCCGCAACAGAGTGGACTTGCCACACGCGTTGGCACCGACGATCACGGTGATGCGCTCGGCGAGGATGTCGACGTCGAGATTGCGAACGACGTCGACATCGGCATAGCCCAGCGACAGGTTGCTGCCACGCAGCTCGTGACTGGTCATCCGCCACGTCCTTCCTTGTTGACGGTGACGAGGAGCCAGATGAGATACGGCGCCCCGATCAAGCCTGTGATGACACCGGTGGGGAGGTCGACCGGCAAGACCTGGTGCGACACGAGATCTGCGCCGAGCGTGATGATGGCGCCCACACAGCCCGCCGCCGCGACGCAGCCGGCGCCGCGACCCACCAGCCGCTGAGCGATCGGCGCCGCGATCAGAGCGACGAACATGATGGGTCCTGCTACGGCAACAGCGAAGCCGACCAACACGATCGATACGGCGAGAAGCGCCAGTCTGCAGAGCTCAACCCTCGCGCCCAGGGCCTTCGCGGTGTCATCGCCCAACTCCAGCACTCGCAGTGGACGCTCAAGAGCGAGAATCAGTGGCAGGAGGATCACCAGTGCGACGACAAGCGTCCGCAGCTCGCCCGATCCGGCCTGCCCCACCGATCCGACCAGCCACGTCATCGCCTCGCGGGCCTCGTGGATGCTCGCGTGGGACACGATGTAGCCGACCAGCGACATCATCAGCTGGGAGACGCCGATGCCGATCAGGATGAATCGGTAGCCCGTGATCCCGTCTCGCCAGGCCAGCAGGTAGATCATGATCGAGCTCACCAGGGCGCCCAAGAGCGCGGAGCCCGACACGAACGTGCTGCCAGCGTTGAGGAGCACGATCGCCGAGACTGCGAACAAGCTCGCCCCTGACGAGATGCCGACAAAGTCGGGAGACGCGAGCGGGTTGCCGAGCAGCCGCTGGAAGAGGAGCCCGGAGATACCGAGGGCGATTCCGACAGCGAGGCCCGCGACTGCGGTGGGAAGTCGGAGATCACGGACGATGAAGTCGACCGAAGGATTCTCACGCAGGTGCAGCACTGAGGCAATGACGTCGGGAGCCGATACCGAATAACTGCCGACCATCATCGTGAGCACGAACAGCGCGAATGCTCCCGCGGCAAGCATCGCCGTCATGAGGTACGCCCGCCGGTTGCGCGCGCCACGACCCGTACCTACGCGTGTGGGGGTGTCGAGCAGCTCCGTCATCACAGCTCCGCCAGGTTGCGATAGCGGACGAGCGCGATGAATGCCGGTGCGCCGACGACGCCGAGGACGACGCCGACCTGGAGCTCACCAGGGGACACCACAACGCGGCCGATGATGTCAGCGATCAGCAGGGCCATGGGCGTGAGCAACATCGAATAGGGGAGGATCCAGCGGTAGTCGGGCCCGCACAGCATCCTCGCGACATGCGGCACCACAAGACCCACGAACACGATCGGCCCGCACGCTGCAGTTGCCGCGCCACACAGCACGGCCACGACGACGAACATCATGACGCGAGTCAGACGTACGCGTTGGCCCAGCGCGACAGCGAGGTCATCACCCAGCGCAAGACCGTTGAGAGCCCGACCCGTACCGAGAGCCAGCACGATGCCGACCACGATGAAAGGTGCGGTCTGTGCCAGCACGGGGAAGTAGCGTCCCGCCAGCGATCCGACCTGCCAGAAGCGCAGCTCATTGAGCGCGTCGACGTGGGTCATGATGATCGCGGAAGTGATGGACGTGAGAACGGCCGTCACGGCTGCGCCAGCCAAGGCCAGCTTGATCGGGGTGGCACCTTCTCGCCCGAACGATGCGATGCCGTACACGACGACGGTGGCGAAACCCGCTCCGGCGAAGGCGAGCCAGACGTACAAGCCAACGCTTTGCGCGCCAAGCACCATGATGCCGAAGACGATGAAGGCCGCCGCCCCCGCGTTGATGCCCATGATCCCGGGGTCTGCCAGCGGGTTGCGGGTGACGCCCTGGAGGATCGCGCCACTGAGGCCGAGAGCAGCCCCCGCGAAGATGCCGATCAGCGTGCGAGGCACCCGGATCTCGCGGATCACCGTCTCTGACGCGGAGTTGGGATCGAAGTCGAGGAACGCCTTGAGGATCGTCGCCGGTCCGACACCGCGCGCTCCCAGCGTGATGCTGAAGAAGCAGACGACAACGAGACCGATCACAAGGAGTGCAAGACCGACGACGAGGCCAGCCCTGGGGCGAGCCCCAGGGCCGGTCTCTACGTTCGGACTACGTTCCAGCGTGCTCATGCGAGGTCGGCGTCAGCCTTCTCGATCGCTGCCGTCAGCTGCGTGAGCTGCTCGGCGTACTCGCCATATGTGTGCATCCAGTAGGCGGGCCAGGAGACGTAGGCCTTGGCCTTGGCGGCCTTGATGGAGTTCCACGTCGGCTGCTTCTCGCCAGTCTTGAGGCTCGTCTCGTACGCACGATCGTCGATCAGCAGGAGGTCCGGCTGGTACTTGTCGGCGTTCTCCCAGCTCAGGTTCTCCCAGTAGGGGAAGCCCTTGTCCGGGTTGTCCGGGTTGATGACGTCGAGGCCCCACTTCTGGAAGTCCAGAAGCTCGGGTGCGTACTTCGGGTTGGCGACATACAGCAGGTCATCTGCAGGCGAAACTGCCGCAACGCTGAGGCCCGGCTTGTCGGCAACGGCCTTCTTGAAGGCGGCGAGGGAATCTTCGAATGCCTTCTTGTCAGCTGCGATCTCCGGGTCGTCAACGTCTGCACCGAGCGACTCGGCGAGCTTCTCGTAGCCCTTGGCGAGCGACTCGATCGACTCACCCTGCGCAATACCCACGACGGGCGCGAGCTCGGCCAGCTTCTTGCTGCTTGCCTTCACGCTCTCTTCGAGGCCGCTGTATGCCTTCTCCGCGGGCCACCAGTCGGCCACGATCAGATCCGGGTTGAGGGTTGCGGCCTTTTCGACATCGATCTCGCCCCAGGTCTCGCTGAGGATCGTGATGCCCTTGAGGTCGAGGTCCTTGAGGTTGGCGTCGTCCTTGATCGGGCCGGTCGCGTAGATGCCGACCGGACGGATGCCGAAGGAGATCAACGCAGCTGCCTCGGCGCCACTGGCGATGATGCGCTTGGGGGTGGTGTCGAGCTTCACGGTCTCGCCATTGCCTGACTTAAACGACCACGGGCCTCCGGCGGCGTCATCATCTGAGGCGGACGAACCGCAGGCTGCCATGGAGCCGGCCAGGAGGAGTGCGCCGAAGGCGGCTACGGCGCGGCGGCTGAATTGGGACACAGAACTACCCTTCGTTTGTGATGTACGAAGGTCAGCCTAACTTAGGATTGCCTACCCTTGAACGCCGAATACGTCACACCCTCCCGGCCGAGGTCGTACGCTCGATCCACTGAACTGTTGGAGGATCTCGTGGCCCACTCGCCCGGCTGGAAGCTTGCCACCGCCGTCGCCAACCACGACGAAGCGGCACTGCTCACGTTGTTCGCTCCTGACGTCAGCTTCAAGGGCCTCACGCCGGGCCGCGTCTGGGAGGCCGACGACGCAGGCGGAGCCGTCGACATCATGCTCGGTAGCTGGTTCGAACCACACGACCACATCGATGAGATCGTCACGCTCGAGGACGGCGACATGGTGGCGGACACCGCCCGGGTCGCCTACCGCTTCAACATGACGACACCGGATGGGCCCCGTACGGCCGAGCAGCAGGTGTTCTATCGCACCGAGGGTGATCAGATCACCTACGCCCGAGTGCTGTGCTCAGGCTTCCGCCCGCTCTGACTTTGGGTTTCCACACGGTGATTTCGACGGAAAGTTGTGTCGGTGGCCGCGTCTAGATTTGGGGTATGGCCACAGCATCCGCTCCCACGATCGAGTCGTTGACCGACTTCGCCCGGGAGCGTGCTCGGTCAGAGGCCCGCGAGGTCGAGGCCATGCTGTCCTTCCAAGACGCCGAGGTGGAGCGCACCGCATCGATCGAGCCGCAGATCCGTCGCCAGGTCGAGCGGGCCGCCGTTCCCATGGCCATCGGCGAGGCCACCGGCTTCAGCGAAGGACAGATCCATCATCTGCTGTCCAACGCTCACACCGTTCGCGACCGGGCACCTCGGGCCTGGCAGGCCTTCCGCGAAGGGCGCGTCGACCGGGCCCGGGTTCGCGACATCGCCCACACGATCGACCAGCTGCAGCGCGAGGAGTCCGTGGAGCGACTCGACGCGCGAGTCGTCGACTACGCGGTCGACCACACGGCGGCTGAGCTGCGCGTATGGCTTCGACGGTTTGTGCAGCGCGTCGAGGAAGACTTGGCAGTCCAGCGCGCCGATGCCGAGCGTTCGCAGCGACACGTCGGCATCACGCACGCCGACGACGGGATGGGGTGGCTCAATGCCTATCTCGAGTCTCACGTTCTTGCCGACATCGAGGGTCGGCTGCACGCCGATGCCCGCCGACCTGGCGGCGCCGACGACGAGCGCACTGTCTCCCAGCGTGAAGCCGACCTTTTCGCCAGTTGGTGCATCGACTCCGAAGGCACGACAAAGCCCGCCGATGTCCACGTCGCCGTGACGATCGACGCCGATGTCCTCGCCGGTGCTGTCGATGGATTCGCTCAGTCGACCGACGGTCGGTGGGGTGTGCCAGCCTCCTGGACCACCGAAGTCGCCCTCACCGGCAACCCGTTCTGGCACCGGATGGTGCTCGACCCCGTCACGAGCGACGTGCTGTCGCACGAATACGTGGGTCGCTTCTGCCCCGACATCCTCGCTGTGGCCCTCAGGTTCCGCGACGGCGTGTGTCAGGCGCCCGGATGCACGGTGCCGGCCGAGCGGTGCGACATCGACCACCGCGAACCTTGGCCGGAGGGCTCAACCAACGCCAACAACCTCGGACCATTCCACCGAAGACATCACAACTTCAAGAGCCACGGCTTGCTGCACTGGTCGACCAGACGACCGCGCGCTGGACCACCCATCGTGATCGAGATCTACCGCGATCCGGTCGACATGGAGCTAGCTGCCTGAGCTCAAGACCTTGAACAATGCTCGGCCGACAAGTCTGACCATTTCGATTTGCAACGCGCTGTCGCCATAGAAGACGTCAGCCATGATCTTCGAGGCCTCCTCGTTGCCTGCCACGGCGTCCATGACCCCATCGCGCAGATCAGGGCTCTCGAGGAACTGCTTCTCGGAGTTGGCGCTCGCCTGCCGCACCAGCCGATCGTCCGCACCGAGGGTGTCGACGAGCCCCTGAACAAAGTGCTGCTTCTGGCTGACGGTCAGGTCGGCGCCAAACACCTCGTTGAGCTTGTCGATGACATCTTGGAAGGCGACCATCGTCGGATCCTTGGGCACTCCGGACCCGGCGCCGGTCACCCCGATCAGACCTGCGACTTCAGTGCCAAGCTTGATATCGGTGGCGCCACGATCGATCTGCTTGACCTGACGCAGAGTCACTCCGGACAGATCGATCGCCTCGGTGGGCGCGCCGGCACGGATCAGCCGCTCCAGCAAGCGGTAGAAGATCGATCGCTTCTCAAGCTCGACGTCGCCGTAGTCGATGACTTGGCTCATGAAGTCATAGACCCGCACGTATGTACCGACGTCCCGGCGGAACACCTCCAGCTCGTCCAGCTCACCCTTGTCGTCCGCGGCCACAGCCGCTGTCCAAGCCTGCTGGAACCGGTGGACGATCGGCGCCAGCGCACCTGACAGCACGTTGTTGCCCTTGCCTCCCACGAAGGCAGCGGCGACGCGATCGACGTCGTCCTGGTCGTAGTGACCCGACTGGTCGAGCTTGGTGCGAATGTCATGCACCACGTTCGGGTCGGTCTCGGTCTCGAGGTGTGCGTCCTCGTAGTAAGGCTCGAATGCCGTCTGGATCTCGTCGACGTCGTTGACGAAGTCGAGCACCATCGTCGCGCCCTTCACCTGACCGTCAGGAGAGACATATGTGCGGTTGAGGCGCGAAAGGGTCTGCACCGCGGTGACACCGGCGAGCCGCTTGTCCACGTACATTGCCGACAGCAGAGGTTGGTCAAAACCGGTCTGGAACTTGTTGGCCACCAGCATGATCTGGAACTCGTCGGTGGCAAACGCGGTGGGCAGGTCGCGGCCGCGGAGCGCCGGATTCATGTTCGACTCGGTCAGATCCTTCGTCGGATCAGTCTCTGGATCAGTCACCCCGCCGGAGAACGCGACGAGGGTGCCGATCGAATAGCCCTTCTCCGCGATGTACGCGTCGATCGCGGCCTTGTAGCGCACCGCGGCCTTGCGCGACGAGGTGACCACCATGGCTTTGGCGTGGCCGTCCAGCAGACCCGCGACATTGGCGCGGAAGTGCTCGACGATGATCTGCACCTTCTGTCCGATGTTGGTCGGGTGGAGTGCGACCCAGCGCATCAGGTGCTTTGTCGCTTCCGCCTGGTCGACGATCTCCTCCGAGGATTCAGCGGTCTGCGCGATCTGGAAGGCGGTGTCGTACGTCTGGTAGCCACGCAGCACGTCGAGGATGAAGCCCTCCTCGATGGCTTGCTTCATCGTGTAGAGGTGGAACGGCGCCGGTTTGCCGTCGTGGCCGGGTCGACCGAACAGCTCGAGCGTCTTGGCCTTGGGTGTCGCCGTGAACGCATAGAACGAGATGTTGCTGGAGTCAGCGCGGGTGGCCATCTCCGCCGCCAGCTGATCCTCGACGCTGATCTCGCCGCCGTCCTCGACGTCGGCGAGCTCCTCGGCCGACAACACCTCCTTGACCTTGTTGGCGGTCTGACCCGTCTGCGACGAGTGCGCCTCGTCAGCGATGACGGCAAACCTCTTGCCCGCCAGACCCTTCTCCTTCTGGATCGCCTCAAGCGCGTACGGGAACGTCTGGATCGTGACCACGATGATGCGGGTGCCCTTGAGCAGCTCTGCCGCGAGAACACCTGACTTGGACGTCACATCCTTGGTGTTGCGGATCGCTTCGTCGTCGATGGTGGCGACATAGCCGGCATCGCGCTCGATCTGTCTGACCGCCTTCTGCAACTGGTCGTCGAGCACGGTGCGGTCGGTGATGACGATGACCGAGTCGAACACGGGCTGATCGGCCGCGTCATGCAGCCGCGACAGCCGGTTGGCGGTCCACGAGATGGAGTCGGTCTTGCCCGACCCTGCCGAGTGCTGGATCAGGTAGCGGTGTCCGGCGCCCTCGGTGCGGCTGGTCTCGACGAGCTTGGTCACCACGTCCCACTGGTGGAGCCGCGGGAACCGCAACGACGTGTCGACCACCTTGGCGCCGGTGATCGGCTCGACCGACTTGACCTCCTTGATGAACACGAACTTACCGAGGATGTCGAGCCACGCGTCGCGCTGCAGCACCCGCTCCCACAAGTACGACGTCGCCGACCCATGCGGGTTCACCGGGTTGCCGGCGCCGTGGCCCGAGCCGAGGTTGAACGGTAGGAAGTATGTCTTGGCTCCAGCGAGCTTGGTTGTCATGTGGACCTCGGAGTTCGACACCGCGAAGTGCACGAGGGCGCCCGAGATCGGCGTCAGCAGCGGCTCGCCCTTGGGCAGCCGGTCGTTGCGGTACTGCGCGATCGCATCGCCGACCGACTGCGTGAAGTCGGTCTTCAACTCGATCGTCGCGACGGCGATCCCGTTGACGAACAGCACCAGGTCGATCGAGTTCTTGTTGCTGCCGGAGTAGAACACCTGTCGAACCACGCGCAGCCGCATCTTCGCGTAGCGCGCGAGCGTCTCCGGGTTGAGTCCGCTCTCGGGTCGGAACGTCGACATCTGCAGCTTCGCATTGGCCTGCGCGAGCCCTTGACGCAGCAGGTTGATGGTCCCGCCGCCCGCGCTGTGAGGTGTGTCGAGCACCTTGCGTACGCGATCGAGCAGTTGTTCGCGCTGCTTCGCCTCCTGCGGACCGGCCTTGACCACCTTCGCCAGCTCGTCGGGCTGCGTCTCGGACAGCCAAGCGAGCAGATCCTCGGGAAACATCGCCCGCTGCTTGTCGTAGCCAGCGGACGTCAGGGAGTAGAGCCACCCGTTTGCCTCGAGATGCGCGCATATCTCTGACTCGAACGGCTTCTCGTTGTAGTCAGCCATCCTCGGACACCCCCGGTTCCAGCTGTTGGGTCTGCCACGCGTCGTATGTGGCCCCGTCGACAGTGGTCCAGGTCGTCCGACCATTTGCATTGCGCCCGAGCAGCACCGCGGCAGCAGCGCTGGGGCTCCTGAACGCGTGGTCAGCCGTAAAGATTGCTACGGGCTCTGATCCATGAGGGACGATAACCCCGTCCTCTTCCAGCTGCTGCCGAAGCTTGGAATACGAGCCTTGGGTGCCGGTCCATTCAGGTCGCGCCTTGGATCCCTCGGTGACGATGAACTCCCCGTCGACCTCCAGACCGGTCGCGTCAGCACCCTTCTTCTCCTTGATGACGAACGTAGGGGAGACCTCGGCCGGTGCCACGAACGCCTCGTCTTGGTGAGCGACGCTGGTGACCTTGGTCGGTCGGAGCA
This sequence comes from Aeromicrobium sp., assembly GCF_036675695.1. GTDB lineage: Bacteria > Actinomycetota > Actinomycetes > Propionibacteriales > Nocardioidaceae > Aeromicrobium. The sequence continues at coordinate 18,371 of NZ_JAKFEL010000072.1, forward strand.
GGTTCACTCCGAGCACCGGCAAAATGATCTGAGCCTGACCAATGAAGTACTCCATGTCAGATCGATCCGCTTCGGGGAGGACTATCGGGTCAGGTGATGTCGAGTTCGCTAGCTTCACACGCCCAGCTTTCGCAGCCAAGGTGATGAATCGAGACTCGAGGTACCGCGCATGTGCCTTTGTCAGATTCAGGTCCTTGCTGGTCAGCACAATCGCTCGCTCCCAGAAATCCTTCGAGGCGTCCTTTGCATGCTGATAGAGCCGCTTCCCGACCGAATCGCCTTCCCCGATGTATGCCACCTCCGCACCGGTCTCCGTGTCAGTTCCGAGCAAGATGTACACACCAGTACGCCCGACCTCGTCCCGCTTCAACATGGCAGGGAGATCAGACCTCGAGGCAGCAACGACATGCCCCGTCCAGTTCACGATCTCTGCGGTCGTCATTCCACCCGCCGTTCCGTCAGCGAGGAATATTCGAATCTGGCGACCGTTCATGCAGCGCTCCCGACGTCGATCTGCCCGGTCACGGCAGCGGTGATCAGTGCGGCCCGTCGCTCGCGGGAGAGTTCGATCAGTCGTTCTGCTTTGGCGACTAGCAAGGCCACTCGCGCCTCTTGGTAGCGGATGTCCTTTACCGCTCTTCTTTGCGCCTCAGGGTCGGGCAACTCTAAAGGGACGCGGCCGAAGGTCGCCCAGTTTCGAAAGTCGACACTGCGCTGCCTCACATTCGGGGCAAGGGTCGCGAGGAGTCCTGACGTTCCGAGTTGTCTCAGGTGCAGCGCGATGAACTCTGGATCGTCAACGCCAGACGGAACACATGCGTGATACACGGGCGTCGCGTTTCCGTGGCTGTCTGAGACACCAACTGCACCCGCAAATCCGTCCATTCCATGGAACACGACCTCGCCCGGAAGTATCTCTTGGTACCCCTGCTCAAGATCCGACATGGTGTATCCCTCCTCTCGACGATTTGACCGCTTTGTCACGCGCCCGTCCCGGTAGGCAGTGATGACTCCGAGACCGATCACCGCCCGCCGCGATCTCTTCGTCAAGGCGCGTCTAACAGTGGTGACACGGACATCGCTGCGGCCGAGTAGGTGGCGTTCCTTAACGGCATCCAACCGCTCGCGGACGGTCGCGATGAGGCGTTCCTGCTTCTCGATCAGTGCGTCGATCTGCGCGGTCTCGCGGTCGAGGTAGTCGGCGATTGCTCTCTGCTCGTGCAGGTCCGGCACCCAAACACTGATGGTGCGCAACACCCTGAACGGAACCTCTGTCGTCCGCACGTTGGCCTGCTCGCCTGCTCCGATCCCTCGCTCTCGCTTGACGAGCTCGCTCACAAACCAAGCCGATTTCATCAGGTACACGAGGAATCGAGCATCTGATCCACTTCGCGGGCGCATCACTTCGTAGTGATAGGTGACCAATCCGTCCTCGCTGGCGACGCCAAGGGCGCCGGCACGAATGCTCATCTTGTTGAAGACAATGTCGCCACGACGGCACACCTTGTACGCATCAAGCGAATCGGCTCGCGCCGGCTTGTCGCTGATCAACTCGCGTCGGATGACACCTCGAGATTGCGAGACGGACAGTAGAGGGAGATCAGCACCAGGAATCCGAATGTCGGTTCGTTCGAGGGCCGAGGACATGCGCTTCACGACTCGATCTCCTGCAGGAGCTCGATGATCTCCTTGACCAGGACGTTGAGCTCGGCGTCGATTTCTTCGAGGGGACGCGGGGGGACGTACTTGTAGAAGTGGCGGGTGAAGGGGATCTCGTAACCGACCTTGGTCTTCTTCTCGTCGAGCCAGGCGTCGGGCATGTGCGGGAGGACCTCGGCTTCGAGGTAGGCCTTGATGGTGGGGTCACGATCCGGCGCGTCGCGCTCGCCCTTGCGGCCATACAGGAACGGGATGTTTTCGGTGTCTCTCAGCTTGCTGTCTGGTTTGGGCGTGCCCTTGCGGTCTGTGACCAGCTTGCCGTCCTCATCGCGGAGCGGCCGTTCGACGGTGATGGTCCAAAAGCCGAACTCCGCTGTCGGCAAGACTTTGCTGAACTCGGCATCCTCGTCGGTTTGGTCATCGAAACCGCTGTAGATGCGCACCAGGCGATCGCGATGGGCCGAACCAATCTCTCGGCGCTTTGAACCTAGGCTCTTGCGCATCTTGGAAAAGAAGCTGGTGCCGTCGATCAGCTGCACCAGGCCCTTGCGTTCGTCGGACTTGGTGTTGTCGAGGATCCATACGTACGTTGCGATGCCAGTGTTGTAGAACATGTCGGTCGGCAGGGCGACGATCACGTCGACGAGATCGTGCTCGAGGAGGTGCCGGCGGATCTCGGACTCGCCGGACCCGGCGGCGCCGGTGAACAGTGGCGATCCGTTGAGGACGATGCCGGCACGTCCACCACCGTCCTTGGGTAGACGCATCTTGCTGGCGAGGTGGGTGAGAAAGAGCATCTGACCGTCGCTGATGCGCGGAAGGCCCGGGCCGAAGCGGCCGTGCTCACCCGTCGCCGCGCGTTCGGCTTTGATGGCCTTCTCCGACGCCTTCCAGTCCACTCCGTACGGCGGGTTGGCCAGGCAGTAGTCGAAAAGCTGCCCGGCGAACTGGTCATCGGCGAGGGTGTCGCCGAGCTTGATGTTGGTCGGGTCCTGACCCTTGGCGATCATGTCGGACTTGCAGATCGCATACGACTGATCGTTGAGCTCCTGGCCGTGCAGCGTCATGCGGGCAGAGGGGTTGCGGGTCAGCAGGTGTTCCTCGGCGACCGACAGCATGCCACCGGTACCGGCCGTCGGGTCATAGACGCTCCGGATGATGTCGGGTTTGGTCAGCGCCTCGGTGTCCTCGGCATACAACAGGTCGACCATCAGATGGATGGCGTCGCGCGGAGTGAAGTGCTCACCGGCTGTCTCGTTGGAGGCCTCCGCGAACTTGCGGATCAGCTCCTCGAACAGGTCACCCATGTCGGCGTTCGAGATCGTCTTCGGGTGCAGGTCGACGTCGGCGAACTGCTTGACGACGAGATATAGTCGATCCTTCTCGGCCAGCGTGGCGATCTCGTTGTCGACCTTGAACCGGCTGAAGACATCGATGTTGTCCGAGAACTTCGTGAGGTAGTCGGTGAGGTTCTCTCGCAGCCCGGCCGGGTCGGCCACCAGGCGCGCAAAGTCGTACTTCGAGGTGTTGTGGAAGGTCAGTCCGGTCTGCTTCTTGACTTGGCGGGCGAGCAGCTCGGCGTTCGGCGTCTTCGCGGCGAGCTCGCGCATCACGTCTCGGTGCTGGTCCATCTGCGCATCCAGGCGGCGGAGGATCGTGAATGGCAGGATCACGTTGCCGTATTGGGCAGGCTTGTAGACCCCCCTCAACTGGTCGGCGATGTTCCAGATGAAGTTCCCCAGGGTACTCACTGGGACAGTGTCCCTTGCATCCGGTCTCTTGTCTCACGCCGGACGCAGAACGACCCGCGACGCTGGGTCGCGGGTCGTTCCTTGGTCAGCTCAGCTCAGGCGAATTTCTCGCCGTTCTTGGCCTTGTCGAGAAGCAGGGCCGGCGGCTCGAATCGCTCGCCGTACTTGGCGGCCAGCTCCTGAGCGCGCTCGGTGAACGCCTCGACACCGATGCGACCGTCGGGCGCCTCGTAGCCGTTGATGTACTGCAGCGCGCCACCCAGCAGCGGCGGGAAGCCGATACCGAAGATCGAGCCGATGTTGGCGTCGGCGACCGTACGGAGCACGCCTTCTTCGAGGCAGCGCACTGTGTCGAGCGACATCACGAACACCAGACGGTCCTTGAGGTCCTGGAAGTCAGGCTGCTCAGCAGCGACCGGGAACTCTTCGGCCAGACCGGGCCAGAGGCCAGTCCGCTTGCCGTTCTCGTCGTACTCGAAGAAGCCCTTGCCGACGAGCTTGCTCGAACGACCGAGCTCGATCATCCGGTCGACGACATCGTCGGACGGCGTGGCAGGCCACACTCCGCCTTCTTCCTCGACAGCCTTCTGCGAAGCCACGCGAATCTTCTTCATCAGCTCAAGGTTGAGCTCGTCGCTGAGTTGCAGCGGTCCGGTCGGGTAGCCCGACTGGGTCGCAGCGCGGTCGATCGACACCGGGCTGATGCCCTCGGTCAGCATGCCGAGACCTTCGTTGATGAAGTGACCGATCACGCGGCTGGTGAAGAAACCGCGGCTGTCGTTGACGACGATCGGCGTCTTCTTGATGGCCTGGACGTAGTCGAGCGCGTGAGCGATCGTCTTGTCGTTGGTCTTGGCACCGGCGATGATCTCGACCAACGGCATCTTGTCGACAGGCGAGAAGAAGTGGATGCCGATGAAGTCCTCGGGACGCTGCACACCTTCGGCGAGACCAGTGATCGGCAGCGTCGATGTATTCGATCCAAGGAGAGCATCAGCGTTGACGATCGGCTCGAGCTCGGCGAACACCGAGTGCTTGAGCTCGACCGACTCGAAGACGGCCTCGACGACGATGTCGCAGCCCTTGAGGTCTGCATAGTCGGCGGTCGGCGTGATCAGGGCGAGGAACGCGTCCTTCTTCTCCTGCGTCAGGCGGCCCTTCTCGAGCTGCTTGTCGAGGAGCTTCTCGCTGTAGGCCTTGCCCTTCTCGGCGGCTTCGAGGCTGACGTCCTTGAGGACGACCTCCATTCCGGCCTTGGCAGACACGTACGCGATACCGGCGCCCATCATGCCGGCGCCGAGGACGGCAACCTTGGTGAACTTCTTCTTCTCGATGCCCTCGGGGCGCGAACCGCCCGCGTTGATGGCACCCAGGTCGAAGAAGAACGCCTGCGTCATGTTCTTGAACTGCTGACCGACGACGAGCTCGACGAGGTAACGCGACTCGATGCGGCTGGCCGTGTCGAAGTCGACCGAAGCGCCCTCGATGGCGGCGCTGAGGATGTTCTTCGGAGCGCGGTAGTCAGCACCCTTGACCTGCTTGCGCAGGTTGGCCGGGAAGGCCGGAAGGTTAGCCGCGAAGGCGGGCGTCTTGGGGGTGCCGCCGGGCATCTTGTAGCCCTTGGCATCCCACGGCTTGACTGCTGCGTCCGGGTTGTCCTTGTTGGCCTCGATCCATGCCTTGGCGGCCGGGATCAGGTCGTCCTGCGTGGCGACGACGTCGTCGATGAGGCCGACTTCCTTGGCCTGCGACGGCTTCATGCGTGCACCCTCAAGAAGCACCTTGAGCAGAGCATCGGCGATACCGAGCATGCGGACCGTACGAGTGACTCCACCTCCACCCGGGAGGAGGCCGAGGGTGACCTCGGGGAGACCGATCTCGTAGCGACCTTCGGCGGCGATGCGGTGGTGGCAGGCGAGAGCGATCTCGAGTCCACCTCCGAGGGCGGCGCCATTGATCGCGGCAACGACGGGCTTGCCGATCGTCTCCAGCTTGCGGAGCGTGGCCTTGATGCTCTCGACGTTCTCGAAGATGTCTTCGGCATCCTCGGGCTTCGCCTGGGTCATGAGCTTGAGGTCACCACCGGCGAAGAAGGTCTTCTTGGCCGACGAAACGATGACGCCCTTGATGGAGTCAGGCTTGGCGGCGATGTCCTCAGCGAGGCGGTCGACTGCCTTGGCCATGCCCTCGCGATATGCGGGAGTCATCGTGTTGGCGCTCTGATTCGGGTCGTCGAGGATCAGGTTGGCGATGCCATCGGCGAGCTCATAGCGGACTGCGTCAGTTGTGCTGGTCATGTGTGGGATTCCTTAGATTCGTTCGACGACGGTCGCGATGCCCATGCCGCCGCCGACGCAGAGCGTCGCCAGGCCATAGCGCTGATCGCGGCGCTCGAGCTCGTCGATGAGGGTGCCGAGGATCATCGCGCCGGTCGCACCCAGCGGGTGGCCCATCGCGATCGCGCCACCGTTGACGTTGGTCTTTTCGTGC
>NZ_JAKFEL010000158.1:0-24269 GCF_036675695.1 Aeromicrobium sp.
GAGTCGAGGAGCAGTACGTCGCGGTGCATGCGGCCGAGGGTGAGCGTGGCCTGTAGGCCCGCCGGTCCCCCGCCGATGACGATGGCGTCAAGCATGATTTCTCCTTCAGAGTTGCTGTTGCGTCCATCGTGCGAGTTAATGTCAACATGAAGTCAAATCTGCGCTCAATCGGCGAAACAGCCTCCCGATTCGGGCTCGAAACCCATGTTCTGCGCCACTGGGAGACCGTCGGGCTGCTGAATCCTCAACGCGACGGTGCGGACCGGCGCCTCTATGGCGACGACGACCTCGTGCGCATCGCGGTCATCCTGCGAAGCAAGGCCGCCGGTATGTCACTGGAACAGATCGCCGTGCTGGTCGATGACGATCACGGGCCGAAGCGGCACGCGGTGCTCCAGGAGCACCTCGCCGACCTGGACCGACGCATGGAGGACATGCAGCGCTCCCGCGAGATGACGGTGCACGCTTTTGAGTGCAAGGCGCACGACATCACGACGTGCCCGCACTTCCGGACGATGATCGCCGACGTGCTCGAGGGCAACCGCGACTGGTCGCTAACGCATTAGCGGAGCTCGACGTCGTCGACGAGCCAGGCGCCTCCGCGCTTGACCATCGACATCACGACTCGGTTGCGCTCGGTACGCGTCTTCGCGTCCGTGCCGTTCGTGATCGTCTGGTCGACGAACAGCAGCACCGTGACGTGCTCGAAGTCCTCGACCGTCGCCGAGGCTTCGACGACAGTGCCGACCGCGTCGGCCTTCAGCTTGGTGATGATGTCGCGCAGCGGCTCGTTCGTCGCGGCGTACTCCTTCGCGAACGATGACGTCGCACCGTCCTTGACCCAGGCGAAGTCGCGATCGAGATGCGTGTGGTCGTACGTCGTGAGGTCGACCGCGGCCGTCGTCGCCGCTTCGAGCGCTTCGCTGCCAGCCGACGAGTCGTCGTCGCCTCCGCGCAGAAGCACGAACGCCAACGCCACCACGAGGGCGGCGACGATGATGCCGAGGATGACGGTCGAGCGCTCGGGGCCGACCTTGACCATGCGGGTGCTCATCGCAGCGGAGCCGGTACGTGGGCTGAGCCGCGCTGCTGGCCCGTGACGTTCGCGGTGCACTCACGGCCGTGGACGAGCGGTTCGCGGTCGGTGGAGCGCGGCGACGGCTGGTCGACACCGTACGAGCAGACCTCACCCGGCGAGACGAGCATGTTCACGCGCAGGTAGCCCTCCACGATCGTGTCGGCGAGGCGCTGCAGGCCGTTCGGGAAGTCGGTGAGCAGCTGGCGCAGGTGTGGATCACGATCCGCCAACGTCCCGGTCAGGTCATCAGCGGCGGTGAGGAAGTCGGGCAGGACGTCCGCCATCGTGGCGGTCAGCGCGCGGATCTCCTTCAGGTGCTTCGGCGTCTTGTCGAGGATCGTGCGGAGCTTGGGGTCATAGTCCGCCAGCGACCCGGTCAACGACTTCAACGAGCTCGACAGCTCGACGAACTGGTCCTTGCTCTCGACGCCTGTACGCAGGACGGTGCGAGCGTTCTCGAGCGTGCGCAGGGTCTGCGGCCAGCTCTCGTCGAGCAGGTCCACGAGGTTCGTGCCCGACGTCAGGATGCGATCAAGGTCCTCGGAGTCGCTGAAGGCGACGTGCAGCTCGTCGAGCACCGTCGCCAGGTCTTCGGAATCGATCTGCGACATCAGCGAGTCGATCGACTCCAGTGCCGTCGCGATCGAGGTTGGCGTCGCCGTCTGCGCAGCAGCGATCGAGTCGCCGTTCTTGAGCCACGGGCCCTTCGATGCGGTGGGCTGGAAGTCGAGGTACTGCTCGCCTGCGGGCGACAGCGTACGTACGGCTGCCTCGCTGTCAGCTGGTACGTGCGCCGACGGCTCGAGGTTGAGAGTCGCGATGATCCGTCCGTCGTTGAGCTTTACGCTCTCCACTTTGCCGACCCGGACTCCGCGATAGGTGACGCCGGATCCGCCGAACAGCCCGCCGGTCTCCTCCAGCTCCACGGAGACGTGCACCGGACGCTTGGTCAGCGAGCCGTCGAGGATGCCGCCGTAGAGGTACGCGACGGTCGCCAGGAAGATGCCGAGCAGGCTGATTGCGGCGACGAAATGCTTGCGGTGAACGCGACGCTTCATCGCGAACCTCCCAACGATCCGAGCAGGTCGGACAAGCCCGCGCCGGACTGCTCGGACGAGCTCTGGTCGAGCATGTCCTGCAGCGAGGGCGGGAGCGGCAGCTTCTTGAGCAGCCCTTCGCCCACCTCGATCGACGGCAGTCCCAGATCGCCGACGATCGGCAGGTTCGGGAGGCCAAGATCCAGCGTGCCCTGGAACCGCAGGAAGACGTTGAGGTAGTTGCCCGGCACGCCCCTGTCGATCGCCTCCGCGAACGTCACCAGCCGGTCCAGACCGGATCCGAACTCGCCCTTGAGCGACACGAGCTGGTCGAGCACCGGACCGAGCTCCTCGAACGTCGTCAGCAGGTCAGCCCGGGTCTCCCGTACGACGCGGGTCGTCGTGCCACTGAGCTGGTCGACGGCCTGCAGCAGCTTGGTCAGATCGTCAGTGCTCTCGCTGAGCACGCGCGCTGCAGGAGCCACGTCCACGAGCGCCTGGTCGATCGTGTCGGTACACCGGTTCAGCGTCTCCGACAGATCGGCAAGAGCGTCGAGGGTCGCGTCGATCTCCGCGCTGCTGTCGTTCACGCTGCTCGTGGCCGTGGTCAGCGAGTCAAGCAGGTCGCGCGCCGTGTCCTCGCGCCCGCCCAGAGCCTCGTTGGCCTCTCGAACGATCGTCTGGAGCTGGCCCAAGCCTCCCCCGTTGATCAGCATCGATGCCGAGGCCAACGTGTCCTCGACCGTCGGTGCCGCCGAAGCTGCATCGGCGTCGATCGCGCCGCCATCAGCAAGCAGCGAGCCTTCGGGCTTGTCAGCGACGTCGACGAACAACTCACCCAGCGGAGTCGTCGAGCGGAGACGAATGCTCGCGCCGTCGTGCAGCGGTGACGACTTGCGTATGTCCATCGTGATGCGGGCGGTGAAGTCGTGAGCCGTCACGGTCTTGACGCGGCCGACGGTGACGCCGTTCATCTTCACCGGCGCGCCGACAGCAAGGTTGAGGGCATCGTCGATCATGGCGGTGATCTCGTAGCTCGCGCCGGACAGCTTGGATCCGGGCAGCGGGAGGTCAGAGGCCGAGGTTCCACACGCCCCCAGCGTGAGGACCGCCATCAGCACGATCGCCAGCCGCTTCATGACTTCACCCCCGCAATCGCGCCGAGGATGTCGAGCAGCGACAGGTTCTCGAGCCCCGTGGCGTCGCAAATGGCCGGCGGCAGCGACTCGCACAGCAGCCGTACGGTGTCCTCGGCGGGCACGAGGTCGCCGGGTCGCGTACGCATGTTGAGTCGGTCGCCCTCGTCGATCGCGCGGTCGACGTTCTGCATCATCAGCGGCAGGGTCTCCACGGCGTCCTCGAGACCTTTGCGGTGCTCGAGGAGCGTGTTGGACAGCGAGGTGATGTCGTTGATCTGGCTGGCGATCTTGGCGCGGTGATCGTGCGAGAACGCCGCGACTCGCTGCAACATCGCTGACAGCACCGTGAACGTCGACTCGATCGCCTCGTGCTGGTCGTCGAGCATCGAAGCCGCTGACGTCACCTCGCCGTTGAACCGGCGGATCAGCGCGTCGTTGTCGGCGAGCGTCTGCGTGAGCTGGTCGAGGTTGTCGAGCGTGCCCTTGATGTCACCAGAGGCGTCGTCGAGAGTACCGAGCGTGTCGGCGAGGCCCCGCATGCTGTCGGAGATCTTCTTGCCCTTGCCGTCGAGCGTCTTGGCGCCTGTCTCGAGCAGCTCGTTCAACGGCTCGGACTTGCCCTCACCTGCGAGCTCGTCGGAGATGTCAGTGAGCGACGAGAGAAGGTCATCGAACTCGACCGGCGTACGCGTACGAGCGAGCGGCAGCACCGTGCCCGACGCCAGGACAGGTCCTGAGTCGTAGACCGGAGTCAGCTCGACGTACCGGTCAGTCGCGACCGAGCGCGACACGATGACCGCACCGGCTTTCGCGGGCACCTTCACGCCATCGTCGATCTGGAGCGTGACGTCGACATGATCGCCCTTGGGCTCCACCTTCGTGACGCTGCCGACTCGTACGCCGAGCACGCCGACGTCGTTGCCCTCGAAGAGTCCCGCGGCATCGCTGAACTGGGCCGTGACTGTGGTCGGACCGGAGCCCCCGCATCCGGACAGCGGAGTCACGACGAGCACGAGGACGATGAGCAGACGCTTCAGCATGCCGGCCCCCTCGCAGCGCAGGTGAGGTTGTCGCCGAGCGGGAAAGGCACCTTGAGGTCGAGCCACGGACCATTGCCGGTCGCGTTGGCGAAGTACGTCGCCATCGTGGCGAGTCCGTCGATCGACTGTGTGAGCGCCTTCTTCTGCGACTTCATCGTGTCGAGCGCCTTGGCGAGGTCTCTCATCAGTGGCTTGAAGTCTTCCTCGGTGTCGTCGAGAACGCCGATCACCGCACGCGCCAGCCGCTGGCTGTCGATCAGCAGCTGGTCGATCGCATCGCGCCTGCTGGTGAGCTCGTGGAGCACGAGCGATGACTTCTCGAGCAGGTCGATGATGCGTTCCTTGTTGCGCACCAGGTCGCCCGTGACGTCGTTCGTCGCGGCGAGCAGCGCCCGCATCTGGTCGGAACGCTTGCCCGCGACCACGGTCAGCCGGGCGACGCCGTCGATCGCCTCACGGGCAGCCACCGGCGTACCGCGCAGCGCTTCGGCCAGCACCGTCATCGACTCGCTGATCGCTTCGCCGTCGAGCTCATTGAGCGCGCCGGTGCCGCCGTCGATGACGTCCTGCAGGTTGTAGGGCACGGACGTCTGGGCCAGCGGGATCGTGTCGTCCTTGAGGTCGCCGCCCTTGTTGGCCGTCACGTCGAGGAAGTGCGTGCCGAGCAGCGTCGCCACCTTGACCGCAGCGCGCGACTGGCTTCCCAGATCGATGTCCTTGTCCAGCGTGAACTCAACGCGTACGTGCTTGCCCTCGAGTTTAATGTCACGCACCTCGCCGACGCCGACGCCCGCGACCTGCACCTCTTCGCCGACGCGCAGGCCTGCGGAGTGCTCCATCAACGCTGAGTAGTGCTTCTGCCCGAACGGGATCACGCTGAGCGCGAGGACGAGCAAGCCCATGATCACCACGCCGATGACGCCGATGATCCCGATCTGTCGGGTGTTGAGAGTCTTCATCGGGCGCACACCGCCGAGTAGGGGCCGTCGGGAGGCCCGAGGGGCACGGCGTTGCCGCGGATGACCGTCTCGATGTTGCAGATGTAGATGTCGAGCCAGGTGCCTGCCGACATCGGTCGCGCAAACGCCTCGGTCGTCTTGGGCAGGGTGCTGAAGGAGCGGATCAGTGCCTCGGTGTTGTCCACGAACAGCTTCGCCGTCTGGCGCAGCGACGCGATGTCCTTGTCGAAGGACGGCCGTATGTCGGTGGCGAGATCGGCCGTGACCGCCGACAGCTCGGTCACGCCGTCGATCGTGTCGCCGATCGTCTTGCGCTCGGAGGCGAGCCGGGTCATCAGTGTCTGCAGTGACTCGATCGTCGAATCCAGCTGTTCGTCCTGGGCGCCGACGTTCTTCAGGACTGGGGTCAGGTTGTCCAGCACGCGTCCCAGCACCTCGTCCTTGTCGGCGAGGTGATTGGTGAGCTCGGCTGTCTCGGACAGCAGCGACTCGATCGTCCCGCCCTGTCCCTGCATGACGGCCATGATCGACTCGGACAGCCGGTTGATCTCCGCGGGCTCGAGGGTCGCGAAGAGCGGCTCGAAGCCATTGAGCAGCGCCGTCAGGTCGAAGCCAGGGCTCGTACGCGACACCGGAACAACGCTGTCGCTGACGAGCCGCTTGCCCTTCTCCTCGCCCGGGGTCAGCGAGAGATAGCGCTGGCCGAGAAGGTTTTGGTAGCGGATCACGATGCCCGTGGTGTCGAACAGGCCCTGCTGGTCCGACAGGGTGAACTTCACCCGGGCGGTGTCTCCCCCACGCAGATTGATGGACTCGACGCGGCCGACGCGTACGCCGGCGGCACGCACGTCGTCACCGACCCGTAGTCCGCTGACATTGCTGAAGTCGGCTGAGTAGTTCTGCGACGAACCCGCCACCTGGTTGCCCATGGTGTTGGCGAGGACGACGAAAGCGATGAGCGCTGCCACGGCGAACGACAGGAACTTGAGCAGAGTCGGCTTCATGACGCCTCGCCCACGTACGGACCGATCAGCAGCTGGCCGACACCGCCGTCAGTCGGCACGCTGGCGTCAAGACCGGAGAGCAGCCCGCGGATCTGACCGAGCAGCGCCGCATCGTCCTGCGCGGTCGCTTGCGAGCGACGCGAGGCGTTGCTCGCTCCCCCGCAGTTGTCGCCGCGTACCGGGCCGAACACCGGGCAGTCTGCCGCTGTGTAGGGCGCGTCGTCACCGGTCTTGATGATGACGTCGGTCGCCATCCAGGGCCCAGCCGCGAAGACGCCCTTGCCCTTGGTCGCGAACGACACGAAGTTGCGGAAGCCCGAAGCGATGCCCGTGCGTTTGTCGAACACCGCGTCGACGACGATCGCCGACTGACGCATCGTGTCGACGAACGGCTTCTCCTGCTCTGCGAGCAGCCGTTCGGCCTCGTCGGCGAGCGCCGTGCCGCCAGCCATGATCGAGGTGAGCTGGGCGCGCTTCGCCACGATCGTGCGAGCCGTGACGAGCCCACTGTCGACGGCATCAAGGAGCTCCGGCGAGATCTCGGCGAAGGTGTCGAGGTTCTGCGCCAGCAAGGCCAGGTCTTCCTTGAGCAGCGGAGTGTGTGTCTCGAGCCGCCCGAGGAAGGAGTTGAACGTCTCCATCGTGGCGCCGAGCTCCGCTCCACGGCCGTCGAGCGCATCGGCGATCGCGCCGAGCGTGATCGACAGATCGGCGGGCCGCACGGCGGTCATCACGCGATAGGTGCTGTCGAGTGAGTCCTGGAGCTCGAGGGTGGACTCGCGGCGGTCCTGCTCGATGACCTGACCTGCGGCGAGAGACCTACCGGTGGCCTTGTCGGGCATCGCGAGGTCGACGAAGGAAGTACCGAATACCGAAGCCGGCAGGATCCGTGCCGACACGTCGCGCGGGATCTCCGAGGCAGCGTCGCCGTCAATCACCAGCCCCAGTCGTACGCCGCCGTCATGCGACTCGATCGACGCAACACGTCCGACGATGACGCCGCGAACCTTGACGTCCGCGCCGCCAGCCAGCGCGCCGCCGATGTCGTCGACCTGCGCGGATACGGCCACCTCGTCGCTGAACGTGCCCTTGCCCCACGCGAGCAGGACCGTGGCGATGAGCGCCGCGACAATCGACATGACGAGCGCATAGCGAAGCAGGATCCCGCGGTTGTCGATCCGCGGGTCGATCATGGTTGCGTCTATCACCAGATCACCCCGAGATCCGTACGCCGGGATTGCCGCCCCAGAAGAGCAGCGTCATGACCATGTCGAGCAGCACGACGATCACGATGCTGGCGCGAATCGCGCGACCCGTCGCCTCGCCGACGCCCTGGGCGCCGTTGCTCGCCATGAACCCGTACCAGCAGTGGATCAGCGTCACGGCGAAGGCGAACACCAGCACCTTCGCCACCGACAGCAGGATGTCCCCAGAGCTGATGAACGTCTGGAAATAGTGCAGATACGTGCCCTCGGGTTGCCCGAACAGAACCGTGACCGCCGCCTGCGATGCGACGTAGGAGCCGACCAGGCCGATCAGGTAGAGCGGCAGGATCGCGACCATCGACGCGACGAGGCGGGTGGCGATCAGGTACTGCATCGGTGGAACGCCGATGACCTGGAGCGCGTCGATCTCCTCGCTGGTTCGCATCGAGCCGATCTGTGCCGTGAATCGGCACCCGACCTGCGCTGCGAGCGCGAGCGCGGCGATCAGCGGTGCGAGCTCACGGGTGTTGACGATCGCTGACACGAAGCCGGTGAGCGGGGCGAGACCGATCGTCTCGAGACCGTTGAAGCCTTCGATTCCCAGAGACGTACCGGCTGAGACGGCGAGAAGGATCATCACGCCGATCGTTCCGCCGCCGACCACCAGCGCGCCCGTGCCCCAGCTGATGTCGGCGAGGACACGGAACGTCTCTTGCCGGTATGTCGTCATCGCGGCCGGGACCGACTGCAGGGTGCGTCGTACGAACGTCGCCTGCGCACCGACCACGGCGACGCCGTCGAGCGTCTTCTCGCCGGTCTGCCGCGCCCAGCCCATCACGCCATCCTCTGCGGCACGAGCATCACGTACGCCTGCGTGATCGCGACATTGACGACTGCGAGCATCACGACGCTGAGGACGACGCTCTGGTTGACCGCATCAGCGACCTGCTTGGGTCCGCCGACGACGTTGAGCCCCTTGTGGCACGCGACGACCGTGGCGAGGAAGCCGAAGATCGCGGCCTTGCCCATGGCGAGCCACAGGTCGGTCGGCTGGGCGAAGCTGGTGAACGAGCCAAGATAGGCGCCAGAGCTCACGGTGCCGCTGCCGACATTGAGGATGAAGCCAGTCGTCATGGCCGTCACGGCGACCACCACGTTGAGCAGCATGCCGACGACAACGGCGGCGACGAGTCGCGGCGCCACCAGCCGCTGCATGGGGTTGAGGCCCATCACCTTCATGGCGTCGACCTCTTCGCGTACGGCCTGCGAGCCGAGCTGGGCGCACATCGCCGAGCCGACGGCACCGGCCATCAGCAGCGAGGTCACCAGCGGTGCACCCTGGCGAAGGATGCCGATGCCGTTGACGGCGCCGGTGAACGACACAGCCCCGATCTGCTGGGCGATTGCGCCCACCTGGATCGACACGATGACACCGAACGGGATGGCCACGAGGATCGTCGGCAGCAGCGAGACGCGGGTCATGAACCATGCCTGCTCCAGGCACTCTTTCCACGCGAAGCGGCGCTTGGCGATGTCGACCACCGTGAAGACGCTCGCCTGGAAACCGAGCACGATCATCGCGCCGAACGTCTCAAGACCCTCGTCGGTCTTGGACCGCGCGTAGGCGATCAGACGTCCGCCTGGGTAGGTCGCGCTCGACATGTCAGCCCTTCGCCGACGGAATGCGTACGGCGCCACTGAGGGCGAGTGCGGAGGCGAGGTCTCCCTTGACGCGGAGCTTGCCCTTCATGAACGCGATCGTCGGGTTGAGATTGCCGGTGGCGAGCTTGAGGAACTCAGCACCGCCGAGCGCGATCGTCACCGATCGTTCGCCGTCACCTTCGGGCGTGACCGTGCAGGTGCCGTGGTCGATCTCGACGAGATAGCGATCGTCCCCATTGGGTCCGCCGCCGATCTTGAAGCAGGCTGCGAGCTTGAGCTTGTCGGCGCTGCGCTGGTTGAGGTACTCGGGGAACCTGCGGAAGATCTCGTCGAGCACGACCCCGCGGAAGCCGCCACGCATCACGTCCTGCAGGTGCGAGTCCTTGGCCTTGGCGATGACGCCAGCGACCTGTACGGCGTCGAGCGCAGTCGGGTCCACGGCGACGCCTTCGTGGCCGGGCACCCGGAAGACGCCTCCGACGCGCAGTGCGAGGTCCTCGTCACCGGCGACCTTGATCGTGCCCGCCAGAACGAGCAGCGCTGCGCTGGCCGTACCGGAGAGAAGTCGCAGGAACGTCAGGGCATCTGTGCTGATCGTGACGTCAGGCTCGCTCTTGTCTGCTGGCAACACCACGACGGTGGCTTTGCCGAAGTGCGCGTCGTACGTCTCGTCCACGCCACGATCTCGGCGGACCACGAACCGTACGACGCCATCCATGGTCTTGAGCTGCTCCGGCTCGGCGAAGTCAGCGAAGCGACCGAAGCCAGCGTTCAGCGCGGCTGCGCGGATCGACTCGTCGGCGATGAGCTCTTTCAGCTCGGAATCAGAGGCTGCACCGAGCATGCGTGCGATCTCGACGGCGTCAACGCCGGCGAAGAGTTCATCGAGCTTGTCTTCAGGTATCCCGTTCAACCACGTACGAAGTTCGCTCATGTTTGCCTCTAGGAGTGTTTCCTACCCTGCGGTAGGATTTTGTAAACAGTAGTGACACCCCTGACGGGTGTCAACGAGATTGGGCATTCCGATGACGACCGAAACTCGCGTACGCGCAGAGCACCTTGGGCCCGAAGTTCGACGCCCGCTGGTCCTCGATGCTGCGCTCGAGGTCTGGATCGAACATGGCTACGCCGGCACCACGATGGCTCGTATCGCCAAGGCCGCCAACGTCAGCAAGCCCGTCCTCTATGCCTGCTATGCCCACAAGGACGAAGCCCTGCGAGCCCTGATGGCACGCGAAGAAGAACGGCTCGTCGGTGCAGCTCAGGAGGCACTTCCCGATTCAATCGACCTCGACGACGTTGGCGAGGTCATGCGGACCGCCTACGAGGCGTTCTTCCGCGCGACGCTCGAGCATCCCGCGTCGTGGCGCGTCGTGTTCGATGCCCCTCACGTCAATGACCCCGTCATCACGACGAAGGTGAACGTTGCTCGCGCCTTGATCACCGGTCAGCTCACCGCATTGCTGGCGCACCATCTTGACTCGACCGATCGCTCCATGCCCGAGCGAACTGTCCGTCTCTACGCGCAAAACCTCATCGCCCTCGCCGAGTCCAACGCTGCGACCCTTCTGCAGAACCCTGGCGAATGGGATCCCGCTGAGCTCGCCCAGTCGGTCACGGACCTGGTGCTGACCTCCTGGCTCTGACGGTTGAATTGGTCGTACGCGCCGCCTAGCGTTCGAGACATGCCTTCCTCGCTCCACTCGCTGTCCTTCGGTGCCACCGATCCCGCTCGACTCGCGACGTTCTGGGGTGAAGTCCTGAAGCGTCCGGTCGCCGCAACCACCCTCCCGGCGACAGACACGGCCATCCCGATCCGCTTCATACAGAACGACGAGCCGAAGGCCGAGCCCAACCAGATGCACTTCGACACCACGACGACCTCGTGGGACGACCAGAAGGAGACGGTCGAGCGCGCGATCAGCCTGGGTGCCAAGCATCTCGACTTCGACCTGCCGCCGGACGAGCTGCACGTCCCGCTCCAAGACCCTGAGGGCAACGAGTTCTGTGTGATCGAGCCGATCAACAACTTCCTCAAGGACACCGATCGCATCGGCGCCTACTCGAGCGACGGCAGCCAGGCGGTGGGCTACTTCTGGAGTGCCGCCCTCGACTGGCCCCTGGTCTGGGACCAGGACGAGGAGACGGCGATCCAGTCACCGCTCGGCGGTTCAAAGATCTCGTGGGGCGGGCCGCCACTGGACATACGGACCACCAAGACCCGACTGCACTTCGACCTCGCCCCCGAGGGCGAACGCATCGTAGAAGTCGATCGGCTCGTGTCGCTCGGAGCCAATCAGAGCGATGACGCGCCGTGCGAGCCGGGCTGGATCTCCATGACCGACCCCGACGGCAACCCGTTCTGCATCACGACTTGACCAGCACCGAACGTCTTCAATTCGTAACTCAACTGGCTCCCATGGCCTAGTTCTTTCGGGCTAGGTTGAGGCATGCCTGAATTGATTCCCATGGTTTCCATGCACGGAGTCCAGAAGTGGTTCGGTGACCTCCACGTCCTCAAGGACATCGACCTCGACGTAGCCCCGGGAGAAGTCGTCGTGGTGATCGGCCCGTCCGGATCCGGCAAATCCACCCTTTGCCGGGCGATCAACCGGCTCGAGACGATCAACGAAGGCACGATCGCCGTCGACGGCCAGAAGCTCCCCGAAGAGGGCAAGGAGCTGGCCCAGCTGCGCGCCGACGTTGGCATGGTCTTCCAGTCGTTCAACCTGTTCTCCCACAAGACCGTGCTTGAGAACGTCACGGTCGGCCCGATCAAGGTCCGCAAGAAGTCGAAGGCGGACGCCGACAAACGGGCCCGCGAGCTCCTCGAGAGGGTCGGAGTCGCTTCGCAGGCCGACAAGCTGCCTGCTCAGCTCTCCGGCGGTCAGCAGCAGCGTGTCGCCATCGCCCGGTCGCTCGCGATGGACCCCAAGGTCATGCTGTTCGACGAACCCACATCGGCACTCGATCCCGAGATGATCAAGGAAGTCCTCGACACGATGGTCGACCTCGCCAAGGGCGGCATGACGATGATCGTCGTCACCCACGAGATGGGATTCGCCCGTACGGCCGCCGACCGAGTGCTGTTCATGTCCGACGGAAGCATCGTCGAGGAGAACACTCCCCAGGAGTTCTTCACCAATCCCAAGACCGACAGAGCCAAAGACTTCCTCAGCAAGATCTTGACGCACTGACCCTGCACAACCCACCGAGAGAAGGATCATCAGATGCAACTCAAACGCACCATGTGGGCCGCAGCAGCGGCTGCCACCATGCTCGTCCTGACCGCCTGCGGAGACGCTGGCGAAGATGGCGACGGAGGAGACGGCGCCACGGGCGACTACGAAGTCGTCGCGGATCCCGACTTCGAAGCCGGTTCCCGGATGGCGGAGATCGCCGAAGCCGGAACCGTCAAGATCGGCGTCAAGTTCGACCAGCCCGGTATCGGGTTCAAGGCAGCTGGCTCGGACAACCCCACTGGCATCGACCCCGAGATGGGCAAGATCATCGCCGGTCAGCTCGGCATCGAGGCCGACGACATCGAGTGGATCGAGACGATCTCGGCCAACCGCGAGCCGTTCCTCCAGGAAGGCACCGTCGACTTCGTGATCGCCTCCTACTCAATCACCGACGACCGCCGCAAGATCGTCGGCCAGGCCGGCCCCTACTACGTCACGGGTCAGAGTCTGCTCGTGGCCGCCGCTGACGACACGATCAAGGGACCAGAGGACCTCGAAGGCAAGAAGGTGTGCTCGGTGACGGGCTCGACATCGATTGCCACGGTCGAGAAGGAGTACGGCGCCACCCCGGCCGGCTTCGACACCTACTCCGAGTGCGTCGACCAGCTCAAGAACGGCTCGGTCGATGCGGTGACCACCGATGGTGCGATCCTGCTCGGCTACGCCGCCGAGGCGCCCGAAGAGATCAAGGTTGTCGGAGAGCCGTTCTCCGAGGAGCGCTACGGCGTCGGCTACAGCCTGGAGTCGCCGGAGCTGTGCGAGTTCCTCAACACGACACTCGAGGATGCATTGTCGGGCGACGCCTTCCAGACGGCGTTCGACAACACGCTTGGCAAGTCCGGCAACGAAGCGCCGGCCACGCCGACGCTCGATCCCTGCCCCTGATCAGGGCTGATCGTGGGTGGGCTCGCGCAAGCGGGCCCACCCACTCTCGACAAAGTGAGAAATGAGGTGACATGAACGCGCTGACCGAGAACTTCGACCTGCTCTTGAAGGGCTTCGTCGAGACCATCAAGCTGTTGCTCGCCTCAGGCGCGCTCGCGATGGTCGTCGGGATCTTCGTGGCTGTTGCCCGTGTTGCCCCAGTGCCTATCCTGCGGGGGGTCGGCACGACCTACGTCACCCTCTTCCGAAACACTCCGTTGCTGGTGCTCATCCTGATCACCTACTACGGCCTCCCGGAGATCGGCATCGATTTCGGCTTCTTCATCATGGTCACGCTGGCGATGGGCCTCTACACCGCTGCGTTCGTCGCCGAGGCCATCCGTGCCGGCGTCAACGGAATCCAGACCGGCCAGGTCGAGGCAGCCCGCTCGATCGGAATGCCGTTCAACCTGACCATGACCCAGGTCGTGCTCCCCCAGGCTTTCCGTTTCGTGGTGCCGCCGCTGGCGAGTGTCTTCATTGCCCTGACCAAGAACACCTCCCTTGCCGCAGCCTTCGGCATCGCCGAGGCAACGTTCCGGATGCGCGGACTCCTCAACGAGTACGCCACCGAACGGATCGCGATCTTCTTCGGCATCGCGTTGGGCTACGTCATCATCGTCGAGGTGATCTCGTTCGGTGCCCACCTGTTCGAACGACGCTGGGCGGTCAAACGATGAGCGCCATACTTTTCGATGCCCCCGGTCCGCGCGCCCGCCGGCGTCACCTACTGATGGGAATCGCCACAGTTCTGGGAATCATCGCCGTCTTCGGCGCCGTGATCTGGAAGCTGTGGTCCGAAGACCAGTTCACCGCCGAGAAATGGGAACCGTTCGTCACGCCCAACATTGTCGAGCTGCTGCTCGAGGGGCTGGTCTCGACATTGCAGGCTGCGCTGATCGCGATCATCGGGGCTGTCATCTTCGGCCTCGTCTTCGGCGCCGCCAAGCTGTCTGATCACCGGGTGATTCGATGGCCCGCTTGGTTGGTCGTGGAGTTCTTCCGAGCCGTCCCGCTCCTGCTGCTGATCATCTTTATCTGGGCGTTCCAGGGCAGCCAGGCAGGCGTGATCATGCCGCTCGTGCTCGGCCTCATCCTCTACAACGGATCCGTGCTCGCCGAGGTGTTCCGGGCCGGCATCAACGCCGTTCCGCCGGGCCAGGCCGAGGCCGCGTACGCGCTCGGCATGCGCAAGAGCCAAGTCATGACGATCGTGCTGATCCCCCAGGCTGTGAAGATCATGCTCCCGGCGATCATCAGCCAGTGCATCGTTGCGCTCAAGGACACCAGCCTCGGTTATGCGATCGTTGCACCCGGTCTGACCGGCGCCGGCCGTGAGATCTGGCGAACCTTTGAGAACCGGCTCGCCACAGCACTCGTGCTCGCTGCGATCTATATCTTGCTCAACCTCACCCTGTCATGGCTGGCCGAGAAGGCACAGAAGCGGATCGGCACCAAACGGATCGAGCTGGTCGGCGGGATCGTGCAGGGCCAGCCAGGTGGAACCAGCTCCAACATGGGAGCCCTCTAGCAGCCCTTCGCCTTCGTGTAGCAGCGCAGAGCGGGCTCTCTGGGGAGCATGGGAGCGCCCACGAGGTTGATGTACGGCAGTGGCACGCTCGCCAGACCCGGTGCACCCGACAGGATGCTGAGGTACATCCCGACATTCGCCGGGTTGACGCCCGGGTGGAAGAGCTTGCCGCACTCGGCCTTGTTGAAACGCGAGAGATTGGCCGGGCCGTCATGGTTGAGCGCATCCATGGCCAGGACGTACGCGGCGTTGTCGATCGTGCCGACCGCGAGGTGCTCGTAGAACGCCAGCGGGCACACGTCCTGGGTCGCGACGTTGGTGATCCGTCCGTTGCCGGTGTGTAGACCCGCGGACTCAGGAGGAGTCACCACTTCGTCGGTCTTGGTGTAGATCTCCGTGTACGAGATGCCCTTGAACGTCTCAGCCCCACTGTTGAGCGCCTTGATGAACTCCGCATTGGCCTGCTGCTGCCAGACGGCCGGCAGGCAGGTGGTCACACCGACAATGCACGTCGGAAGGGTTTCCGTGCCGTGATTGGAGCCGGCCATGCCGATGACGTCATCGACCATCGTGCGGGTGTCAGGCCAGAAGCGAAGCGCCCAGCGCATCGACATGCCGCCTTGGCTGTGCCCCATGATCGCGATGTCGCGGTTCGACTTGGCCCGCATCGTGCGGATCGCGTAGACGAGGTACTCCCCCGATACCTGGATGTCGCCGAGCGTGTGCGACGGCATGTGGATCGCGCACCACGGGCGCTTCTGTGCCGTGAATGCCGGCTGGTAGTTCCAGGAGTAGTTCTCGTCGACCGTCACTCCTGTCGCCGGGTTCATCAGGATGGGCTGCAGCGTGGAGCCCTTGAAGTCGCCACTGCACTGGAGCGCGGCCTTGAGCGTCGCCGCCGGAACCGTCAGCTTGGGGCCCGGGCGATCGAGCGGCGCGTACGGCGACGTCGCCGCCGTCGCGGGTGTGGCAAACATCGCCACGACTACGCCAAGGATCACGGCCAGACTTCGCATACGGGTCATGGCACCACCAACGACCAGCCGATCATTCGCGTTACGAACCCTCACACCTCGCGTGGGCGCTATCGTGAGCGCCGCCACCTAACTCCATGGAGACGTACATGCCCGGCACTCTGATCCTTGCCATCCTGTTCCTGGTCACCACCGTGATCTTCTTGGTCGTGACACGGTCGGGCAGCGGTGAGCGGGAGAACGCGCTGCAGCGCAGCCGGACCCCCGGCTTTATTGCTGCCGGCCTCGCTGGGCTGACTGCGCTGACATTCCTCGCGACGGTCGTCACGATGGTGCCGACGCGTGACATCGGCATCAAGACGAGCTTTGGCAAGCCAGTCGGAAGCCTCGACAACGGCATCCACCTCAAACTCCCATGGGAGAAGGTGCACACACTCGACGGCGCCATTCAGACCGATTCCTACCTCGAAGGTGGAGAGAACGGCTGTACGTCGATCCGCATCGGCAACGAGTCGACTGCGTGTGTGGACAACTCCGTACGCTGGCGGATCCGTCTCGAAGCAGGCGAGGCGCTCTACAAGGACTACCGCGACATGGACAACATCCGAAAGTCGCTGATCACCCGCGAACTCACGGCGGCACTCAACGAGGTGCTTTCGGACTACAACCCATTGAGCGCAATTCAGAACGATGCCGAAGGCGCTGTGAACCCCAACCTCAATGAGTTCTCCAAGGAGGTCGCCGAACGTCTCCGCGAGCAGGTCGGCGACCAGATCGAGATCGAGAACGTCATCATCCCGATCATCCACTTCGACAAGCCGACTCAGAACAAGATCAACCTCTACCAGGCCGAGATTGCGAACACCCGTATCGCGACTCAGCGCGAGCAGACGGCGATCGCTCAGGCTCGGGCGAACGAGCGGCTCAGCAAGTCGGTGAGCAAGGATCCGAACGTGCTGGTCAGCCAGTGCCTCGACACGTTCAACGAGATGGTCAAGGACAACCAGCCGGTGCCGATCGGCTTCAGCTGCTGGCCTGGTGGCGCGGCCTCCACCGTGGTCGTGCCGCAGCAGCCCTAGCTTTTCGGTGTCACCCAGAGGTGGATGACGCCTTCGACGGTCACGGTGCCGTCGGAGGTGACGGCCTTGACCTTCACCGGTACGTCAGGCGCGCCGGCCCAGTCGGCCTCGGTGGTTTCTGCAGTGCACGTCAGTGCGGTCGTCGACTTGGCGAGGTAGCTGACCTCCATGCCCTTGGGGAGCCAGCGCATGTCTTCGGGGCAGGTTGCCTCGGCAAGCAGCCCCATGGCGGCTTCGAGGCCGTTGCAGGCTGCGATGGCATGGATCGTGCCGATGTGGTTCTTGACCGAACGACGCTTGGGGATACGGATCTGCCCAAGGTGCGGCTTCATCTCCTGCACTTCGAGGTGGATGGACGCGAAGTACGGCGCCTTCTGGCTGAATGCGACGGAAAACAGGCGCTTGCCCTGGGGCAGCGCGGTGAACTTCTTGTAGAGATCAAGGGTCGAAGGCATGCCGCGAGTGTAGGAGCGTTACACCACTACTGTCAGCGTCAGGAGCGTCACACCAACTCAAACGCGCTCCGCGGTGCAGTACAGACGACTTCGGGGTGCGTGACGGACTCTGGTTGGATCCAGAGGCCCTGGGTGAAACCGCACTTCTCCAGCACCCGGATCGATCGCATGTTGCGCACATCGGGACTTGCGACGAATCGCGGCGCATCCGGATAATCGCGGCATAGGACTTCGGCGCAGAACGTGGTGATCATCTGCGTCCCGATCCCCCGGTCAATCAGCTCCGGCAACCCGATCAGGTAGTCGAAGGCGACCGCCTTGGGATCCTGCACGCGCACGGCGTAGTCGTCGTAGGCGATCACGGGATAGTCCTGGATGTAGCCGATGTCGACGCCGTCGAGCACGACGATCCACATGCGGGTGGCACTCGTGCCGTCGAGCTCCTTGGCATAGTGCTCGCGAGCCAGCTCGGGCGTGCGCGGTTCGTCACCGAACCAGGGCTGAGCGTGCTCGGCCGCCATCCAGCCGACCAGGGCTGGCATGTCTGCGTCGACCAGTCGCCGGAACGCGATCACGGCTCAGAGGCTATCCAACGCGGCAGCTTCGGCGCCGAGCTCTTGACGTACGACGTCAAACGCAATCGCCGGCGAGTAGCCCTTGCGGGCGAGCATGCTGGTGAGCCGCCGGGTCTTGGTGGTGTTGTCGAATCGCGCCATCGATCGCAGCTTGCCCTGCACCAGTCGGTGAGCTGCCTGGATCTCGTCGGCGGGGTCGAGCTCGCCCAGCACCTCTTTGGAGATCTCGTCGTCGACGCCCTTCTGGCGCAGCTCCATCGCGAGCACGCGTGAGGACAGGCCCTTGCTGCGCTGCCGTGACTGAACCCAGGCGCGAGCGAACTCCTCGTCATCGATGAGCCCGGCCGCCTCGAACTTGTCGAGCATCGCCGAAGCGACCTCCTCAGGCACCAGCTTCTTGGCCAGTGCCTGAGCGAGGTCGCTGCGACTTTGGGCGCGTACGGCAAGGCGGTCGTAGATCACCTTGCGTGCGTAGCCCTCCGGGTCTTCGGGCGGAACTGCTTCTGCCCGCGGCATCAGAACTCGATGTCGGTCGGGGGCTCCTCGACAACCTCGAGCGCCGGCTTGTCGGCCTGTGCGCCGATGCCCATGTGCTCCATGATGCGCTTTTCGAGCTCATCGGCCAGGTCAGGATTGTCGCGGAGGAACTTGCGGGAGTTCTCCTTGCCCTGACCGAGCTGATCGCCCTCGTAGGTGTACCAAGCGCCGGCCTTGCGGACGAAGCCCGTGTCG
The DNA here is from genome assembly GCF_036675695.1 of Aeromicrobium sp. Classification (GTDB taxonomy): domain Bacteria; phylum Actinomycetota; class Actinomycetes; order Propionibacteriales; family Nocardioidaceae; genus Aeromicrobium. The sequence continues at coordinate 18,637 of NZ_JAKFEL010000158.1, forward strand.
ACACCGACGTCGATCAGGCTGCCTTCGCGGCTGATGCCGGTGCCGTACATGATGTCGAACTCGGCCTGCTTGAACGGCGGCGCGAGCTTGTTCTTGACGACCTTGATGCGGGTGCGGTTGCCGACCATGTCGGTGCCGTCCTTGAGCGTCTCGATGCGTCGTACGTCGAGGCGGACCGAGGCGTAGAACTTGAGCGCCTTGCCGCCCGTCGTCGTCTCGGGCGAACCGAACATCACGCCGATCTTCTCGCGCAGCTGGTTGATGAAGATCGCAGTGGTGCCGGACCCGTTGATCGCACCGGTCATCTTGCGCAGCGCCTGGCTCATGAGGCGAGCCTGCAGACCCACGTGGCTGTCGCCCATCTCGCCATCGATCTCAGCGCGGGGCACGAGGGCAGCCACGGAGTCGATCACGATGATGTCGAGCGCACCCGAACGGATCAGCATGTCGGCGATCTCGAGCGCCTGCTCACCGCTGTCGGGCTGTGAGATCAGGAGCGCATCGGTGTCGACGCCCAGACGCTTGGCGTACTCAGGATCGAGCGCGTGCTCTGCATCGATGAAGGCAGCGACCCCGCCGGCCTTCTGTGCATTGGCGATCGCGTGGAGGGCGACCGTCGTCTTGCCTGAGGACTCCGGACCGTAGATCTCGACGACGCGACCACGCGGCAGACCGCCAATGCCCAGTGCGATGTCGAGGGTGGTGGCTCCGGTGGGGATGACCTCGATCGGTGCGCGAGCCTGGTCGCCGAGACGCATCACGGCACCCTTGCCATGTGCGCGGTCGATCTGGGCCATCGCGTTCTCGAGGGACTTGCCTTTGTCCTTGTCGCTGGCGAGGGTCTGGTTTGGCTGTGCCATGGTGGGTCCGTTTCTGCTCGTGGGTGGCGGGTCATCGACGACGCTAGAAGGACCCTCAGACATATGTGGGCCTCATCGACCCGACTGTGGAATCCGTCCTTCTCACGTCCAACCTGTACACGAGATTATCCGAACGTCTGTTCGATCACGGTGTTCGAACACGGCGTGTCGCGCGAAAGTTTCTCACCGCTCAGAAGCAGGCAGACCCAAGGTTTCGTGGATGGCGCGCCACACGGTCTTGGGCGTCTCACCATCTTCGAGAGCAGCGGACGCCGTCCGACCGCCGAGCTCACGCATCACATGGTTGTCGGCCCATACGCGGGCGTAACCACGATCGCCGAAATGCTGGTCCATGCGGACCCAGAACTCGCTGTACTTCACTAAAGACTGAGCATTCAGGCAGCGGAAGCGGAGACATCGCCGCGCGCGATGGACGAGATGCTCGCGATGTGCGCTTCTGCGGCTTCTTCGACCTCGAGCAGCGAACTGACATCGAGCAGAACCTTCGACAGCGGAACCTCGAGTGCGGCGGCAAGGGCGGCGAGCAACTCAGAGCTCGGCTCCTTCTGCCCACGCTCAACCTCGGAGATGTAACCGAGGCTGACCCGGGCCTTGCCCGACACGTCGCGGAGCGTCAGTCCCTGCGAGATGCGGCGCGCACGGAGGACCTCGCCGACCAGCTGTCGCATTGCGGTCATCGGGCACCTCCTGGGTATTGCCAAGAACAAGCAGAGTCATATACCTACAACCCTGCGCGGATCAGGTTTCTTCCCTCACCCTAGCGACCAGTTCCGCGAGCAGCGCGTCGACCGTCTGATTGCGGACTTCGTGTCGGTCACCGTCGAGCTGCAGGGCGGTCGTACGTACGCCGTCAGGCCCCGCAATGGCGATGTGCACGGTCCCCGCAGGTTTGCCTTCGCTCTCCCCCGGGCCAGCGACTCCGGTCGTGGAGATCCCGTACGTGGCGTTGAACCGCTCCTGGGCGCCGAATGCCATCTGCGCCGCAACATCGGGATCCACGGTGCCGCGATCCTCGATCAGCTCGGCTTCAACGTCGAGGAGCTCGACCTTCGCCTCCGGCGCATAGGCAACAACGCCGCCAAGCACCACATCCGACGCTCCGGCGACGCTCACCAGCGTCGAGCACACGAGTCCGCCGGTCAGCGACTCGCCAGTGGCCACTGTCGCACCGGCCCTGCGAAGCGCGCCGATGACTTCATCGGCGAGGCTCACGTCCGCGCCGCGGCCTTGGAGTCGCGGCGCAGCTTGCGGGCATCGCGTACGTACGCGACCGCGGTGCTCACGGTGATGAAGAACGCTGCGGCCATGAAACCGTGGGTGACCCAGCGAAGGATGTCGGAGATCGTGTTGTCCCAGATCTCGAACGGGAGCAGGTAGCCACCGATCGCGACAGCCTGGAGGGTCGTCTTGATCTTGCCGTTCTGGCCGGCCGGCATCACGCCATACTTCTTGACCACGAACCGCATGAGGGTGATGCCCCACTCGCGGACCAGCACGATGATCGTGACGGTCCAAAACAGCCAGCCAAACCGTGTGTCCGTGAAGATGATCGCGAGACCGACGAATGCCATCCCGGTGAGCGCCTTGTCGGCGATCGGGTCGGCCAGCTTGCCGAAGTTGGTCACCAGGTTGTGCTTGCGTGCAAGGTCACCGTCGATCTTGTCCGTGGCCATCAACAGCAGGAACGCGATCCATGACCAGACCCGGAACTCGACCGACTGGCCGTCCTGCGTCAGCAGGAGCCACCCGAAGAGTGGAACGCCGGCAATACGAAGAACCGTCAGCACATTGGCAATGTTGAGCCTGCTCGGCTGGTGCGCCGTTTCCATGGGTCCCTCTCGCTGGTGACGTCTCAGTATGCGGCAGCGGGACGGCGCCGCGCCAACTGGACTTCAGCCTCCCCCGGCGACGTGTCGGTCGCCAGACCCAGCGGTGAGGTGTAGAAACGGGTGCCGTCCTTGCTGACGACCTTGACTCGCGGATCGTGGCGGCCAGCCCGGCGCTCGATCCTGATCTCGGCCATCTCGCTCCAGAGGAGACCGACCCAGCCCTCACGGCCGCGCAGACGTACGCCGTGGTCGTCCGCGACGAAGAGAGGCGCACGGGCGTCGTTGGTTCCGCGCAGATTGATCAGCCCGAGAATCGTCAGCACGACGACAGGAGCCCACAGGAGCGGCTCGCTGCGGTCGTACGCGAGCCAACCGAACGCGGCTGCGAGCGCGAGGCACAGCAGTCCGAGGAACGCGAACAGTTTCACCCGCCGTCGGATCTCGAACGGCTCAAGTCCTGTGCTCATGCTCAACCCGCTTGGATGCTCGCGAGGACCTGATCGAGGTCATCGGGCTTGATCAGGACGTCACGGGCCTTCGAACCCTCGCTGGGGCCGACGATGCCGCGGCTCTCGAGGATGTCCATGAGACGACCCGCCTTCGCGAATCCGACGCGCAGCTTGCGCTGCAGCATCGAGGTCGAACCGAACTGGGTCGTGACGCAAAGCTCGATCGCCTGCAGTACGAGGTCCATGTCGTCGCCGATGTCATCGTCGATCTCGCGACGCGACACGGCCGGAGCCGTCACGTCCTCGCGATAGACAGGCTGCAGCTGCTTCTTGCAGTGCTCGACGATCGAGTGGATCTCGGCCTCGGTGATCCAGGCACCCTGCATACGCATGGCCTTGTTCTGACCCATGGGCAGGAACAGCCCGTCGCCCTGGCCGACAAGCTTCTCGGCACCGGGCTGGTCGAGGATGACGCGGCTGTCGGTGACCGACGAGGTCGCGAACGCGAGGCGACTGGGCACGTTGGCCTTGATCAGACCCGTGACGACATCGACCGACGGTCGCTGCGTGGCGAGCACCAGGTGGATGCCGGCGGCGCGGGCGAGCTGGGTGATGCGGACGATCGAGTCCTCAACATCGCGCGGGGCGACCATCATCAGGTCGGCGAGCTCGTCAACGACGACGAGGAGGTACGGGTAGGGCGCGAGAACGCGCTCACTGCCCGGGGGCAGCTGCACCTTCCCGGCACGTACGGCCTTGTTGAAGTCGTCGATGTGGCGGTAGCCGAAGTTGGCCAGGTCGTCGTAGCGCATGTCCATCTCGCGCACGACCCACTGGAGCGCCTCAGCGGCCTTCTTGGGATTGGTGATGATCGGCGTGATCAGGTGCGGAACACCTTCGTACGCCGTCAGCTCGACCCGCTTGGGGTCGACCAGGATCATGCGCACCTCTTCGGGCGTCGAGCGCATCAGGATCGAGCCGATCATCGAGTTGACGAACGACGACTTGCCCGAGCCGGTCGCACCAGCCACGAGCAGGTGAGGCATCTTCGCGAGGTTGGCCACGACGTAGCCGCCCTCGACGTCCTTGCCGAGACCGATGACCATCGGATGGTGGTCGCTGCGGGCCTTGCCCGAACGCAGGACGTCGCCGAGCGACACCATTTCCTTGTCGACGTTGGGGATCTCGACACCGATCGCGGACTTGCCCGGAATCGGGCTCAGGATGCGCACTTCGGCCGACGCCACGGCGTACGAGATGTTGCGCGACAGCGCGGTGACCTTCTCGACCTTCACGGCAGGGCCGAGCTCGACCTCGTAGCGGGTCACCGTCGGGCCACGGGTGTAGCCGGTGACGGTGGCGTCGATCTGGAACTGCTCGAGCACCTCGGTGAGGCGTTCGACGACCTCGTCCGACGCGGCTGAGCGCGCCTTGTGCGGCGTACCTTCGCGGAGCACAGACGGCTCCGGCAGCGTGTAGATGATGTCGCTGGCGAGCGCGAGCTGCTCTGCCGAGGCAGGGATCGGCTCGATCGCACGGATCGGACCGGTGTCGTCAATATCCGCCTGGGGCTCGTGGACCTCGAAGACGCGCGCGGGAACCTGACGGTCCTCGTCGGGTCCATCGACCAGCGGACTCTCGAACTCCTCGACCACGGGGGTCTTGGGGTGCCTGGGCCGCTTGGGCTTCTCTTCTGCGACCTCTTCCTCCGACGTCCGTCCGAGGGCCTTGTCGCGGAGCTCAGTGAGGCGGCCGGGTACGGCGTGCAGCGGCGTGTTGGTCACCACGAGCAGGCCGAAGGCGACCGCGAGGACCAGCAGCGGCGCCACGACGTACGGGCTCTTCAGCAGGTCTACGAGGACGGCGGAGAACAGGAAGCCGATCGCGCCGCCGGCTTCACGCATCGCGTCGGCGTTGGCGTCGCTGGGGCGCGGCACACCGTGTGACAGGTGCACGAGTCCGAGGATGCCGCCGGTGATTGCGCTCCAACCGATGATCTGACGACCGGCAGGGCCGTTGCGATCGGGGTGACGCAACGTGCGCCACGCGATGACCGCGAGCAGCACAGGGACAGCCCACGCCAGGATGCCGACGCTGCCAGACGTGATCGCGCGGATCAGCTCTCCGACACGGCCGGGAATCTGCCACCACACCGACGCGGCAACGATGATGCTGATGCCGAGCAGTCCGAAGCCGACACCGTCACGCCGTTGCGCAGGGTCGAGCTCCTTGGCACTGCTGCCGATGCTTCGGGCAATCGCACCAGTCAGTCCTGCTAGGCCAGACCAGATGGAGCGCAGGAGGTTGATCAGGCCGCTGAAGGCAGCACTGATTGGGCCAGGTCCGGATCTGCGCGGCTTGCGCGACTGCTGCGGCCTCTTTGGCTGCGGCTTGCGTGCTGCCGGCTTCTTTCGAGCCTGGCTACCGGACGGCCGCTTGCGCGGCGGGGAAGACGTTCGGGTCGCCATGGCGAA
>NZ_JAKFEL010000134.1:0-3971 GCF_036675695.1 Aeromicrobium sp.
TCTTGTGATCCGTCGAGATGCCCAGTCGGAAACCGTGCGGGTTGATTTTCTGTCCCACTATCGGGCCCCGCCCTTCTTCTTGGAGTTCTTGATGTTGGCCGCTTCGCGCTTGGCAGCAACGAGGTCTGCCGGCTGAACGACCACGGTCAGGTGACTGCTGCGCTTGAGGATGCGGTTGGCCGCACCCTTGGCGCGCGGACGCCAACGCTTCATCGTCGGACCCTCGTCCACGTGGACGACAGTGATGACGAGCTGCGAGCGGTCGAGACCTTCAGTGGTCTCGGCGTTGGCAGCGGCGCTGTCGACGAGCTTGTAGAAGTTCTCGGCAACGGCCTGCGGTGCGAACTGCAGGATCGCCAGAGCGTTGTCCACGGACTCACCACGGATCAGGTCGCCGACGCGACGCGACTTCTGCGCGGTGACGCGCACGAAGCGTGCCACGGCGAACGAGCCGGGCTCGTCGCCGAGCAGGCGCTCGCGGCGCGCGCTCACGCTTTCACGGGTAGCTGCACTCATCGCCTCTTCGCCTTCCGGTCGTCCTTCTCGTGACCGCGGAACGTACGGGTCGGGGCGAATTCGCCCAGCTTGTGACCCACCATCGAGTCCGTGATGAACACGGGTACGTGCTTGCGGCCGTCGTGCACGGCGATCGTGTGTCCGATGAAGGACGGCAGGATCATCGAGCGGCGCGACCAGGTCTTGATCACGTTGTGGGTCTCGGCAACGTTCTGCACGTCGACCTTCTTCTCGAGGTGCCCGTCAACGAACGGGCCCTTCTTCAAACTGCGTGGCATGTGTAAACCAATCCTTCTCAGCGGCCGGACTTGCGGCGGCGGACGATTTGCGAGTCGCTGGCCTTGCGCTTGCGCGTACGGCCTTCCGGCTTGCCCCACGGGGAGACGGGGTGACGTCCACCGGACGTCTTGCCCTCACCACCACCGTGCGGGTGATCGACCGGGTTCATGGCGACACCGCGGACGGTCGGGCGCTTGCCCTTCCAGCGGTTGCGGCCAGCCTTGCCCCAGTTGATGTTGGACTGCTCGGCGTTGCCGACCTCACCGATCGAGGCGCGGCAGCGAACGTCGACATAGCGCATCTCGCCGGAAGGCAGACGCAGCTGCGCCTTGGCGCCTTCCTTGGCGACGAGCTGAACCTTGACACCGGCGGAGCGACCCATCTTGGCGCCACCGCCCGGACGCAGCTCCACATTGTGGATCAGCGTGCCGACCGGGATGTTGCGCAGCGGAAGGTTGTTGCCGGGCTTGATGTCGGCGCCAACGCCGGACTCGACGGCCATGCCCTGCTTGAGGCCTTCGGGAGCAACGATGTAGCGCTTCTCGCCATCGGCGTAGTGCAGCAGAGCGATGCGAGCGGTGCGGTTGGGGTCGTACTCGATGTGAGCGACCTTGGCCGGCACGCCGTCCTTGTCGTAGCGACGGAAGTCGATGATGCGGTAAGCGCGCTTGTGACCGCCACCCTGGTGACGCGTGGTGATGCGTCCCTGGTTGTTGCGGCCGCCCTTCTTGGGCAGCGGCTCCGTCAGCGACTTCTCGGAAGTCGTGCGGGTGATCTCAGCGAAGTCGGCGACGCTCGAGCCACGACGGCCCGGCGTTGTCGGCTTGTACTTGCGAATAGCCATATGTCCTCAGTCCTCAGGCGCTCGGCGTCGAGAAGATGTCGATGCTCTGACCGGCGGCCACGCTCACGATTGCTCGCTTGGTGTCCTTGCGCTTGCCAAGGCCCGTCTTGGTACGACGGGTCTTGCCCTTGCGGTTGAGCGTGTTAACAGCGGTGACCTTGACGCCGAAGATCTTCTCGACGGCGATCTTGATCTCGGTCTTGTTGGCATCCGGGTGCACCACGAAGGTGTACTTGTTGTCGTCGAGCAGGCCGTAGCTCTTCTCGCTGACAACCGGAGCGATCAGGACGTCGCGGTGGTCCTTGTGGATCGTGCTCACTTGTCCCCTCCATCCTTCTTCGCAGGTGCCTTCTTGGCGGGTGCCTTCTTGGCAGCAGGTGCCTTCTTGGCGGCAGCCTTCGCAGGTGCCTTCTTGGCAGCGGCCTTGGCCGGAGCCTTCTTGGCCGGAGTCTCAGCAGCAGCCTTCTTGGCAGCCGGCGCCTTCTTGGCGGCCGGAGCAGCCTTCTTGGCAGCCGGAGCAGCCTCGGGCTCGACGGCCTTTGCCGGCGAAGCCTTTTTGGCAGGAGCCTTCTTGGCAGGAGCCTTGGCGGCCGGCCTGGTGTCCGGGTCGGTTGCGGCCTTGCTCAGCGCGATCGTCTTGGCACCCTCAGCGGAACGAGCCGCCACGAATGCGTCGAACGCGGCCTGCGTGAAGACGATGTCGTCACTCAGCAGGACGTCGTACGTGTTGAGCTGGTCGAACGACAGGATGACCGTGTCGGTGACGTTGCGCAGGCTCAGCGCCGTGACGGTGTCGTTGCGGTCAACGACCACGAGGACACGCGTACGGGTGGTGAGACCGGCAAGCGTTGCGATGGCGTCCTTGGTCGACGGCTTGTCGCCCTCGACGAAGCTGTCGACAACGTGCAGACGGCCAGTGCGGGCCCGGTCCGAGAGGGCACCGCGCAGGGCGGCAGCCTTCATCTTCTTGGGGGTGCGCTGTTCGTAGTCACGCGGCTTGGGGCCGTGGACGATGCCACCACCGTTGTACTGAGGTGCGCGGATCGAGCCCTGACGAGCGCGACCTGTGCCCTTCTGGCGGTAAGGCTTCTTGCCACCACCGGACACCTCGCCACGCGACTTGGTGCTGTGCGTTCCCTGGCGGGCAGCAGCCAGCTGGGCAACGACGACCTGGTGGATCAGCGGGATGTTGGTCTGTACGTCGAAGATGTCGACGGGCAGCTGAGCATCAATGGTCTTTGCCATGGTGTTCAGGCTCCCTTCACAGCGGAGCGGAGGACGACGAGTGCGCCCTTGGGGCCGGGTACGGCGCCCTTGACGAGAATGACGCCCTTGGCAACGTCAACCGCGTGAACCGTGAGGTTCTGCGTGGTGACCTGCTCGGCGCCCATGTGACCGGCCATGCGCAGACCCTTGAAGACGCGGCCCGGAGTGGCGCAGGCACCAATCGAGCCGGGCTTGCGGTGGTTGCGGTGCGCGCCGTGCGAGGCGCCCACGCCGTGGAAGCCGTGACGCTTCATGACGCCGGCGAAGCCCTTGCCCTTGCTGGTCGCGGTGACATCGATGATGTCGCCGGCGGCGAAGATCTCCGGGGAGATCTCCTGGCCCAGCGTGTAGTCGGCGACGAGCTCCGTGCGGATCTCGACGATGTGGCGACGAGGCGTCACACCGGCCTTGGCGAAGTGGCCCGAGACCGGCTTGTTGACCTTGCGGCCATCGATCTCACCGAAGCCGAGCTGGACGGCGGAGTAGCCGTCGGTCTCGCGCGTACGGATCTGCGTGACAACGTTGGTGTCAGCTGCGATCACGGTGACGGGAATGATCTTGTTGTCGGCATCCCAAACCTGGGTCATGCCGATCTTGCGGCCGAGGAGGCCGCGTGCGGTGGCAGTGCTGCTGGTGCTCATGGTCGCTGGCCTCCTTAGAGCTTGATCTCGATGTCGACGCCGGCAGGCAGGTCGAGGCGCATGAGCGAGTCGACTGTCTTGGGCGTCGGGTCAATGATGTCGATGAGCCGCTTGTGCGTACGCATCTCAAAGTGCTCGCGGCTGTCCTTGTACTTGTGGGGCGAACGGATCACACAGAACACGTTCTTTTCAGTGGGCAGTGGCACCGGTCCTGCGACCTTGGCACCCGTGCGCGTCACCGTGTCGACGATCTTGCGCGCCGAGGAGTCAATGACCTCGTGGTCGTAGGCCTTGAGCCGGATACGGATTTTTTGTCCCGCCATGCTCTCGCTCGTCCTTCTCTTCGTTCCGCTTCGCTTGGTCTCGCCTCGGGTTCGAGGGAGAAACTCATCCTCCCGCCGACCCCCGAGGTCGGGCGTGTCGCG
>NZ_JAKFEL010000101.1:0-3956 GCF_036675695.1 Aeromicrobium sp.
CGACGCCAACATCTGTGAGTGCGGGATGCACAAGTCGATCGCGGACACCGATCCTGACATGGAGATGGTTCGGCGTCGCTGTCCTGCGTGCGTCAATCTCGCCAAGGGCCTGCGAATCATTCACGCCGAGGACGAGCGGACGCTCAAGGAACTCGGTGGCGACAAGATCCCGGCCGAGAAGATGCGGCCCGAGGATGGGCGCTACCTGGCGATGCGCATGAAAGCGCCGTCAGTCACCCCTGTTGCCGAGTAGTGCACTAATCGCGGTCACCAGTCCGACCACGAACACGATTCCAGCGCCACTCAGGCAGGTACTGCGCAACTGCTCGTTGTCGATGCCATTGCCGACGAACGCCAGCACTGCGGCCATCAACACGATCGCGGCCGGCGTTCGCAACTCGCTCATACCAGCACCCTAAGCCGCTTGCCCGGCTTCCGTCTCCCCAACCCAAGAAGGCGGTGGTCCAGTGGCGACACGCAGAGAGCGCGTAATCCTCGAGTTGGAGGATCACCTGTCGACGGGAATGGCGAAAGCCGCTGCCGCGACTGCGCTCCTCGGGCGTTCACTGGACGACCTCGACGGCTCGGCCACCGATGTCGAGAAGTCGCTTCCCCGCGTCTCGCGCGAGACTGACACGCTCGGGCGGTCCTCGCGTCGCGTCGGCTCGGACATCAACCAACTGACCGGCCGCATGGCGCTCCTGGCGCGAGTAGGTGCGACCGTCGGTCCCGCCCTGGCTCCGATCGCCGCCGTCGGCGCAGCCGGCGTCGCCGGGCTTGCCTCGCAGCTCGGATTCGCGTCCATTGGCGCGCTGTCCCTGATAGTCGCGACACGAGGTGTTGGCGACGCGCTCAAGGCTGTGAATGACGCTGCGCTCGAGCCGACGGCCAAGAACCTCGACAAGGCCGAAGCGGCGATGGCGAAACTCGCCCCACAGGCGCAGGCGTTCGTCGAGCGCTTCCAGGAGTTGCGGCCGGTCCTCGCCGACCTGCGTAAGTCCGCGTCGGCTGGCTGGTTCCCCGGCCTGACGCAGGCTCTGGATTCACTCGAGGACGCCGCCCCGCGACTTGAGAGCATCCTGTTCGCAGTCAGCGCCGCGGGCGGGAACGCGATTGCGTCCGGCGCCGAGTCGCTGGCCGGCAAGCGCTGGGCCGAGTTCTTCCAGTTCGTCGAGGACGAAGCGCCCGATGCGATCGCGGCCCTGTCTCGCTCGGTCGGCTCTCTCGCGCACGGCTTCGCTGAGTTGTGGATGGCCTTCGATCCGGTCAACGACGGCGTTCGCGACTGGCTGGTCGACGTCGCCGACTCGTTCGACATGTGGGCGACCGGACTGGACCAGACCGAGGGCTTCGCTGAGTTCTTGGCCTACGTCAACGAGAGCGGCCCGAAGGTCGCCGACGCTGCTGGCGCGATCGCGAACGCCGTCCTCCAGATCGGCGAGGCTGCGGCCCCACTTGGTGGCCCGGTCCTCGAGGGGCTGACGGCGATCGCCGACATCATCGCGGCCATTGCGGACTCCCCCCTTGGCACGCCGATCATGACCGCAGTCACAGCGCTGTCTGCGGCGAGCCTTGCCACTCGCGCATGGAGCGCGAGCCTCGGAGTCCTCGGCACCAAGTCACAGTTGGCCGGCATCGGAATCGTGGGGCTGGTAGCGAGCGCCAATGCGTTCCAGACCGCCTTCGAGAAGGTGGCCGACCTCCGCGTCGACAGCAGTTCCTTGACCCGCGACCTTGAGGCGCTGGCCGACGGTCGCATCACAAAGAACTTCGACAACCTGTTCCACACCTTCCAGGACATTGACAACCTGGGCTTGGCTAAGGCCAATCCCATCGGGTGGGTCACGGACTGGGATCCGACTGGTGCCGAGGCTGCCGAGAAGAACATCAAGGCGATCGACGAAGCTCTCGCCGGACTGGTCGAAAGTGGCGACTCTGAGACCGCCGCGCGTGCGTTCAAGGAACTCGAGGCCGCTGGCAAGGACGCCGGCAAGTCCACCAAGGAACTCGCCGAACTCTTCCCCGAGTACGCCACCGCGATCGACAACACGGTCGAGCCGACGGAGAAGGCCGGCTGGGCGATCAACACGTTCTCCCAGAAGGTCGAGCGCGGCAAGATCGCGATGCAGGAGGCGCGCACCGCTGCTCGCGAGTCGGGCAAGGCGTTCATCTCGTTCTCCGATGACATCGCTGGCAGTGAGTTCACCCTGTCCGGCTGGCTCAAGGCATTCGAGGCTCAGGTCAAGGCGCTGGCCAACTTCCGCGACAACATCCAGACGCTGCGGAACAAGGGGCTCAAGGGCTCGATCATCGACGAACTCATCAAGCAGGGCCCGGCCGCCGCGCAGGCGGTCGAGGGCCTCGCGAAGGACGGCGGGGCAGCCATCGAGCGGCTGAACAAGGCCGCGCGTGGAGGCCGTCGCGAGATCCGTGGCATGGGCGAGGACGCTGCCGCCGCGAAGGGCGAACTACTCGGACTCGGCAAGGCTGAGTCACGCCCACTCATCGACCTTCGTGCCGAGTCGTTCAACGCGAAGATGCGCGGCATCTCGGCCGACCTCCGTGCCGCTGACAAGAAGAAGGCGACGCCGAAGGCTGACCTCAACAAGAAGCCGTTCGACACGACGCTGGGGAAGCTCAAGACGTCTCTCGTGGGCACCAGCAAGCTCGGGACCACGCCGCGAGCATCCTTACTCGGCGTTCCCGCGATCGAGCAGCAGTTGGCCAACATAACGCGCCCGCGCACGGTCACGATCAGTGCGTCCATCAAGAATCTGTTCGCCGACGGCGGCTTGGTCCGTGGTCCCGGCGGCCCGCGTGATGACGCGATCCCGGCGATGCTGTCCAACAAGGAATACGTCGTCAACGCGGACGCCGTCGAGCACTACGGTGTCGGGTTCTTTGACGCCGCGAACGCCAAGCGCCTCGCGAGTGGCGGTCCGGCTGACGACCGCCAGTCATTCCGGGTCCGCGACGAGCGGATGTACGACGTGCGGCCGGCGACCTACGCCCGTGCTGCGTCGTCCTCCACGGTCACCTACGCCACCGATCCGGCCACCACCCGCGAACTCCGCGAACTCCGCGCCGAGGTTCGCCGTGGCACCGCAGTCAACGCCGCCGAGCACAAAGACGACCGGCTCTCCATGCGCGCCGGCAACTCCATCGCTGCCCGACGCCGACCGAGAGGGTATGTGCCGTCATGACGCTCGTACAGCCGCACGAACTGACGTGGGGCGATCTGGTCATCGAATCGACCGAGGACCCGACGACACCGTGGTCCTGTTTCGCGTTGGCGAGCATGGATGGCGGCAACCCGGTCCCGATGGTCGAAGCAGTCCGGTCGATGCTGACCGACGGCTCGCTCGAGGTGACCACGGGCTACGACAACCGCACGATGGTGGTCGACGTCTGCCTGTCCGCCGAGGATGGCGAGTCGTTGGCGTTGGCTGAGGCCGCGTTCATGGCCGAGGTGCTGGCCGCATCCCCCTCGCCGCTGATCTGGACGCCGCCGCTGATCGGGTCGTGGTCGGGCGTGTTCGACGTGGTGCGGGCGACGCTGAGCAAGGGCTACGCGGCTGACTGGGATCTCGAGGAGGTCATGCGTCAGCGCCGGTTCTACACGCTGACGATCACCGCTCTCCCCTGGGCCCACGACCTCGAGACCACGGTCATCGAAGCACTCCCCGTCCCCGTCGACCCCGAGGACCCAGCGGTGTACGAGGTCATCGACGAGTGCGACGACGACACCGGGTGGACGTCGCAGAAGTGCCACACGGACCACTGGGGCACGGTCACGATCGACAACGGCACCGATGGCATTGGCGACTGGGTGCGGGTGTACGCAACCAACCAGTACGTCTCGGGCACGGGCTACCTTGCCGCGATCCGACCGGGCTCCGTCTCGCTCGCTGGCCTGCCGTACCTGACGGTCGACGTGGTGGCGTCGAACAACCCGA
>NZ_JAKFEL010000262.1:0-3918 GCF_036675695.1 Aeromicrobium sp.
GCGCCCTTGACGTACAGCGCGTCAGACTTTCCACGACATGCGGCCTGTGCCGCCCAGTTTTCGTTCCACTGCATCATGTGAACCTCCCCGAGACCGGCCACGTTGGCCGAAGTGAGTCCGTGGGGTTCAATCTAGGAACGTGCCATCACAGATGTCAGACCGTTCGTGATCATCTTTGTGTAGTCCTTTTTGGCTACGGATCCGAGCGCGGAACGCCCGGTTTACACACATCACGTACCCTGATTGACATGGCTCGGGAGGACTTTGGCGCTTCATTGCGCAGGCTCGTACAGTCCGGCAAACGTCCCCGGACCACTGTCGGTGCCGTGGGGTCGATGGCCCGACTGTCCGCGCTCGCCGGTGCCGCTGTCGCCGCGATCCTGATTCCGACCACAGCATTCGTCGTCGTCACCGGCAACAACGTCACGAACGACCTGGTCAACCTGCCGTTGAAGCTCGAAGACCGCCCCAACCCGCAGACGACCCGGCTGCTCGCGTCCAACGGTGAGCTGATGGCCTACTTCTACAAGGAGAACCGCCAGGACGTTCCCCTCGAGAAGATCGCGCCCGTCATGCAGGAGGCCATCCTCGCGATCGAGGACTCGCGCTTCTTCAAGCACGGCGCTCTAGACCTCAAGGGCACCATCCGCGCAGCCGTCAACAACGCCTCCGAGGGACAGACCCAGGGTGGTTCGACGATCACTCAACAGCTGGTCAAGCTGACCCTGCTGTCGCAGGCCACCACCAAGGAAGAGCGCATCGCCGCAACCGAGACTTCGTTGGCGCGCAAGGCACGAGAGCTCAAGCTGGCCATCTCGTACGAACGCGAGCACACCAAGAAGGAAATTCTCGAGCGCTACCTCAACATCGCCTACTTCGGCGACGGGGCATACGGCATCCAGGCGGCCGCCTTCCACTACTTCTCGAAGAGCCCAGACAAGCTGACGACAACGCAGGCGGCGACTCTCGCGGGCCTGGTCAAGAACCCGGTCGAGTTCGATCCGCGCGTCTATCCCGAACGTGCTCTGCAGCGACGCAACACGGTCCTCGCGGTCATGGAGCGGCTCGGCGTGCTGACGGCCAAAGAGGTTGCGGATGAGTCGGCGAAGACGCTGGGACTCAAGATCACGAAGTACCCCAACGGCTGCGTCACCTCCGTCGCGGCATTCTCGTGCGACTACGTACGCCGCTACCTCTTGCAGGAGCCTGCGCTCGGCGCGACCGTTGCGGAGCGCCAGACCACGCTCGAACGCGGAGGGCTGACGATCAAGACCAACATTGACCTGCGCATGCAGAAGGCCGCCAACAGCGCGGTCAGGACGACTGTGAATCCCAAGGACAAGGCGATTGCCGGTATGGCCATGGTCGAGCCGGGCACGGGCAAGGTTCGCGCTGTTGCCCAGTCGCGCCCCATGGGTCGCGACAAGAAGAAGGGCCAGTCGTTCATCAACTACACGGTGCCGCGCGCGTACGGCGACTCCGGCGGATTCCCCGCAGGCTCGACCTTCAAGATGTTCACCGTGGCGGCTGCGCTCAAGCAAGGCATCGACGTCGGCAAGACCTACCGGTCGCCACGCATGATCCGTATGCCGGCAGGGACCTACTTCGACTGCGAGGGTGGCGGCACAGGCCTCTGGGAACCGACCAACTCGACGTCCAGCGGCAAGATGAACATGTACACCGGCACCCGCCTTTCGGTGAACACCTACTTCGCCCAGCTCGAGCGCGACGCCGGCCTCTGCAACACGGTCAAGGCCGCCGAGTCGATGGGTATCGTCGTGCCTTTCGACCCCGACAACAAGGACTCAAAGGGTCGCCTCCGCCCGATCACCAACCAGGTCCCTTCCTTCACGCTCGGCGTCACGAACGTCAGCCCCCTCGACATGGCCGCTGCGTACGCGACTCCCGCTTCGGGTGGCTTGTACTGCAAGCCCATGCCGGTCGCCTCGATCATCGATCTCAAGGGCAGGGACGTCAAGAAATACAAGCCCGAGTGCGAACGGGTCCTTTCGAAGGACGAAGCGGCCCAGATCAACGACATCCTCCGCGGCGTCCAGGAACCCAATGGCTTCGGCTACGCCAACGGAACGGCTCTGCAAGTCCCGTCAGCGGCCAAGACCGGAACCACGCAGGAGAACAAGGCAGTTTGGTACACCGGCTACACCCCCGAGCTCTCGACCGCCGCGATGATCGCCGGCGTCACCAGCAAGGGACTGCCGAGGTCGCTGGCTGGCGTCACGATCAACGGACGCTTCCTCAACTTCCTCTCCGTCGGCGGTAGCTCATTGGCGGGACCGATGTGGAAGAAGGCGATGGGCATCGTCCAGAACTACCTGGAGCCGTCCAACTTCGACCCCCCGCCCAAGCGTCAGCCGGTCGCCGAGAAGGCCAAGAAGGCTGAGCCCGAAGAAGACGAAGAAACCGCGGTCCCCGAGGATCCCGAGGACACCTGAGTCGTCAGGCTCCTAGCTGAGACTTGACCTCCGCTGCCACTGCCCCACCGTCGGCTTTGCCCTTGACCTGCGGGGACACGATGCCCATGACCTTGCCCATGGCCTTCATTCCCTCGCCTGCGGCACCCGCCGACTCGACCGCTGCGGTCACGATCGCCTTGATCTCGTCGGCACTGAGCTGCTCCGGCAGGTAGACCGCGAGGACCTCTGCCTCGGCCTTCTCCTTGTCGGCGAGCTCCTGACGGTCGCCGGCAGCGAATGCCTCGGCGGCCTCGCGACGCTTCTTCGCCTCGGACCCGAGGACGGTGATGACGTCCTCGTCCGTGAGCTCCTTGGCTTCCTTGCCAGCCACTTCGGCATTGGTGATCGCCGCGAGCGCCATGCGAAGCGTCGACGTACGCAAGGCGTCGCGAGCCTTCATCGCGGTGACGAGGTCGGTGTGAAGCTGGTCCTTGAGAGCTGACATGAATCAAGTCTCCCACCACGCTGTGCGAGGCTGGGCGTCATGCTCTCCGTTGTCGTGCCGTTGGCTGCCGCTGCCGCCGGGCTGACCTACGCCACCGCGTACGAGTCTCGCGCGTTCACGCTTCGCGAGGTCACCGTGCCGGTGCTTCCCCACGGATCGTCACCGCTACGGGTCCTGCACCTGTCCGACACCCACATGACGCCGGGGCAGCACAAGAAGCAGAAGTGGCTTCGCGGCCTCGCCGACCTCGAGCCCGATCTCGTGATCAACACCGGCGACAACCTGGCTCACATGGATGCCGTGCCGTCTGTGCTCGAGGCCTATGGAGACCTGCTCGATATTCCTGGCGCCTTCGTCTTCGGGTCGAATGACTACTTCGAGCCGCACATGAAGAATCCGGTTCGCTACCTGCGTGGTGGCACCGGTACGAATGGCGCGCGACTCAGGACCACTCCCGACCTGCCCTTCGACGAGCTCCGCACAGCATTCGCCGAACGCGGCTGGACCGACCTCACCAATCGCCACGCGGCGCTCGAGGTCGCTGGGCACAGCTTGGCTTTTGTCGGGGTCGACGATCCCCACCTCGGCTACGACGTGCTCGACGACGAGCCCGCCGACACCACGGTCGACCTCGCCATCGGCGTCACACATGCCCCTTACCTGAGGGTGCTCGACCGCTGGAACACGCTGGGCTACCCGCTGATCATGGCCGGCCACACCCATGGTGGACAGCTGTGCCTGCCATTCTTCGGCGCGCTTGTCACCAACTGCGATCTTGATCGCAAGCGCGCCAAGGGGCTGCATACGCACCAGGTCGACGGGCACGATCCGTCCTGGCTTCACGTGTCTGCGGGCATCGGCACTTCGCCTTACACGCCCGTACGTTTTGCCTGCCGCCCCGAGGCAACTCTGCTCACTCTGACTGAGATAGACTCTCCCGGGTCCTCCCAGTAGTCAGTACCGGGCGGGACGGCCGGGGTGTGGCGCAGCTTGGTAGCG
>NZ_JAKFEL010000092.1:0-23711 GCF_036675695.1 Aeromicrobium sp.
CAGCGGTCCGGCGGTTCAATCAATTGGGCAGTGTCCGAGCGGATACTTCTGCGTCTGGAGCGGCACCAGCTTCACCGGAACGATCTGGAAAACGAACGTGACAAGCTCGTACAAGAGCATCGGCCCGAGCACGATTCGTTCGCTGTACAACAACCGAACCAAGCGAACGTTCCTCTATGAGTTGTCGGGTGGCGGCGGCCTCAGAGACTGTTACAACCCTGGAGACCAGTACACCTCGTTGGCGGGATGGAGAACTACAGCGAATTCCGTCTATTTGTCGACAACCACATTGTGCTGAGATGGGCAGCAAAATGACCTAGGCTCTGCCTGTGGGCGACGACGAGTTCAAAGAACTCTATGCCCGCCTCAGCACGCTCGTTTTCTCCTACGCTGCCCGCGTCTTGTCTCCTGAACAGGCCAAGGACGTAGTGAGTGAGACGTTCATGGCTGTCTGGCGTAAGCGAGACGATTGCCCCGAGGATCCCGCCGACTGGACACGATGGATCATCGGAATCGGCAAGTTTCAAGTGCTTCAAGAACTCCAACGGGTCAAGCGCAAACATCACGACAATCGTTTCGTCGATGAGCGCGGACTTGATCAGTTGAAGCTCGCTTCGCCAGACAGTGCAGAGTCGGTGGTCGACTCTGCACAGGCGCGTTGGGTCTGGCATCAACTCAAGCCGAAGGAACGAGAACTTGTAAACTTGGTATTCGTTCGCGGTCTCAGCGATGCCGATGTCGCGGGGCTGCTTGACGTGACCGTTACCGCAGTGACTACCCGCGCTAGCAGAGTTCGCCAGAGAATCGCAGCGCTGCTTGAAGCAAGTGATGACACCACCGCTGATGCATCACCAACTCGAGGAGGGTCATGAGCAATCACGACAACCTCGGACCGGCAGACGAGATCGACGCGCTGCGCGATGCCGCCCGCGAGGCGGGGTTCGCGGACCTGATCTCCCCGGAATCGGTCGGTGTCCAGCTCGACAGCGCTGACGCGATCCTGGCGCGGGCGAAAGCCACAGAGGAGTCTGATCCAGTTCCGATTCACCGTCGACGTCGAACTCGACTCACTCTCCTTGCAGCCGGCGCAGTCGCCGCAACAACCGCGCTCGTCCTCGGCATTGTGCCGATGTTGCCCGACTCCAAGGCAACGGCATCAACTCCGCCAGTGCTGGGATTCGAGTTCGCAGCTGCAGCAGAAATCGCGACGGCGCCCGGAAAGCCAGCGCGCGACGAACTAGAACGCCTCTCGACCGTGGCAGCTGGGGCCCCCTCCCCGGCCGGCAGCGGCACCACGCAAAAGGTCGTCACGGACAACTGGTTTGCGAGCATTGAATCCGGCGAGGACAGCGTCTCAACGGTTCTCATCCCGAGGATCGTCGAGACCTACCTCCGTCCCGATGGCTCATTCCGAACAGTCGAGCGAACCGGCAAACCCCTCTCACCTGACGGACGGGGCCTACCGAAGCAGGGCACGTGGGACGACGACCCCAAGAGCGCCGACGAAACTCTCCCAGAAGGCACCAGCGACCCCGACTTTGCGACCGAACTTCCGCTGGATCCCAACGGCCTTGTCAGCGGGATCCTGAAAGGCTCGGGCTGCCGGGCCACGAGCGTGGATACGGCTAGGACGAACTGCCTGTTTCGCCAGGTCAACGCCCTCTACTCGCAATACGTCGTGACGCCTAAACTCGCTTCAGCAATCTGGGCAATGATGGCCGATCAACCTGGGGTGCGACTGCTCGGTGCGGTCGATGATCGAGCAGGCCGGAGCGGGATTGGATTCTCACTCATACCCGGGGATGAGCCTCACACTCGATTCGTGCTGATCGTCAGCCCCGCAACCGGGCAACTCCTCGGGAGCGAGAACATCCTGATCAAGCCCGATCAAAGCTCTGATGTGAAGCCTCCAGCGATCACCAGCTTCACCGCGATCCTGGACTCCCGCTACACAACCGAGTAGCGCTCGCCAAGCCGTGGCCAGTGGCCAGTGGCCAGTGGCCAACAAGAATGCTCCGCCGCGAAGTGTGAATTTCATGCCACTTCTGCGATGAATAACTGAGCGCTTGTATGCGATGCAGGTCTGGATGCGCTCGGGGACATCCAGTTGCCATAAATCGCTTGCATTGCGAAGGCCACATGCTCTTGCCCACGAGGCAGGACCTCAACGACCACGACCGGCTCAGCGCGCGCGAAGAAATCAACCATCTGTCAATCAGTAGGGAGCCCCAAAATGGCTGAGCCAAGAGCGTTCTTGAGCTTCGATTTCGACCACAACGAGGTCTCGCGAAACCTCTTCGCTGGTCAGGCAAAGAAGGACTCGCCCACCCCATTCATCTTGGAGGACTGGTCATCGAAGCGGGTTTTGCCCGAAGCCGAATGGGAGAGACTCATCGCGACGAAGATCGCTGGCTGCCACCTCATGATCGTTCTGGTCGGCAAATCCATGAGTACTGCGTACGGCGTTGCCGCTGAGATATCCATGGCCAAGGACAAGCATGTCCCATCCTTCGGCGTGTATGTCGACGGCGCCGGCTCATCAAGCACCTTGCCGAATGGGCTCGCGAGGAACCGGACGATCAGCTGGAACTGGGTGGATATCGCGGCGGCGGTTGACCAAATGCTCACCGAAGGAAAGAATGCCTAGCCGGCGTGCCTTGATTGTCGGCATCGACGACTACCCCACAGCACCACTGCTTGGGTGCGTCAACGATGCCAAAGCCGTTGCAGAGCTTCTGAGGACGAATCACGACGGATCGCCGAACTTCGACGTCAAGGTGATCACCTCGGATCACCGAACCATCACACGCGCCTCTTTACTCCGCGAAGTCACGTTGCTCTTCACTCATCAGGGTGGCGATGTCGCGCTTTTGTACTTCTCCGGACACGGGACTGAAGACAACCTCGGTGGATACTTGGTCACTCCCGACGCGAGCGAATACAGCGAAGGTATCAACCTTACGGATGTCTTGACGCTCGCGAGCGATTCGACTGCGCATGAGCGCGTTGTCATTCTGGATTCCTGCATGAGCGGCAATCTCGGATCCATTCCTGCGACAGGCGCTCAATCGGCGAACCTGAAGGAAGGTGTGTCGATTCTGACTGCTTCGCGTCCCAGCCAGGTCTCGGTAGAGCAGGGTGGAGTTGGCCTCTTCACAGAGCTTGTATGCAGCGCCTTGGAAGGTGGCGCCGCCGATGTTCTAGGGGCCGTATCAGCTCCCGCCATCTATTCGTACGTAGAAGAAGCACTCGGCCCCTGGGATCAACGACCACTTTTCAAAGCGCACTTGAGCAAAGTCGCCGCCTTGAGAATCGCTCAGCCAGCTGTTCCTTTGGCCGTCTTGAGGGAGTTGACGGTCTGGTTCCCGAACGTCGACTCGGAATTCCGGCTCGATCCAACCTACGAATACACCGAACCCACCGCAGACCCCGACCACGTCACCGTGTTCAAGAAGCTCCAACGGTGCCGGGACGCCAAACTTGTCGAAGCAGTAGACGCCGAATACATGTACTTCGCAGCCATAGAGGGCACGGCATGCCGCTTGACAGGCTTGGGCCAGCACTATTGGCGGCTCGCCAAAGAGGGCAGAGTCTGAACGGTGGATCTGTCGTGAGAATTGGCTGTACGGGGCACCAAGGGCTGACGGACGCGACGGCCGAGAACGTCGTCACCGAGCTCAATTCCTACTTCCTATCTATTGACTCGCTCATCGGCGTTAGTTCGCTCGCCGAGGGCGCCGACCAATTGTTCGCCCAGTCAGTGATAGGGAGCGGAGGCACACTCGAGGTAGTCATTCCTTGCGTTGGCTACGAATCTACCTTCGTGACTTCGGACGATCTTCGACGGTACGAACACCTGAAATCCGAAGCCACTTCGACGACACAACTCGACTTCTCGAGACCGACTGAAGAGGCATTTTGGGCAGCAGGCCGGCTGATCGTCCAGTCCTCCGATGCTCTCATTGCCGTCTGGGACGGCGCGAAGTCTCGCGGCCTTGGAGGGACTGCCGATGTGGTCGAGTACGCACAGCAATTGGGCAAGGCCGTGAAGGTGATTTGGCCTACAGGATCGATGCGAAAACTGTGAGGTCTGCGCGTCCCGCGCCGACACGAGTGCACCGAATTTAGTTGGAGGAAACATCATGACAAAACGGAGACTGGGCATTTGCCCAACCCAGTAACACGTGACGTGCGTTCTGAGACTGCGCTGGTGTTCGTGACGCTCGCGGACGGTCTCGACCAGTCAGCTGTTCAGCAATGGCTGACGCAGCTTGCAGACTTCATCGGTGCTTTGGAAGCCCCTCCGCGACGCGGGACGCAGTTGGCGTCAGCGGTCATCGCAATGGGTCCACGGTTCTTCACCAGGTTCGCTGACCATGCAGCCAACAACCCCCATGGACTTGCCAGCCCTATCAGGCTTCCCTCAGCATCGATCGACGCTGACATCTTCCTCCATGTCTCGTATACGTCGGAATCGCGGCTCGCGGACCTCCTCCGGCTCCTGTGGGAGACCCGGCCGACTGTCGTCGCGATCGATGTCGAGCACGGCTATGCACGCGCTGACGGTCGAGAAGCGTTCGGCCAGCTCGATGGGCTTCGAAATCTCGACCGGGTGCAGAGACGACGCGCAACGACCGTTGACCCCGGCACACTTCCCGAGGAACCCGCGTGGTTCACAGGTGGCTCATACGCGGCCTACCTGAAGATCGAACAGAACATGGACCCCTGGGCGGGTCTCGACGCAACAACACGTGAACAGATCATCGGGCGGCACGCGTCGGACGGTTCTCGCCTGGACCACGAGCCCGGCCACAATCCCCACTCTGAGGGTGCATTCACCGACCCGTCAACGCCACCTCACGCCAGTCACGTTCGCAAGTCCGGGCCACGCGGCTCTCTTCACGATCAGAACCTCATCTTCAGGCGCGGCGTCCCCTACGTCGAGGAGATCGACAATACCCTCCACTTCGGCCTGCAGTTCGTGTCCTACCAGGCGAGCCTCAGAGACTTCGACGTCGTCCTGAACCACTGGATGCTGAATCCCGACTTTCCAGAGCGCGGCAGCGGTCTCGACTCTCTAGTGGCCAACAACCTGATCACCTTCCTCCTAAGCGGCGTGTTTGTCGTAGTCCCCCACGACGACCGGTTCCCCGCCGCCGGATACTTCGACCCGGCGCCAGAACCACCGCACTCACGCAAGGGGCGCATTCACATCCGCAAATCCGCCGTCGACCAGAACGGCGTCCCCACCAACGCTGAGGTCGGCGACATCGAATTTCAGCTGTTCGAGTCCGACGGCGTCACGGCAATCGGAGACCCCGCACGCACCAACCCCGCCGGCCGCGCCGTCTTCCCGGCCGTTCGCGTAGGCAACACCGTGATCATTCGCGAATCACCAAGCGACCGGTTCGAACCGGTCGCTGACCAGACGATCACCGTCGACAAGGCCAACGTGCTCGTGTCAGTGGTCAACAGACTTCGACCCACCGCACCCGCATACGGCGGATAACCAAAATGCTATGACCCAACCCGACAAGCACGTCGTACAACGCCGCGGCGACGATCTTACGAATACGCAAGCCCGACTCAGACCGGGCCAGTGCGATCACACGCACAGAGGGCGGACCAAGGCGCAATTTGTACACATACGCCTATCCCGGACCCTCATTGAGTAGCGGTCAAACGCGCCCCAAAGCGTGTCCACTTCAGCCCCCGGCAAAAGTTCGGCGCTAAGCGTGAAATCTGGGTGCCTTCTGCGATGAGTCATTGGGAGAGAACTTAGGAGTATCCGGATGGGGAACCTACTCACGTTTGGCACAGTCGCACTCGTCACTCTCTTTGTGCCCGCCGCGGGGCGATCGCCCCGTTCTTGGGCGTACGGCCAGCCCGGCGCAATATGATCTCAGCCGACGAACTGTCCGATGTATTTGTCGAGGTGGCAGACACGCTGGTCGCCGACTTCGACCTAGTGGAATTTCTGTACAACCTCAGCGAACACGCCGCCGCGATCTGCGACGCTACGGCCGTCGGCATATTGCTCGCTGACCCGCAAGGCAGCCTGCAATACATCGCGGCATCGACCGAACAAGCCGGCCTCGTCGAGCTATTTCAACTCCAGAATTCTGAAGGTCCCGGCTACGACTGCTTCCAGAGCGGCGAAGCGGTCGTGAACCTGGATCTCGCGCATTCCGCTGAGCGGTGGCCGGAGTTCGGGGCGCTAGCCGTCCGAGCGGGCTTCCAGTCAGTGCACGCCATCCCGATGAGGTTGCGGGCGGAGGTTGTCGGCACCCTCAACATCTTCGGCGACGAAGGCGTGCGGTTGGAAGCGACAGATGTGCGAGTCGTTCAGGCGCTCGCCGACGTGGCGACCATCGCGATCCTGCAATCACGCAGCGTGCACCGCGCAGAGACTTTGTCGGAGCAGCTCCAGCATGCGCTTGTCAGCAGGGTCGCAGTGGAGCAGGCGAAAGGTGCTCTAAGCAAGCTTCGCGGGGTGAACCCCGATCAGGCGTTCATGCTGATGCGAAGCTTCGCGCGCGCGAACCAACAGCGGTTGGGGAATGTCGCGAACGCAGTGCTCCATGACCCCGCCAGCATCTCCGAACTGACCGTCAAAACGTAACCTCCCGTTCTCCCCTCGGATCGTGTATGGAAGTTATGATCGAACCACTAGTTGTCCTTCGTCCCAGACCCCGGCGATCACACGTCGATGAAAGCGGTCTGAGGGATGAACACACACAAGCCAGCGGCTCGAGCGTCGAGAAGTGCCACCACACTCCCGAGCTGGAGACGTCTCAAGCTCTTTGCAACCACTGCCATGGCCACTGTCCTGGCCGTGCTCGCACTCATCGTCGTGTTCTTCACCGCACCGCGGGCGGACGCCGCTACTGAAGTCAATCTTGGTACCGCCGGACAGTTCGCCGTTCTCGCGGGTGCTGGCGTCACCAACACGGGATCCACGACGATTCAGACCCAAGATGCCAGTATCCGCGGCGACGTCGGAACTCACCCGACTGACACGATCACTGGCGATGCTTCAATCAGTTGGATTCCACCTGCCACAGGAAGCCTCCACAAGGCCGACGCAGTAGCGCAGAACGCACAGGCCGACAACCTCATCGCCTACAACACGGCTGCTGGCGCCGCCTCGGACGCGGCGCTTGGCGGTCAGCTAAATGGGATAGAGATGCTGGCCGGTGTCCACACGGCCAGCTCAGCCCTGAACCTGGCAACCAATGGCACTGTCACCTTCAACGCCGAAAATGATCCCGACGCGACGTTCATCATCCAAGTCGGCTCCTCGCTCACGATGGAGTCCAACTCCACCGTGTCGCTCATCAACGGAGCCCAGGCGTGCCACATCTTCTGGCAGGTCAGCGAGGATGCAACGATCGGGACCGACGCGACCTTCGTAGGCACGCTCCTCGCTGAGAACGCCATCGTCGCCCAGTCAGGTGCATCGTTCGAGGGCCGGCTGCTCGCGCAGAACGCCGCGGTGACCCTCGACAACAACACGTTCACGATGCCGGGATGCTCCCCACCTGTCGTTGACACTGACACCGACGCTGACGGCGGGACCGCAGACGCCGACACCGACGGAGGAACCACAGACGCCGACACCGACGGAGGAACAGATGCGGACGCCGACACCGACGGAGGACAGACAGACGCCGACGGCGGAACCGCAGACGCCGACAGCGACGGAGGACAAGCAGACGCCGATGCCGGGACCGCCGATGCCGACAGCGACGGCGGAACCAGTGATGCCGATGCAGAGACCAACGGTCCACCGCTGCCTGACACTGGAGGTCCGTGGCTTGGCCTTCTCCCGATCGCATTGGCGGCCGTCATGATCGGCGCGACCGCAATCTCGTCTAGCAAGCGCCGAGTGCGAGGCATCCACCGCGCTGGGTAACAAGTTGCAGGCCTACACGAAGTGCCCCCGACCAGCGTTTCCACAGGTGGGGGGCTCTTCGTCTTGCTGTGGCAGGTGCAGGGTTCGAACCTGCGTAGGCGTTGCCGTCTGATTTACAGTCAGATCCCTTTGGCCACTCGGGCAACCTGCCGGGGGTTGTTGCCCGGGGGCAACGACAAGCAAGACTATCTCAGCCTCGTAAGGTGTGAGAAATCAGATCCACCCCAAACGTGCAGGAGCAGCCATGGCCGACTCATCCTTCGACATCGTCAGCAAGCTTGACCGCCAAGAAGCCGACAACGCGATGCAACAGGCCGTCAAGGAGATCGCCCAGCGCTACGACTTCAAGAACACCGGTGCGTCGATCAAGTGGAGCGGTGAGCTCGGCGTCGAGATCGAGGCGAACGCCGACGAGCGCGCCCTCGCGGTGCTCGATGTGTTCAAGGACAAGCTCATCAAGCGCGGCATCTCGCTGAAGGCGCTGGAGTCCGACGAGCCCCGTCAGTCGGGCAAGGACGTGAAGCTCTCGGCAAGGTTCAAGGACGGCATCGACCAGGAGCAGGCCAAGAAGGTCTCCAAGATCATTCGCGACGAGGGGCCCAAGGGCGCCAAGGTTCAGATCCAGGGCGAGGAGTTGCGCGTCTCGAGCAAGAAGCGCGACGACCTCCAGGAGATCATCGCCCTGGTGAAGTCTGCCGACCTCGACTTCGCCGTCCAGTTCACGAACTACCGCTGATGAGGACCAAGTTCACCGAAGCCTTCGGGGTCGAGCACCCGATCGTCCAGGGCGGTATGCAGTGGGTCGGCGTCGCGGAGCTCGTTGCTGCCGTCTCGAACGCCGGCGGGCTCGGCATGATCACTGCACTGACTCAGCCGACGCCCGGCGATCTGGCCAAGGAGATCGCGCGTACGCGTGACATGACCGACAAGCCGTTCGGCGTCAACCTGACGATTCTGCCGAGCATCAACCCACCGCCGTACGACGAGTACCGCAAGGTCATCGTCGACGAGGGCATCAAGATCGTCGAGACCGCCGGATCCAACCCCGGCCCGCACATGGCGCAGTTCCACGACGCCGGCATCAAGGTGCTCCACAAGTGCACCAGTGTGCGACACGCGATCAAGGCGCAGAGCTTGGGCGTCGACGGCATCAGCATCGACGGCTTCGAGTGCGCCGGCCACCCCGGCGAGGACGACATCCCCGGTCTCGTGCTGATCCCGGCCGCGGCCAAGCACATCACGATCCCGATGATCGCCTCTGGTGGCTTCGCTGATGCACGCGGACTTGTCGCAGCACTTGCACTTGGCGCCGATGGCATCAACATGGGCACCCGCTTCATGTGCACCACCGAGTCGCCGATCCACCAGAACATCAAGCAGGCGATCGTCGACGCGACCGAGCGCGACACCGAGCTGATATTCCGACCGTTGCGCAACACCGCACGCGTCGCCAGCAACTCGGTCAGTCGCGAGGTGGTGGAGATCCTCAACGAGGGTGGACAGTTCGATCAGGTCCAGGATCTCGTCTCGGGCAAGCGCGGCAAGACCGTGTACGAGCTCGGCGATCCCGAGGCCGGCATCTGGTCGGTCGGCACCTGCCAGGGACTCATTGACGACATCCCCGACGCGGGCGATCTGGTCTCTCGCATCATGACCGAGTCGGAAGAGATCATCGGACGTCTGTCGACGATGGCGAGCTGACATGCCTGCGACCCGTTTGATGCCGACGGAGGAGTCAGTGCACCTCATTGCCCTGACTCGCGAGATCGTCGCGAAGGAGCTCGCTCCCAAGGCCGCTGAGGCTGAGGCGACGGCGGCTTTCCCACGCGAGGTGTTCCGTACGTTGGGTCGGGCGGGTCTGCTGTCACTCCCCTATCCGGAGGAGTTCGGCGGCGGCGGGCAGCCGTACGAGGTCTACCTGCAGGTGCTCGAGGAGATCGGTTCGGCGTGGGCGTCAGTGGGCGTCGGCACCTCGGTGCACGCGCTGTCGTGCTTCGGCCTGTTCACCGCGGGCACAGACCAGCAGAAGCAGGACTGGCTGCCGTCGATGTTGTCCGGTGACCAGCTCGGTGCGTACTGCCTGTCCGAGGCGCATGCCGGCTCCGATCCAGCGGCGATGCGCACGAAGGCCTTGCGCGACGGCGACTCGTACGTCATCAATGGCGCGAAGGCCTGGACCACCCACGGCGGGCATGCCGACTTCTACAAGGTCATGGCCCGCACATCGGATGACGGAGGTCGGGGAATCTCGTGCTTCCTCGTGCCCGCCGATTCCGAAGGCCTCACCGCTGACACACCCGAGCAGAAGATGGGCCTGATGGGCTCGACCACGGCGACGATGCTGTTCGAGAACGTACGCATCCCAGTTGAACGTCGCCTCGGCGACGAAGGTCAGGGCCTGCCGATCGCGCTCGCAGGACTCGATGCCGGACGACTCGGCATCTCCGCCGTCGCGACCGGCCTCGCGCAAGGTGCACTCGATGCCGCCGTGACGTACGCCAAGGAGCGCGAGACGTTTGGCAAGGCCATCATCGATCACCAGGGCCTCGGCTTTGTGCTTGCCGACATGGCCGCTGCCGTCGAGTCAGCACGGGCGACCTACCTCGCTGCCGCACGTCTCAAGGACGCTGGCCAGCAGTACAGCCGCCAGGCGTCCATCGCCAAGCTGGTCTGCACCGACAACGCCATGAAGGTCACCACTGACGCCGTGCAGGTCCTCGGAGGTGCGGGCTACACCCGTGACTTCCCTGTTGAGCGCTACATGCGCGAAGCCAAGGTCATGCAGATCTTCGAGGGCACCAACCAAATCCAGCGCCTCGTGATCTCGCGCGACCTCGCCCGCTAGACGTCCCGCACACCAAGGTCTTCGGTCCCTGCCCAGGCGGCTGAGACGGACGTACGTTCGGGCCATGAAAGCACTCGTATACCAGGGCCCCGGCAAGATCGAGTGGACTGACGTCCCCGATCCCGCAATTCTCAAGCCGACCGATGCCGTCGTGCGGATCGAGACGACCACGATCTGCGGCACCGATCTCCACATCCTCAAGGGCGACGTTCCCGCCGTGACACCTGGCCGCATCCTCGGCCACGAAGGTGTCGGCGTCATCACCGAGGTCGGCAGCTCGGTCACCAGCTTCGCGGTGGGCGACCGCGTCGTCATCTCGTGCATCAGCTCGTGCGGACACTGCGAGTTCTGCAAGAAGGGACTGTATTCGCACTGCCTCGGCGACGAGGGTGCTGTCGGGATCGGCTGGATTCTCGGCCACCTCATCAACGGCACCCAGGCGGAGCTCGTGCGTATCCCGTACGCCGAGACCTCCCTCTACAAGCTGGCCGAGAACGTTCCGGACCAACAGGGCGTACTGCTCAGCGACATCCTGCCGACGGGCTTCGAGATCGGCGTGCAGTACGGCAAGGTCACACCGGGCGACGTCGTCGCCGTGATCGGTGCAGGCCCCGTTGGTCTCTCGGCGATGGCAACGTCCAGTCTCTACGGCGCCGCCAAGGTCATCGCGATCGACATCGACCAGAACCGTGTCGATCAGGCCAGCAAGTTCGGCGCCACCCACGGCGTGGTCTCGGCCGACAAGGACTGGAAGAAGCAGGTACTGGCCCTGACCGACGGGCTCGGTGTCGACGTCGCCATCGAGGCGGTCGGCGTGCCGGAGACCTTCGGCATGGCGACCGAGATCGTCCGCCCCGGCGGCCACGTGGCCAATGTCGGCGTGCACGGCACGTCGGCCGAGCTGCGTCTGCAGGATCTCTGGATCGCGAACATCACGATCACGACGGGTCTGGTCAACACCAACACCCTGCCCATGCTGCTCAAGCTGGTCGTCAGTCAGAAGCTCGACGCCAATGCCTTCGTCAGCCACCGCTTTGCACTCAAGGACATCATGGATGCCTACGACACCTTCGGACGTGCTTCCGAGACGAAGGCCCTCAAGGTGATCCTCGAGGCGTGACCGGCTAGGGCAGGTTTCTGAGCAGCAGGTCTGGCCACGCGCTGAGAGCCACGATGCCCAGCGCGCCGAGGATGACAACGCCCTTCGCTATCCGCACCGAGAACGGCGGCGACGGGCTGACGTACGACTCGCCCTCCGGTCTGTCGAAGAGCACCGCGACGAACCGCAAGTAATAGGCGAGTCCCAGCATCACGTTGACTGCCATCACGACGGCAAGCCACGTCTCGCCGGCCTCGACGACGGGCCGGATCACGACGTATTTCGTAACGAGGCCGATGACGGCGGGCGGGAACCCCGCGAGAGTCAGTGCTGCAAGGGCCAGCGGGATGCCGGTCGGCGGATCCGTGCGCGCCAACCCCCTCAGCTCGTCGTAGGCGGTGCTGCCGCGGAGCCTGAGCACCACGGCCAGCGCAGCGAACGCGACGAGGTTCGCGAGGACGTAGACGGCGAGGTACTGCAGCGCGGCACTCAGACCCAGCCGGCCAGCCACAGCCACCGCGGCGAGCAGGAAGCCAGCCTGGGCGACTGACGACCAGGCCAGCATGCCCACGGCATTCGTCTGTCGCAGTGCGCCAAGGTTGCCTATCGTCATCGTCACAGCCGCGACGACGGCGAGGAGCGTGCCCCAGGTGTCGTACGAGAAGCCCAGCGCAATCCCCAAGAACGTCAGCAGCGCACCAAGCGAGGCAGCCTTGGACACCGATGACAGGAAGCCAGCCACCAGAATCGGCGCACCGAGGTAGGCATCGGGGATCCACATGTGGAACGGCACGGCGCCCAGCTTGAACAGCAGACCAATCACCGTCAGCAGGACAGCCACAGACACGACCGAGTCCGGCATGTCGGACTCGCGCAACGCGTCGCTGATGCCTTGGTACTCGAGGGTGCCCGTGATGCCGTAGAGCAGCGAGATGCCCATCAAGGTGATGGCAGTCGACACCACGGAGGCAAGGAAGAACGTCCACGCCGAGCGGATCGCCCGTCGGTCGCCCTGCCGTAAGCCGACCAGGGCGATCGACGGCAATGACAGCAGCTCGAGCGCGACGAGCAACGTGACGACATCACGCGCAGAGACCATCAACACTGCGCCGGCCGCCGAGCTCAGCATCAGGAAGTGGTACTCCCCCGGCGGCATGGAGTTCTCGAAATTCATGACATTTGACGCCACGACAACGAAGAGTGTGCCAGCCAGCAGGATCAGTGAGAGCGCGAACGTGGCCTCGGGGACATCGTCGTGCAGGCGGAACAACTCGACACCGGCGGCGACGAGAGCCGCCGTCGATGGCAGCCCGGATCCGAGCCAGGTGCGGCGCGGGAAGAAGGCATCGACCAGCAACGCGATCACTGCGCCGGCGGCAACGATCGTGGCGGGTCCAGCAATCGCCCAGTCGATGGGGATGTTCATGGCGTCACCGCCTCATAGCTGCCCTGAAAGTTCGGCCCGTCGTACAAGCCGACCAGCGGTCCCGGTGCAACACCGAGGGCGACGATCCCTACCGCGAGAACGCTCATGACGAGAGCCTCACGACGGTTGAGGTCGCGATCGCCTTCATGCGGAACAGCCTCACCCTGGGCGATGAGCCGGATCGCACGAACGAAGTACGCCGTGGTGAGCGCTATGCCGAGCACGGCGAACCCGACGAGGGTCCAGGCGCCTGGCTTGCTCAGTACGTCGCCCACCTCGTAGGCCGCCCGCAGCGACAGCAGCTCGCCCCAGAAGCCGGCGAGACCGGGCAGTCCGAGACTGGCGACCGCGCCGAAGACAAAGGCAACGGCGAGCCAGGGAGTGCGGGCGTAGAGTCCACGACCAATCGCGGCCATCGACGCTGTGCCCAAGCGGTCCTTGATCGAACCTGACGCGAAGAACAGCAGGCCGGTGATCAGTCCGTGGGCCACTGACCCGAACACGGCCGCAGCGAGACCGACGTCGCTCATGGTCGAGATCGCGAGGGCGACAAATCCCATGTGCCCGATGCTCGAATAGGCGATCAGTCGTTTGAGATCGTCCTGGGCGTAGCAAGCCAGTGCCGACCAGACGATGCCGACGACACCGGCAGTCGCCACGTACGGTGCAATCTTCGCGAACTCTTCTGGCAGCATCTGTGCACCAAGCAGGATCAGCCCGTACGTGCCGAGCTTGAGGAAAACGCCCGCGAGCAACACCGAGCCGACCGTCGGCGCCTTGCTGTGAGCATCCGGCAACCAGGTGTGCAGCGGGACCAGCGGCGTCTTGACCGCGAACCCGAGGACGATCAGGACCGCCGCGCCGAGTGCGGCCCCTTTAATGTCGAGGATCTGCAGCGACCCGAACGGGCTTGCCACCCAGACGATGCCGACCAGCAGCAGGGCGGAGCCAGTGACTGTGAACAGCAGGAATCGGGTTGCCGCGCGCCGCCGGCCCTCGGGGTCATGCGGATCGCCCCACCACGCGATCACGAACCACATCGGGATGAGCGCGAGCTCGAAGAACACGAAGAACAGCAGCAGGTCGAGTGAGCTGAAGACGCCGAGTGCCGATGCGCTGATGATCAGTACGAGCCCGACCAGCGCTGGTGAGGTGTCCTCAGCGATGAGCCACACGCAGCAAAGCAGACCCAGCACCGCGGTCATCAGCAGGAACGGCCAGGAGACGTAGGTGACGCCGAGGTGTAGGCGGGCACCGAGCGGCTCGATCCACGAGGTGTCGACCTCGCCGGAGACTCTGACCGAACGACCCTCCCAGACCAGCGCGTAGAGGACCAACGACGCGGCCATCGCAGCGCTGCCGAGGAGGGCTGCCACGCGACCTGACACCGTGTTGCGGAAGACGAGTAGTAGAAGGCCGAGACCGAATGGGATGGAGAGCGCGGTGGTGATCATGTCCAGATCACCCCTGCCACGACGAGCGCGATGACGCCGAGCGTCATGACGGTCGCGTAGCGCTGCACATTGCGGGACTGAACGATCTCCAGAGCCCGCGAGGTGAGTTGCGCACCGGAGGCACCGCCGTCGGAATACGCATCGACGCCATCCCGGTCGACGACGACCACAAGTCGCGCTGCCTCACGAGTGATCGCCGGGATCCACCGCGTGTAGGGAGTGTCGAGGTCGAGCTCTCGCGTGAGCAGCGGCGCGTCAATGTCGAGCTCACCGCGGTTGCTCCAGGCGTACACAACGACGGCGGTGGCGAGGACGGCGATGCCCGTCGACACGAGTCCGAAGCCGAGGTGGAACGGCTGGCCGATCGACAGCGCGAACGTCGCGACGGCAAGAAGAACGACAGGCAGGAGCATCGCCCGCGGCGCCTCGTGACCCTCCTTGGGCTCGCCGAAGAACGCGATCAGCCAGAGCCGCGCTGCGTAGACGGCAGTCACGAATGTCGTCGCGAGCGCGACGTAGAAGAGCACCTGACCGACCGAAGCCGGCAACGTCCCGTCGCCGTCTGCGCTGTGCTTCAGGGCCTCGAGGACGCTGTCCTTGGTGAAGAAGCCGACCGTCGGGGCAAGTCCGGCGAGCGCGGCAAACCCGATCGTCATGCTCACGAACGTCACCGGCATCGCCTTGCGCAGCCCGCCCATCGCCGACAGGGCACTTGAGCCAACCGTGTGCATCAGGCAGCCGCAGCCGAGGAACAGCAACGCCTTGAACGCGCCGTGTGCGATCAAGTGGTCAGTTCCGGCTTCAGGATCTCCCGCCGAGATCGCGGCAAACATGAGGGCGAGCTGACTGACAGTCGACCACGCCAGGGCACGTTTGAGGTCCGCTTGGACGAGAGCGAACAGTGCGCCGATCAGCATCGTGATGCCCGCAATAACGGCCAGAGCGACGAGAACGAGCTCGGAGTCCCTGTACAGCGGGAACATCCGTGCTGCGAGGTACACCCCTGCAGCCACCATCGTGGCGGCGTGGATCAGCGCGGTGATGGGCGTGGGGCCGGGCATCGCGTCGGGCAGCCAGCTGTGCAGAGGGAACTGCGCGGACTTGCCGACGACTGCCACGAGGACGAGCAACCCGATTGCGGTCGAGTTCTCCGCGCCACCGTCGGAGGCGACAAGCTCGGCGCCGAGCAGGTCGTACGTCCCGTACGTCTCACCGATCACGAGGATCGCGAGCACCAGCCCGAGGTCGGCGATGCGAGTCATCAGGAAAGCCTTGGCGGCGCCGGCGCGCGCCTCGGCAGTCTCCCACTCGTGCCCGATCAGGAGGTAGGAGCACAGGCCCATGACCTCCCACCCCACGAGCAGGACCCAGAGGTTGGTCGTGCCGACGACCGCGATCATGGCGAGGAGGAAAAGGATGATGATCAGGGCGTACGAGCGGTAGCGCGGATGGTGACCGAGATAGGCCGTCGAGTAGATCTGAACGAGCAGGCCGACACCGACCGTGAGCAGCACGATCTGCGCCGAGACCGGGAACAGGAAGAGGTCGGGTGAGAGATCGGGCATGGGCGGGCTGGTGCCATCGTTCAGCGGAGCGAAGTAGCCGAAATACTTGTCCCCGAGGTCGGGGATCGCCCAGATGGCGACGACCACAGCAAGGACGGCCGTTATGCCTGAGTACGCCCACTTCGTCATGACTCGGCTCCGACCTGGTCGACGTCGATCGTGCGCACGGCACGGAACAACGCCAGGATGATCGCCAGCCCGAGGCCGATCTCAGCAGCCGCGATCGCAATCGTGAACAGGGTGAGCGACTGCCCCGTATGGATCTCGTCCTCGAGCCAGGCATCGAACGCGACCAGGTTGAGGTTGACGGCATTGAGCATCAGCTCGACCCCAAGAAGCATGAGCACGGCATTGCGCCGGGCGAGCACGCCGTAGACACCGATGCCGAACAGGACAGCAGCGAGGATCAGCGGATACAGGAGCGGCATCAGCGTTCGGATCCCGCCCGCGAGATGACGATGGCGCCGATCAGGGCGGCGAGAAGCACGAGGCTGAGCACCTCGAAGGCCAGCACCCAGTCGTTGAAGATCGCTTCGCCGAGCGAGCCAGCGGTGCCGATGTGATCGCCCTTGATGCGTTCACCCTCGAAGCCCGCGACGACTGTGGCTCCCAGGCCTCCAGCGGTGACGAGTCCGAGCACGGCAGCGGTCCACCGGTTGCCGGTGACCTCCGCCGACGGACCAGCGGCCGGCTGCCGCGTCATCATGAGCGCGAAGATCACGAGCACCACGATCGAACCGACGTACACCAACACCTGCACCCAGGCGACGAACTCTGCCGTCATCAGCACGAAGCACCCGGCGATCGCACCTAGCGTCACCACCAACCACAGCGCAGAGTGGACGAGCTGCCGGCTGGTCATCGCCAGCAATGCCGTGCCGACGGCCAGCACCGCGAACACGAGGAACAGGATCTCGGTGGCCGTCACTCAGCGACCTCCGGCGGGGCTGCGACAGGCTCAACCGACAGCGAGGCCTCGTACGCGGCGAGCTCCTTGGACTTCTCCGCACCTGCATCGAGTGCTGGCGGCGCAGGGACGGTCCACATCCACTCGCGCAGCTTGTTCATGTCGTGGGTCAGGTCGGTGATGTCGCCCTCCGCGTACGCGAACTCCGGAGACCAGTGCAGCGCATCGAACGGGCACACCTCGATGCAGATGCTGCAGTACATGCAGATCGAATAGTCGATGTCGAAGCGATCGAGCACGTTGATGCTGCGATCCTTGCCACCTTCGGTCGTCGCCGGGATGACCTCCTTGTGCGAGTCGATCTCGATGCACCACGACGGGCACTCACGCGCGCACAGCATGCAGGAGGTGCAGTTCTCCTCCTGCAGCGCGATCACGCCGCGACTGCGCGGAGGCAGGTCAGGCTCGACGTCGGGATAGTGCGCCGTCACGCTGCGCTTGAGCATGTTGCGCATCGTCACGCGCAAACCGGTGAACAGGCCTGAACCGAACATCAGAGGATCACCACAAACGTCGTCAGCGTGAGTTGGAGCAGGGCGAGGGGTACGAGGACCTTCCACGCGAGCGAGTTGACCTGGTCCTCGCGCAGTCGGGGGTACGCGACGCGAGCCCAGATCACGAGGAACGAGACCGCGAAGATCTTGAGCAGCGACCACAGCCAGCCGAAGTCGTCGGACCACGGACCAGCCCAACCGCCGAGATAGAGCACCGTCGTCAGTGCGGCGAGCACGACGATGCCGGCGTACTCAGCCAGCAGGAACATCGCGAAGCGCATGCCTCCGTACTCAGTGATCGGACCCATCACGAGCTCGGCGTCGGCGAGTGGTGCATCAAACGGCGGGCGCTGCAGCTCTGCAAGACCGGCCGTGAAGAACACGATCAGGCCGGGCAGCTGCGCGATCAGCCACCACCATTCCCACTCGTGGGCGATGCCGGTCAACGAGAGCGTGCCTGCGGCCATCGCGACGCTGGCTGCGGCGAGAACCATCGGCAGCTCGTACGACATCAGCTGAGCGGCGACGCGCATACCGCCGATGTACGAGTACTTGTTGCCGCTGCCGAGTCCACCCATCAGCGAGCCGAGCACACCAACACTCATGGCTGCGAGGACGAAGAACAGGCCGAGGTCGAGATCGATACCGATCAGGTTGGTCTGGCCGAAGAACGGGCCGAGTGGGATCGCCACCATCGCCACGAGATACGGCACGAGTGCTACCGCGGGAGCGAGACGGAACACCGGTCCGTCGGCGGCAGTGGGGACGATGCTCTCCTTCTGCACGAACTTCACGCCATCGGCGATCAGTTGTGCCCAGCCGTGGAACGCTCCGGCCTTCATCGGTCCGACGCGACTCTGCATGTGCGCCATCGCCTTGTGCTCCATCTGCCCGACGAGCAGCGGCAGCGTCATGAACGCGCCCAGCACGAGTACGCACCGCAGCACGACCTCGAGGAAGTCACTCATCGGTGACCTCCGGGGTCTCGACGGGCTCATCGCTCGGCTCTACCCGCTCCGGACCCCATTCGGTCGGATCGGGGACGCCAGGCGGCTTGATACGGCGACGCCCCGGCGAGTGCGTCGAGTCCGCGTCGCTCTCCCCCGGCTCCTTGGCGCCGGGCCACGGCTTCGCGACGCGGGAAGCGAGGACGAACTCCTTGCGCAGCGGATGACCCTCGAAGCCATCGGGCAGCAAGAGCGGTTCGAGGTCGACGCCGAAGTCGATACCGAACATCTCGTGGGTCTCGCGCTCATGCCAGGCCGCGCCCGCATACAGGTCGGCGATCGAGGCAACGGCCGGCGTCTTGCGGTCGACGTACGTGACCAGCAGCAGGTGATCGAGCTCCTCGAGTCGAGCGAGGTGCACGACCAGCCGGAAGCCTTCGGGGTGCTCATCGACGGCCGAGAGCCAGTCGAAGTACGTGTAGCCCTCGCTCTTCAAACCAGCGACGGCATCGTGCCAGTCGGCGACTTCGACCACGTGGTGCGGCGGGCCGAAGGTGTTATCAGCCAAAGTCATACGGGCGGCTCGATCTTCGGGCTGAGCAACGACGTGGTCGAGCGCTTGTAGCGATCGGCGAGGTTCTCGCCGGCGATCTGCTGTTGCAGGGTCACGATGCCGTTGAGCAGCGCCTCGGGTCGGGGCGGGCAACCCGGGATGTAGACGTCAACGGGGATGATCTGGTCGACGCCCTTGGTGACGCTGTACGAGTCCCAGTAGGGGCCGCCGGAGTTGGCGCAGGAGCCGAAGCTGATGACGTACTTGGGCTCGGGCATCTGGTCGTAGAGGCGCTTGATGGCCGGGGCCATCTTGTCGGTGACGGTGCCCGACACGACCATGAGATCAGCCTGGCGAGGACCCATCGCGAACGGGATCACGCCGAGCCGGATGAAGTCGTGGCGCGACATCGAGGTGGCGATGAACTCGATCGCGCAGCACGCCAGACCGAAGTTGAAGACCCACAGGGAGTACTTGCGCCCCCAGTTGAGGATGTAGCGCGCAGGCTTGGGCGCGATCGCCGTACCAAGGCCGACCGTCGGCATCGGCAGATCGATCTTCTGTACGCCTACGGGGTCCACGACAGGACTCCCTTGCGCCAGGCGTAGACGAGTCCGACCACGATGATGCCGATGAAGATGCCCATCTCGATCGCCGCAGCCTTGCCGATGTCCTCGAGCACCACCGCCCACGGGAACAGGAACACCGCATCGACCGCGAAGATCACGTACAAGAACGCGTAGACGAAGTAGCGGACGTTCGACTGCGACCAGCCCTCTCCGACCGGGTCGACACCCGACTCGTACGTGACGGTCTTCTCCCGTGCGGCAACGCTGGGACGGAACAATCGGTTGGCACCGAGCATGCCCCCAGCCAGCACGAACCCGACCAAGATGATGACGCCGACAGCTCGGTAGTCGTCGAGGTAGGCGCCCATGGAGTGAGTCTAGGGAAGTTGCAGGCGTCCTGACCGATGTTGAGCGTGGTTTTACGGCCCAAAAGGGGCGTACAGTCCATTCAACTTCCGATCGGGGTGAACATGAAGGGCATCCATGCTCTCGCAGCGCTGGCCATGGCTGTGCTCGTAGTGGTAGCGGTAAATCTTGCCCAACGCAGCCTGGACGACGACAAGACGGCGAAGCCCGAAGACCCATCTCGGCCCTATTCGTCAGAGCTCAACGACCAAGGCATGGCACAGGCCGAGCAGATGCGTATCGCTCTCGAGGAACAGCTGGAAGAAATGGAAGCGCGCCGGCACCAGCTCGTCCTGACGATTCGCGACGAGGCCCCGCTCACGGTCTGGAGGATCAAGGGCCAGACGTGCGTCCTCGAGGGCAAGGGAGACCGCACCATCAACATCAGTCAGCCGACCGACGTTCCGTCTAACTTCAACACCTACGCGGAGGAGATCCCGTCCACGGCGAAGCTGGTGAACGGCGGCTATTGCGAAGCGACCGTGACGATCCTGGTGCGTGACGCACCTTGGTACGACGTGCACCTTGCGCTCGGGGATGGCGAATTGTCCCAGCAGACCAAGTTCAACCACTCGGGCAAGAGTCGGACAGAAGTCACGCTCGTCCCCTAGTACGCTCTCGGGTCCATGGCCAGGTGAGCAAGGCCCAGACGACGAGCACGATCAGGATCTCGAGCACGACATACAAGGGCCAGGGGCCAAGGAAGTCGAGCAGCGATGCGCTGTCCGGCAGTTCGTTGAGGTAGCCGTAGTTCGTGTCCGCCACGACATTGAAGACATAAGTGACGACCGCCCAGATCACGGTGATGACGACAGTCACCCGGTAGTAGCGCCACGTCGGCAGGATCCGCAGGCCAATGACGAGCAGCACTGCCGTCCACACGATCAACAGGTGCATGCCCCAGAACATCAGGAACCGCAGCTCGGGGAACTCCGAGCCCAGGTCAGGCGTGAAAATGCCCTGCGTTGTCAGCGTGATCCCCCACAGGTACGTGACGGTGGCGCTGAGTGCATTGCGGGTCCACAGCGCGTGCACTGCGAACAGCCAGGCGTAGTCACATAGCGCAAGAGGAAGAGACGTCTGCAGGTCCCACTCGCTCGGGATGAACTGCAATATCTGCAATGGCAGCGCGACCGCGACGATGGCCACCGCGAAGGTCCTGCGCAGCGCCACCTCACTTGGGGTGCCTCGCAGCCTGCGCCCGAGCAGGATGACCGCGAGGACTCCGACCGCGAAGATCCCGAGCACCACGAGATGTGATGTCCCGTAGGTCTCGAACTTCGCTGCCGCGAGCTGATCGACGGTCATGCAAAGAGGTTAGGCGATCGAGGGGGTTCTGCCAGATCTGACAGACATTCGGACAACGTCGAAAGGTCTCCACATCGGTGCTGCGTCGCGGGCGTACGCTCTTTCCGTGAATGACTCCCGCAGCGGCGTGATCCTTGGCGCTGCGGCCTACTTGTGCTGGGGATTCTTCCCGCTCTACTGGCCTCTGCTCGACCCCGCCGGGTCGCTCGAGATCCTCGCCCACCGGGTCATCTGGTCGCTGCTGTTCGTGCTGGTCCTCATCGCTGTCACCCGTCGATGGAAGACCTTCCGCAGAATTGCCAAGGATCGCCGCATGATGGTCATCCTGATCTGCGCCTCGATCGTCATCTCGTTCAACTGGGGCGGTTTCATCTACGGCGTCACCAACGGCCACGTGATCGAGACCTCGCTCGGCTACTTCATCAATCCGCTCGTAACGGTGCTGCTCGGGGTGTTCATCCTCAAGGAGACCTTGCGTCCCGTGCAGTGGGCGGCCGTTGCGATCGGCGCCATCGCGGTGCTCGTGCTCGCAGTCGACTACGGCCGTCCGCCGTGGATTGCGTTGCTGCTCGCGTTCTCGTTCGCGACGTACGGGTTCCTCAAGAAAAAAGCCAACCTCAACACGTTCGAGGGCCTCGGCATGGAGACGCTGATCCTGGCGCCCGTTGCGCTCTCCTTCCTGATCGTGCTCGAGCTGCGCAGCGATCTGACGTTCGGACATGCCGGAGTCGGCAACGTCATGCTGCTCATCGGAACGGGCGTCGTCACTGCCATTCCGCTCCTGCTGTTCGGCGCGGCCGCAACACGCCTGACGCTGACGACTATCGGCTTGTTGCAGTATCTCGGCCCGATCCTTCAGTTCATCTTCGGCCTGTGGATCTTCGACGAGGACATGAGCAGTGCCCGCTGGGTCGGCTTCATCCTCGTCTGGCTCGCGCTCGTCGTGTTCACCGCCGACAACCTCGCCAACAGAAGACGTGCCTCGAAGATGGTGCCGGCGCCTATTGAGTGCTAGCCGAGACGGGTGGCTACGGTGGTGCAGAGCGCCTGGAGGGCGTCGCGGGCCGCGTTGTCCGGGAGCTTGGCCAGCAGGACCTGCGCCGCATCGGTCTCCGCGCGTACGTAGGCACGCGCCTCGTCCATGGCCGGGTGGACACGCAGCAGCGTGATGGCCTCGGCAAGTTCGGCATCGTCAGTCAGCGGCTTGGCCAGCAGGGAGCGGAGCCGCTCGCCATCGCCGTCAGTCGAGCGCAGGGCAAGCAGGGTCGGCAACGTCGGTACGCCCTCGCGAAGGTCGGTGCCCGGAGTCTTGCCCGAGTCATCGGTCTCGCTGGCGATGTCGATGATGTCGTCGCTGAGCTGGAAGGCAGCACCGATGCGTTCACCGAACTCAGTCAACGTGTCCTGCACGTCCAGCGATGCTCCGGCCATCTTCGCGCCGAGACGGGCCGCAGTGGCGATGAGTGACCCGGTCTTGTCGGCCACGACCGACAGGTAGTGCTCGAGCTGGTCGTCACCTTCGGCCGGACCGAGGGTCTCGCGAATCTGTCCCTGGACGAGACGCGAGAACGTGCGCGCCTGGATGCGTACGCTCTCGGGACCGAGATCTGACACCAGATCCGACGCCTGGGCGAAGAGATAGTCGCCGACGAGGATCGCGACCGAATTGCCCCAACGAGAGTTGGCGCTGGGCGCACCACGACGCATCGAGGCCTCGTCCATCACATCATCGTGATAGAGCGTCGCCAGGTGGGTGAGCTCGACGACAACGGCCGCGCGCGGAACGTCGGCGTGCGCCTGGTCGCCGAACTCGGCGGCCAGCATCACCAACAGCGGGCGGAACCGCTTGCCACCTGCGTTGAGCAGATGCGCTGCCGCTTCGGCAACGAATGCCTCCGGGCTGTCGACGGCGATCGCCAGCTGGCGTTCGATCTCGCCGATACCGGCCTGCACGCGCGCTTCAAGGGCGCCATCGGTGAATGGAACACCCAGACCGGACACGCGAGAACTCCTTCAGGACCGTCAGCGCACGAAGGCGCCAGCGTGCTGCGCAAGATCGAGCAGCGGTCCGGGAAGGATACCCAGACCGACCGTCGCCACGACGGCGAAGGCGATCACTACGGTAGTCAGCGCGCTCGGGACAGCGACCGTCGGCCCATCCCCC
>NZ_JAKFEL010000103.1:0-3870 GCF_036675695.1 Aeromicrobium sp.
GAACGCCACACCGCCGTGATCGCGTCGACGTGCGACCCAACCGGCGAGGGTGACCTGTTGGCCGATGTGCTCGGCGCGCAGGCTTCCGGCGTCGTGGGTGCGGATCACGTGACTTGCTCCTTGCTAGGTGTTCTCAAGATCTGGGGTTTCAGGTCTTCAGCTGGGGGGTTCCAGGCGGCGGGGTCGGCATCAATCTGATCGCCGCTACGAATGTCGCGAACGCGATCACCGTCGTCGCCGTTGGCCGGGAACCACACATACGGGATTCCGCGCCGCTCGGCGTAGCGGATCTGCTTGCCGAACTTCTGCGGTGAGGCAGCGATCTCGGTCGGTATGCCGCGGGCACGCAACGCCGATGCGACAGCCACGCTCGCTGGGCGGGACTCCTCGTCCGTCAACGCGACCAGGACGGCGCTGGGCACCGAGCGGTCGGCGGTGAGTCCACCTGCGACGAGGG
This sequence comes from Aeromicrobium sp., assembly GCF_036675695.1. Lineage (GTDB taxonomy): Bacteria > Actinomycetota > Actinomycetes > Propionibacteriales > Nocardioidaceae > Aeromicrobium. Next base: position 458 of record NZ_JAKFEL010000103.1, read on the forward strand.
GCACAAGCAGGCGCGAGACGCCGAGCGAGATTCCGACGCCGGGATACGTGTTCTTGCCATCACTGGCGAGCTGGTCATAGCGGCCGCCGGAGCAGATCGAGCCGAGCTGCTCGTGGCCTTCCATGCGGGTCTCGAACACCGTGCCGGTGTAGTAGTCGAGACCGCGGGCAATACGAAGGTCTGCGACCACGTCGACGCCTTCGGCGCCTGAAGCGCCGGTGACAACCTGCAGGAGCTCGTCGAGGCCCTCGTCCAGCAGCGGGTGCTCCACACCGAGCGCGCGAACGGCGTCAACGAACGATCCGTCAGCGCTACGGATCTCGGCGAGTGCGAGGCACTGCGAGGCCTGCTCGGCGGTGAGGCCGGCGTCGGACTGCAACAGCTCTGCGATCTTGTCGGCCGGCACCTTGTCGAGCTTGTCGACGATCGGCATGACAGTGGTCGGCTCAGCGATGCCGAGACCGAGGTAGAAGCCTTCGAGGATCTTGCGGTTGCTGACCTGCAGCGTCAGGGCAGGAACGGGCAAACCAGAGAGCGCCTCGGCCATGACCTGCGCGATCTCCACATCAAAGTGGAATGCCAGCTCGTCCTTGGCGACGATGTCGATGTCAGCCTGGGTGAACTCTCGGTAGCGGCCGTTCTGGGGCCGCTCGCCACGCCATACTTTCTGGATCTGGTAGCGGCGGAACGGGAAGTCGAGCTTGCCGGCGTTCTCGAGCACGTAACGCGCGAACGGCACGGTCAGGTCGAAGTGCAGGGCAAGACCGGAGTCGCTGTCGCCCTCGCCAGCCTGGAGGCGACGCAAGACGTACACCTCCTTGTCGATCTCACCCTTGCGAAGCAGGGTGTCCATCGGCTCGGCGGCCCGCGTCTCGATCGAGGCGAATCCGTGCAGCTCGAACACCTCGCGGAGGTGGTCGAGGACGATCAGCTCGACATTGCGGTCCGCTGGAAGGAATTCGGGGAACCCGGACAAGCCGCTCATGAGATGAGCTCCGCCAAGAACGGGTTCGTGACGCGCTCGCGCGCGACCGAGGTCTGCGGTCCGTGCCCAGGCAGCACGACGATGTCGTCTGCGAGAGGCAGCACACGGTCACGCAGGCTGTCCTGCATCTGCGTGTGTGACCCGCCGGCCAAATCCGTACGACCGATCGAGCCCTGGAACAGGAAGTCGCCGGAGAACATCACCTGCGAGATCGCCTCTGGACCGTCCCAATCAACGCGATAGAAAACGGTGCCCGGAGTGTGTCCCGGTACGTGGTCGACGGTGAACACGAGGCCGTCAACGTCGATCGTGGCGCCGTCGACGGCGTCGCGTACGTCCGCGGGCTCGGCGAACTCAGGCAGGTCACCCATGTTGAGCTGCTGACGCAGCATCGCCGCGGACTCCCCCGAGATCGCGGCCATCGGGTCGCTCAGCAGGTGCCGGTCGGCCGGGTGGATCCATACGGGGCAGTCGAACTCGCGGGCAACATCCTGCGCGCACCACATGTGGTCGAAGTGGCCGTGCGTCACCAGAACTGCACCCGGAGTCACGTTGAGCTCCTTGATCACGGTGCGAAGGTCATCCATCGCGTCCATGCCGGGGTCGACGACCGCGCACTGGGTGCCCGGACCACGTGCGGCGACATAGCAATTCGCCTGCAGCGGACCGGCCGGAAATGACGTGAGAAGCACGTGCGACAGGGTACGCGAGGCGGCTGGTACGCGGCGACGCTGGCTCGCCCTAGACTGTCGCCCATGAGTTCTGCGCCAACGCATCCCTGGGGTCGCGTCGACGATGAAGGCAATGTCTACGTACGCACCGCTGACGGTGAGCGCCTGATCGGCCAGTGGCCGGGCGGCGACCCCACCGAGGCGATGGCGTTGTACGTCACCCGATTCGAAGGACTCGAGGTCGAGGTCGACCTCCTGGAGAAGCGGCTTGAGGGCGGCACGCTCTCCCCCGATGACGCTGCCAAGGCCGTCACCAAGGTGCGCGCGCAGGTCACCGATGCTCAGGCTCTTGGTGACCTCGACGGACTCATCAAGCGACTCGATGCGCTCCAGCCCGCGATCGACAAGCTCCGCGAGGAGCGCAAGGTCGCCCGCGTCGCCAAGGTCGCCGAGGCTCAGGTCGAGAAGACCCGCATCGTCGAAGAAGCCGAGAAGATTGCCACCAGCAACGACTGGAAGGCCGGCGCCGATCGACTCCGCGCACTGCTTGACGAGTGGAAGGTGCTCCCACGGCTCAGCAAGTCCGCCGATGATGAGCTCTGGCACCGCTTCTCGTCCGCCCGTACGTCGTACACACGTCGCCGCAAGACTCACTTCGGTGAGCAGTCCGTGCTCCGCGACGCCGCGCAGGCCAAGAAGGAACAGCTCATCAAGGAGGCCGAGGCGCTCTCCGGTTCGACCGAGTGGGGTGTGACGGCTGGCAAGTATCGCGACCTGATGACGGAGTGGAAGAAGGCCGGCTCGGCCCCTCGCAACGTCGAGGACAAGCTCTGGAAGAAGTTCCGCGCCGCCCAGGATGCGTTCTTCACCGCCCGCGACGAAGCCAACGCACTGCTGGATGCCGAGTACGAGGTCAACGCCGAGAAGAAGCTCGTGATCCTCGCCGAGGCCGAGAAGCTCCTGCCGATCAAGGACCCCGACGCCGCCCGCAAAGCATGGCTCGACATCGCTGATCGCTGGGAAGCCGCCGGCAAGGTGCCTCGCGCCAAGATGAATGAGTTCGAGTCCAAGATCCGCAAGGTCGAGGAAGCCGTACGCGATGCCAACGAGAACAAGTGGAAGCGCACCGACCCAGAGAAGTCAGCGCGCGCTGACGACATGATCACGAAGCTCGAGAAGGCCATCGAGGACGCCAAGGCCGAGATTGCTACGGCCGAAGCAGCGGGCGACGCCAAGAAGGTCAAGGCAGCCAAGGAGAACCTCGCATCTCGCGAGTCATTCCTCGAGATGGCTCAAAAGGCTCAGGCTGACTTCAGTTAGGTCCAACTGAGGAATGGCCCGAGCGAAGCGAGGGCAAGCGCCTGGGCGAAGCCCAGCAGCGGTGAGGTACGAGCCGCTGGAACGGCGAGGGACGAGCCGTGCGCAGCAGTTGAACTTACTGGGTCAAGCGATAGACGTCGAAGACACCTTCGACCGTACGCACGGCCGACAGCACGTGTCCGAGATGCTTCGGATCAGCCATCTCGAAGGTGAACTTCGACTTCGCGACACGATCGCGACTCGTCGACAGCGACGCCGACAGGATGTTGACGTGCTGGTCTGAGATGACCCGGGTGATGTCGCTGAGCAGCCGGGGCCGATCGAGCCCTTCGACCTGGATCGCCACGAGGAAGGTGCTCTTGCCGGTCGGTGCCCAGTGCACCTTGACGAGCCGCTCGGGCTGGTTGCGGAGCTCCAGGAGGTTGACGCAGTCCGTA
>NZ_JAKFEL010000180.1:0-3862 GCF_036675695.1 Aeromicrobium sp.
CGTCGTCGTTGTCGTCTTGTTGCAGGGCACGAGGGACTTGAACCCCCAACCTTCGGTTTTGGAGACCGGAGCTCTACCAATTGAGCTAGTGCCCTAGGTCAACTTCCCGCTGGGATCACGCCGTGTTGAGGGCATGACGATCTAGCGTGAAATTTCACCGGTGAGTCAAGTGTACGGGTTGGGTGTGGCCCCCGTCGAACCGAGCCAGCGCCCCCAATGGTGGCAGGATGACGACCATGGGCTTTCGCACAATCTCGTCGTTGCCCAAGGCCCACCTCCACCTTCACTTCACCGGCTCGATGCGCCACTCCACGCTGCTGGAGCTGGCGGAGCGCGATGGCATACGACTGCCGGCATCGCTGACCGAGGAATGGCCGCCGGAGCTCGTCGCGACCGACGAGAAGGGGTGGTTCCGCTTCCAGCGTCTCTACGACCTTGCTCGCTCTGTGCTTCGCACGGAGGGAGACGTACGGCGCCTTGTCCTCGAGGCTGCGCTCGACGACGCGGCCGACGGGTCGGTGTGGACCGAGATACAGGTCGATCCCTCCGGCTATGGCGCGAGGTTCGGCGGAGTCACGGCGTTCACCGACCTGGTCATCGACGCCGTCCGCGATGCGTCCCAGACGTCCGGCATCGGCATGGGGGTCGTGGTGGCTGCCAATCGCACCCGGCACCCGCTCGACGCGCGAACTTTGGCGAGGCTCTCAGCGCAGTACGCCGGGCGCGGAGTTCTGGGCTTCGGCTTGTCGAACGACGAGCGCCGTGGCAACACCCCAGAGTTCGCGCGCGCGTTCGCAATTGCCGAGCGGGCAGGGCTGGCCCTACTCCCCCACGCTGGTGAGCTTCTCGGTCCCAAGCACGTCATCGAGTGCCTGGATCACCTGCACCCCAACCGCATCGGTCATGGGGTGCGATCGGCGGAGAATGACGCACTGCTCGATCGGCTGGCGAACGCTGGAGTTGCCCTGGAGGTCTGCCCCACCTCGAATGTGTCGCTCGGCGTCTTCGCCACCCTCGAGGAAGTGCCCGTACGAAAGCTCATCGCGTCGGGGATCAACGTGGCTCTTGGTGCCGACGATCCCTTGCTGTTCGGTTCGAGCCTCGCAGGTCAGTACGCCGTGCTGCGAGCTGCTCAGGGGTTCGATGATGCCGAGCTCGCGGAGCTGGCTCGGATGTCGATCCGAAGCTCGTACGCACCGCCCGAGATCACCGCGCCTGCCCTGGCCGCGATCGACGACTGGCTCGCCGCGGAGGCAGCATGACCACCGACCCGTGGGGTCGCCCGATTCCCATCCCCCAGCACCCGATGGCGAAACGGTCGATGATCCTCGGACTCATAGGACTGTGCGGATTCTTTGTGCTGCTCGTTCCCGTGCTGCTGAGCCCCTTTGCTTGGTACTACGGCGCCGTGGCTCGTCGCGAAATGGATCGCGCGCCAACCCAATGGTCGAATCGCAGCGAGGCGACGACCGGCCTGGTGTGCGGCATCATCGGCACAGCTCTCCTCGCTCTGGCCGTCATGGTTGGTGCCCTGGTCGTCGGGTCTCTCGCTCTCTTGCTCACGTTCGAAGGCGGCTACAGCGACTGACGCCCGAGTGTGGGATTGTTTGCGACATGACTGATGAGCCGCAGGAGGCGCCGCCTCCCAACCCGGGCCAGGTTCCGCCGCCTCAGTACGGCCAGTACCCGCCTCCCGGCCAGTACCCGCCTCCGGGCCAGTACGGCTACCCGCCGCCTGGCCAGACCCCGCCGCCCGGAGGATACGGATACCAGCCGGTCTACTTGGCACCGAAGCACCCGCAGGCGACGCTCGCCATGGTGCTCGGCATCGTCGGTCTGACCGGAGTCATGTGCTACATCACGTTCTTCGTCGCACCGTTCGCCTGGTGGATCGGCGCGAAGTCCGTCAAGGAGATCAACGCCGACCCCGCCCGCTACAGCGGACACGGTGAGGCGACGGCCGGAAAGATCATGGGCATCATCGGCACCGTGCTGCTGATCCTTGGGCTGTTGTTCGTGGCCGCGCTGCTCGTGCTGACGTTCACCGTCGACGACTTCTGGGACGACAGCGGCTACCAGGAGTACAGCATCCTCGCCGCGTTCTGAGAGCATGAGCGCATGACTCAAACACCGCCTCCCGGCGCCTACTACCCACCGCCGAAGCACCCACAGGCCACGACGATCCTGGTGCTCGGCATCCTCGGCCTCGTCCTCTGCCAGATCATCGGACCGTTTGCCTGGTCGATGGGCAACAAGGCGCAGAAGGAGATCCAGGCCAACCCTGGCGCCTACAGCGGCGAGGGCGAAGTCAACGCCGGCCGCATCATGGGGATCATCGGTACGGCGATCCTGGGTCTTAGCCTTCTCTTCTTGGCGGCAATGCTCGTCATCGGTGTCGGCGTCTTCGCGACCGCCTCCACAACCGGCTAGAGCGAGCAGCCGACGAGGACCGGCTCGTTGACGAGCGTTATGCCGTAGGCCTGGCGCACTCCGTCGCGTACTTCACGAGCCAGGGCGAGGAGCTCGGCCGTCGTCGCGTCGCCTCGGTTGGTCAGCGCCAATGCGTGCTTGGTCGACAGCGTCGCGCGACCCGAGCCGTAGCCCTTGCCGTAGCCGGCGTGGTCGATGAGCCATGCCGCGCTCGTCTTGACTCTCCCGTCAGTCTGGGCGAATCGGGGCGCACCGTCCGGCAACGTCTCGGCCTCGGCAGCAGTCAGGATCGGGTTGGTGAAGAACGAGCCGGCACTCCAGGTGTCGTGATCGGCGGCATCGAGCACCATGCCCTTCCCACGTCGCAGTCCGAGCACGGCATCGCGGACGTCAGCCGAAGGTGCGCGCTCGCCAACCTCGACACCGAGGGTGCGAGCCAGCTCGGCGTACGCGATGGGCTCGCTGAGATCTCCGAGCGCCAGTTGGAACGCGACCGAGAGCACGACATACCTGTGCGGCTCGACCTTGAAGCGGCTGGAGCGATAGGTGAAGCCGCAGTCGATGGCGTGGATCGTGCGTACCTTGCGATCGAACCTGTCGTACGCTCGCACGGTCGCGACGGTCTGTGAGACCTCCTGGCCGTACGCGCCGACGTTCTGGATCGGGGTGGCACCAGTGGATCCCGGGATGCCGGAGAGCGCTTCGACGCCGACCCAGCCTTCGGCGACCGCCCGGTCGACGATGCCGTCCCACGGCTCACCCGCAGCAACCGTGACCATGGCACCGCTGCAGGCATCGGAGTCGACGGTGATGCCGCGAGTCACCACACGGATGACGGTGCCATCGAATCCTTCATCGGCCACGACGAGGTTGCTGCCGCCAGCGACCAGCAGGACAGGATCGGCGGCCTCGTCGGCAATCCGTACGGCAGCTATCAGCTCGGCCTCGGTCGTGGGCTCGAGGACTGTTTTGGCAGGGCCACCCAGACGCAGCGTCGTCAGGTCGGCGAGGTCCATTCGTGAAACGCTAGCAGCCCAAACGTGACGAAGGCTCCCACCGACAGAGCCGTGGGAGCCGTTCGTTCGAAGACCAGAAGTTAGCGAGTCTCGCGGTGCAGCTGGTGCGTCTTGCAGCGCGGGCAGAACTTCTTGAGGTCGAGACGATCGGGATCGTTGCGACGGTTCTTTTTGGTGATGTAGTTGCGTTCCTTGCACTCGGTGCAGGCCAAGGTGATCTTGGGACGAACGTCTGAGCTCTTGCTGGCCACGAGGGTGCCTCTTCTTGATCGATGATGCTGCGGGTCTTGCGTTGTCGTGCGGTAGCTGGGGCGGGACTCGAACCCGCGACCCCACGATTATGAGTCGTGTGCTCTGACCGACTGAGCTACCCAGCCGCGGGCACGAGTTGCCTCATGTCCGAAGGACTCTTAGTG
>NZ_JAKFEL010000034.1:0-3818 GCF_036675695.1 Aeromicrobium sp.
CTACCTACAAGCAAGACCACAGACCAACTGAAAACACACCACCAAAACCCACAGGAGAAATCATGAACCGCACCATCCGCAACCTGATCGTCGCAGCACCGCTCGTCCTCGTTGGCATCACGGTTGCTCCGGCAGCCGCCATGGCCGATGGCTTCGACATCGGCATCCCCGAGAACAAGCCCGAACCGCACCCGGGCCCCGGCTTCGACAACGACCTCCCGCTGGCCGACAAGCCCGACACCAAGGACCCGAAGCCGCAGCCCAAGCCGCAGCCAAAGCCCAACGGTCCGGCGTCGGTGCCGCAGGCCACTGACGGAACCGTCGAGGTCGAGAAGAAGAAGGCCAAGAAGGTCGTCAGTGCCAAGGGTTCGCCTGACTCGATCGATCGCAGCGAGAACCTCTTCGTCGCCGGTCCGGCCGAAGTCGAGCTCGCCGCCGACACCGACAACGGCGGACTCGACATGACGTGGCTGCTCGTCGGTGGCGGAGTCGTCACCGCCTCAGGCATCGCGTTCGCAGCACGCAAGCGCACCAACGCCTGACACACCTATGCAAAGGCCCCACACCATACGGTGCGGGGCCTTTGCGCTGTCGGAAGCGAATGCTCGGCTATACGACACGCCGAATGTGACATTGCCGTTGACACATACCGTGAGTACGGCGCATGCTGACGGTATGACGCGAATTGCTGAGGAGCAGCGATGACCCAGACACTCGAGAACCCGACCGAGCTTTCCGCGACTCGCACCCGTGGGGAGTACGCAGAGGTCCTTCACGGACTGTCGGTCGCGTCAACGGAGCACCACTTCGACGCCTTCATCGACATTCCGTGGGAGCACCCCGACTTCCAGATCGACCGCAGCGATCCGCGCTGGATCCTGCCTGCGAACGTCGATCCTCTCGGCGCTCACCCGTGGTACCAGGCCCAATCCGTCGAGCGTCAGATCGAAATCGGACTGTGGCGCCAAGCCAACATCCTGCGGGTCGGCGTGCAGTTCGAGAACATCCTGATCCGCGGCATCATGCAGTACTGCTTCGAGCTCAAGAACCAGTCGCCAGAATTCCGCTACCTGATGCACGAGGCGACCGAGGAGTGCCACCACAACCAGATGTTCCAGGAGGCGATCAACCGCATCGGCGTCGACGCTCCGGGTATGCCGTGGCTGATGCGTCGCATCTCGTGGGCGATTCCGGGTGCCGCGTCGACCTTCCCGGTCAGCTTCTTCATCGGCGTCCTTGCAGGTGAAGAGCCGATCGATCACACACAGAAGGGCATTCTGCGCGGGGGCAAGGACCTCCCACCGCTGATGTCGCGGATCATGGAGATCCACGTGGCCGAAGAGGCCCGGCACATCTCGTTCGCCCACGAGTTCATCAAGATCCACGGCCCGAATCTCAGCCGGATCGACAAATTCATCGTCTCGCTGCTGTTCCCGATCATCATGCGAGTCGGCGCGGACCTGATCATGATTCCGCCGAAGGCGTTCCGCAAAGAGTTCGATATCCCGCGCAAGGTCATCAAGGATCTGTACTGGAAGGCGCCTGAGTCCCGGGTTCGCCTCCAGGAGATGTTCGCCGACGCCCGCATGCTCGCCGAGCAGTCGGGGCTGATGACCCGCAGCTCCAGGCGCATGTGGAGACTCTGCAAGATCGACGGTCGCCCGTCGCGATTCCGCAGCGAGCCTCCTGTCGCGTTCCTCGAAAGCTGAATCTCAGTGGCCCATGTCGTCACGCAGGCGTGCTGCGCTGACGCCTCGTGTGTGTTTGCGTGTCCGGTCAACGCGATCCACCCGACTCCCGACGAGCCCGACTTCGGACTCGCCGAGATGCTCTACATCGATCCCGTTTCCTGCGTCGACTGTGGCGCGTGTGTGGGCGCGTGCCCGGTTGGTGCGATCGTGCCCGACACCAAGGTTTCTACGAACCAGCTTCCGTTTGTGGACATCAACGCGTTGTTCCATGCCGAGCCGCGTACGTACCCGATCCAGGCACCCATCACGCCGATCATCCGCAAGGAGCCTGGTCCGCTGCATGTCGCGGTCGTCGGAGCAGGACCTGCCGCGATGTATGCCGCCGACGAGCTGCTCAAACAAGACGACGTGCACGTGACCTTGCTCGACCGACTGCCGACACCGCACGGGCTGGTGCGCAGCGGAGTCGCGCCCGATCATGTCGAAACCAAGTCGATCGACAAGCTCTTTCGCCAGATCGAGGATCAGCGCGGCTTTCACTACTTGCTGAACGTGGACGTGGGAACTGACATCTCCCACGAGGATCTGCTCGAGCACTGCCATGCCGTCGTCTATGCAACCGGCGCATCGCAGGATCGCCGGCTGGGCATCCCGGGCGAGGACCTGCCGGGAAGCGAGAGCGCCACGGAGTTCGTGGCTTGGTACAACGGCCATCCCGACCATGCCCGGCGCACGTTCGACCTGAGCGGACAAAGAGCCGTCATCATCGGCAACGGCAATGTTGCGCTCGACGCCGCGCGCATCCTTTCGATCGACCCCGAACACCTCGCCGCGACTGACATCTCGGACCACGCGTTGGCTGCACTGCGAGACAGCGCGGTGCGAGAGGTGGTGATCCTGGGGCGCCGGGGAATCGCTCAGGCGGCGTTCACGCTCCCGGAGCTCATCGGACTTCTCTCGCATGAAGACATCGAGATCGTCGTTGAAGGGGCGGACCTCGACCAGCCGATCGCGGATCCGATGGCGAATCGCAAGCTCCAAGCTCTCCACGACGCGGTCGTACGGCCCACGTCGCCTGGCAGCCGGCGGATTGTGTTCCGATTCGCGGAGTCTCCCTTAGAGCTGATCGGCGACAGTCGTGTGGCCGGCTTGTGTGTCACCCGCAATGACCTGGTTGAGGTCGACGGCCAGGTACGAGCCGTGCCGACTGGTCATCGCGACACCATTGACACCCCACTCGTTCTCCGGTCGATCGGCTACCGGGGTGTCGCCGCGCCCGGAGTGCCATTCGATGACGAAGCGCGAGTGATCCCGAACGTCGAAGGTCGCGTCTCCGGAGCTCCACGCACCTACGCCGTCGGCTGGATCAAGCGTGGGCCCACAGGTTTCATCGGCACCAACAAGTCGTGCTCTCAGGAGACGGTCGGCAGCCTGATCGCCGACTTCAACGCAGGACTTCTCGCGGCGCGGGGGAGTCGTGATTCGCTTCGCGCTGCAGTCGAGAAGCGCGGACTACTCTCAGTCGACCTTCGCGACTGGCGCGCCATTGACCGCGCAGAACGTCGCGGAGGGCTGGACCGCCCACGGCGCAAATTCACCAGCCTCGACGAGCTGCTCAAGGTGGCGAAGCCGGTGCGCGTGCCGCGTCGTGGTCTCAGCAAGAGGGTGCGCGCCTGACGAGTAGACTGGGAGACAACTTTCCCGGTACTTCCCAAAGGACTCGCAGTGAGCAACGAAGCAACAGTCGGCACCTCCAAGGTCAAGCGCGGCATGGCCGAAATGCTCAAGGGCGGCGTCATCATGGACGTCGTCAACGCTGAGCAGGCCAAGATCGCCGAAGACGCTGGCGCCGTTGCCGTGATGGCGCTCGAGCGCGTACCCGCTGACATTCGTGCGCAGGGCGGCGTCGCCCGTATGAGCGACCCCGACCTGATCGACGGCATCATCGAGGCTGTCTCGATCCCGGTCATGGCCAAGGCTCGTATCGGCCACTTCGCCGAGGCACAGATCCTGCAGAGCCTGGGCGTCGACTACATCGACGAGTCCGAGGTCCTGACCCCGTCCGACTACGCCAACCACATCGACAAGTGGCAGTTCACCGTGCCGTTCGTCTGCGGTGCGACCAAC
>NZ_JAKFEL010000060.1:0-23177 GCF_036675695.1 Aeromicrobium sp.
CGCCCGACAACGCGGCGTCTGCGCCACACCAGGCTGCAACCACACCCACCTCGAAATCCACCACGTCATCTGGTGGTCCATGGGTGGACCCACCGACGTCAACCTCCTCATCGGACTCTGCGTTCGATGCCACCACCTGCTCCACCGCGGTTTGCTCAATATCACCGGCAACGCCGTCGACGGCTTCAACTTCACCAACCGCCACAGTCGGCCACTTCGCAAACGACGAAGAATCCACTACCGCCAAGCCGCCTGACCCCCAAGTCCGGCGGCCCACAGGCACGCCACCAGACCCAATCGGGTGAACACAGGCAGGCTTGGCTACGGCAAGAGGTCTATCTCGCTTGGGTCTGGGAACTCTGACGGAATCGGCTCATCGATCGGGACATACTCGACACCACCCAAATGAGGGCCGACCATGAAGAGGAACATGCTGTCGTTGGTTCCCCGAACACTTGCATTCACTACAGGGGTCAATCCGGGAGAAGAAGCTGGGTGGTCAAAGTCGATTGACGGGCAACCACAGGTGCAACCATCAATCGCTAGTGCCGACTTGGCGTCCCGGCGTAGACGCTCCGCTTCTGGGAAGTCCGCTGAAAGCAGTAGTTGAAGAACCTCGGATTCGCGCGCGGTCATCGGTCGAGCGACGGGCGTCCTGCCCCGAGCACCGCGGCGTGACGGTCGAAATGCCTTCATGGAATCAGCATCTCACTAGGTGTATTGGGAGTTTGCGGGCTTGGCAGTCGATTGCGGCACACTTGCGCTATGGCACCGGTCACCATCATGAGGTCTCGCGAATGGTGGAACTTCCACCGACGCATGCGTATCGAAATGGATGGCAAGCGGGTCGGTGGCATTTGGAATGGGAGTGTCCTGAAGATCGACGTCCCTGCTGGGCCCCATACCTTTCGGGCCTTTTTGGGGTGGGTCGGTTCGAAGCCGCTTCCAGTCGACGTCCGCGAAGGCAGTGTGACAGCCCTCGGCGTGCGCGCATCGTGGCATGAGGCGGCTGAGGCCACAGCCTCTTACCGTCCGATGGGTCCGCAGGCCTATGGCGTCGGTCGCTACCCGAACGGCATGCCCGATGAGGGGCTAGAGATTTGGGAGTATTTGGCGTCATCCGAGTAGGTGCATTGGGAGTTTGCGGGCTTGCCTGACCACTTGCGACTAGCGACACAGCGACTCGTTCACCGATACGTTGCTGCCATGTTCGAACGTGACGTGAGACTTATGTCGCTCATTCTTGGCCTGGTCGGGCTTGGGATCTTCTCGATCACTCTTGCCACCGCCCACGGGGACAGATCAGACATTGTTCAGGGCGTCGGTGGCGTTCTGATCTCATTGTGGATCATCAGTACGTCGTTTCCACATCAGAATTCCGAGGCTGATCCGGACTCAACCCAGTAGTCCCACTGGGTGTGTTGGGAAGTTTGCGGGCTTGGCTCGAGGTCGCGGGAAGTACTCAGCTCCGCAGTTGCTAGCCGCCGATGGATGACATCGGGCGGGCCGACTGTAGGAAGGTCGGATCGTCGATGCCGTGGCCTGGCAGCTTGGTCGCCATGGCGGCAACCCACCGCTCGGCGATCTCGGTATCGGACGCTCCCGTACGCAGTGCTGACCGGAGGTCGGACTCCTCGCGCGCGAACAGGCAGTTGAGGATCTGGCCGTCGGCGGTCAGTCGTACGCGATTGCAGTCGCCGCAGAAGGGGCGCGTCACCGAGCCGATGATGCCGACGGTGTGCGGGCCGTCATCGACGAGGAACTTCTCCGCGGGGGCCGAGCCGCGCCCGTCCAGCGGAGTCAGCGTGAAGTGTTCCTCCAACAGCGCCAGCGTCTCGGCCGCGGTGATCATGTCCGCACGGTTCCAGCCGTGCTGGGCGTCGAGTGGCATCTGCTCGATGAACCGCAGCTCGTAGCTGTGCTTCATGCACCAGCGAAGCAGATCCGGTGCTTCGACGTCGTTGATGCCACGCAGCAGGACTGCGTTGACCTTGACGGGGGCAAGCCCAGCCTCGGACGCAGCCTGAAGGCCCTCGATGACGTCGGACAGGCGATCGCGCCGGGTGATCTTGGCGAAGGTCTCCGGATCGGTGGTGTCGAGGCTGACGTTGACACGATCGAGTCCAGCCTCGGCGAGTGCCTTCGCCGTGTGCTTGAGGCCTAGTCCGTTGGAGGTCATCGCCGTACGGGGGCGTGACGGTAGGGCGTTGGTGGCGGCGACGATCGCGGGCAGTCCGCGACGAAGCAACGGCTCACCACCGGTGAACCTGACGTCTCGTACGCCAAGCATCTCGACGCCGATGCGAATGAGCCGGTTGAGCTCGTCATCGGTGAGAGTGTCCTCGGTGGGCATCCACTCAAGGCCCTCGGCGGGCATGCAGTACTGGCACCGCAGGTTGCACCGATCGGTCAACGACACACGCAGGTCAGTGGCGACCCGTCCGTGAGTGTCGATCAGTTGCATGTACCCAGCGTAGTGACCCCAGCCATCCGCGCTGTCTCAAAGCACGATGCGGCTCGGGATCTGGGAGACTCAAGGCATGGACTTCACGCATCTCGATGCTTCGGGACACGCACGGATGGTCGACGTGACAGACAAGAGTCCAACAACTCGATCCGCAACGGCTCGAGGTTCAGTCGCATGCTCACCTGAAGTCGTCGAGCTCCTTCGATCGGGGGAGACCCCGAAGGGCGATGTGCTTGCCGTCGCCCGGATCGCCGGGATCCAGGCCGCCAAGTCGACGCCGACGCTGCTGCCTCTGGCCCACGTGATCGGGATCCACGGCGCAACGGTCGACCTGGTCATCACCGACGCGGGCGTCGACATCGAGGCGACTGTCAGAACCGCCGACCGAACGGGCGTCGAGATGGAAGCGCTCACGGCAGTGGCAGTCGCTGGTCTTGCAGTGATCGACATGGTCAAAGGCATCGACCGCACTGCCAGCCTGCAGAACGTCAGGATCGTCGCCAAGTCAGGCGGCCGTTCCGGCGACTGGCAGCGTACGGAAGAGCCAGCGTGATCACGGTCCGCTTCTATGCCGGTGCACGAGAGGCTGCGGGTATCGACTCGGAGAGCCGGTCGGAGTCGTCGGTGGGAGAGCTGCGAGCAGGACTCGTACGCGATCATCCCGATCTCGAGCCGATCCTCGGACACTGTGCGCTCTTGGTCGACGGCACGCTTCGCGCCGACGACCACGAGCTGGACGATGCCGAGCTGGCTGACGTCCTCCCGCCGTTCGCAGGCGGCTAGCCGAGTCCCTTCCAGGACGCGTCGCCCTCGGCGTCGGTCTGTCGCTTCCAGATGGGCAGATCGGCCTTGATGGTCTCGATGACGTCGCGGCAGACCTCAAAGGCAAGTGCTCGATGGGGTGACGAGACGGCGACGACCACGGCGAGGTCGCCGACCTCCAGCCGGCCGATGCGATGGCTGACAGCGAGTCGTACGGGGTGGTCGCCCATGACCCGCCGGGCGATGTCGATCAGGAAGGTCTCGGCATCGGGGTGCGCCTCGTACTCGAGGAACTGAACGACGCCGTCGACCTCCGGATCGTGGTCGCGAACCTTTCCGATGAACGTCGCGACTGCGCCAGCTGCTGAATCCTCGACCGCCGAGAGATGCGCCGCCACGTCGAGCGGTACCTCGCTGATCTTCGCCAGATTGAGCTCAGGGGTCATCAGTGATCGCCACCGTCGAGCTGTTCGATGACGTGCCCTGCCACAGAAAGGATGATCGGCACGGCTGAGGCGACTGCCGCGCGGGAGCCGGGAACGTTGACGACCAGCGCGTCGCCGACGATCCCAGCATGACCGCGCGAGAGCATCCCGCCGGGCTTTTCCAGGACGGCCGCGCGGCGGATCTCCTCGACGATGCCGGGGAGATGTCGGGTGATGACCCGGTCCGTACCCTCTGGGGTTTCGTCTCGCGGTGCGACGCCGGTGCCGCCGGTCGTGATGACGAGCCTGGCCCCGGACCCGGCGGCTCGGAGCAGTGCCTCCTCGACTGAGTCGGCCCCATCGGGAATGACGACGGGTTCGCCGCAGACGTAGCCGGCTTCGCGCAGGAGTTCGGCGACGGCTGGCCCACTCGTGTCAGTGGATGTGCCGGCGGCTGCACGGTCAGAGACGGTGATGACCGCTGCTTGACGGGTTGTCATGCCACCACCATGACATCGACTTCCTGGCCGGGCTCGACGACCTCGGCCTCGGCGGTGATCATCGCGTAGCCATCGGCGCGTGCCAGCGAGCCCACGAGGTGGGATCCGGAGTGGCCAGCGGATGCGGGACTGGCGGTCCACTTGCCTGCGTCGGTCGTGTCGAGCATGACGGGCGTGTACTGGCGCCGACCGGCGGGCGACTTCCAACCGACCGTCGTCGTGACGCGGATGACTCGTCGGTGGATGTCTGTGCGTCCCTGCATCGCGAGCAGTGCGGGACGTACGAACACCTCCCACGAAACGGCTGTGCTGACGGGATTGCCGGGGAGGCCGAAGAGCACAAGCCCTGACTGGGCGACGCCGAAGCCTTGAGGCTTGCCCGGCTGCATGCGTACGTGGGTGAACTGCATGAGCTCGTTGGCTGACAACGCCGACTTCACGACGTCGTACGCGCCTGCGCTGATGCCCCCCGTGAACACCACGACGTCCGCCTTGAGCTGCTCGAGCTCGTCGACAATCGCGAGCACCGCTGCGTCGTGATCCGCGACGGAGGCGTGGAGGACAACTTCCGCGCCGGCTTCGCGGGCCAGCTCGGCGAGCATCGGGCTGTTCGAGTCGGGGATCTGACCACGAGCAAGGGGAGACCCGTCCGTGACGAGCTCGCTTCCGGTCGACACGATGGCGATGCGCGGTGTCTTGGCCACCTGAGCTTCGACGAGGCCTGCGGCGAGCGCCGATGCCAGTTGCCTGGGGCCGAGGTGAGTTCCCGCGGTGAGGAGCAGGTCGCCGACGGCAATGTCCTCGGCCGGGTGCCGTACGTAGACCCCCTGCTGCCGAGGTGCCTCGACCACCGTCACCCGGTCGAGACGATCTGTGAGCCCCTCGACGGTGTGCTCGAACGGGACAACGGTGTCGGCGGAGCTCGGCATGACGGAGCCGGTCATGAGGCGAGCGGCCTGTCCCGCCGCGACGAGAGGATCGAGATCTGTGCCTGCCGGGATGTCGGCAACGACGTCAAGTGTCACCGGGTTTTCGGGCGAAGCGTCGGTCACGTCGGCGTACAGCACGGCGAAACCGTCCATCGAGGAGTTCTCGAACGCCGGGATGTTGTGGGCGGCGATCAGGTCCGCGGAGAGCGTGCGTCCGCCTGCCTGTCGCAGCTCAACGGTCTCGGACGGCAACGGTGGGACAGCCCGAAGGATGTTCGCCAAGTGGTCCTCGACCTCGATCACTTCGGATGGCATGCAGCGATCCTGTCACGATCGAAATCGATTCGATCCACGAAGCCGCAGATGCTGCCCTAGAGTCGTATGCATGCCGCAAATACGGATAGCAGACGCAGCAAAGCTCCTCGGCGTCAGCGACGACACAGTTCGTCGCTGGATTAGCAGCAGTGCGCTGGAATCCACCGAGGATGCGTCGGGACGCATGGTCATCGACGGTCGCCAGCTTGCGGAGTTCGCCACCGAACAAGCGAAGTCGCTGCCGGACTCCGGATCAGTGACCTCGGCACGCAATCGCTTCGTCGGACTCGTCACGGCGGTGAAGACCGACGCGGTCATGGCGCAGGTCGACCTGCAGTGCGGACCTTTCCGAGTTGTCTCGCTGATGAGCAGCGAAGCCGTCGAGGAGCTCGGTCTGGAACCGGGGTCCGTCGCCGTAGCCATCGTCAAGTCCACCAACGTCATCATCGAGAGCCTCGAATGAAGCGGTTCCTTTTGATCCTCGCGGCGCTGCTCAGCACCGCCGCATGCTCGGACGACCCGTGGGCCGAGGAGCCTGACTCCCCGCCACGACAAGTCACGCTGACGGTGTTCGCAGCGGCGTCCTTGAAGGGCGCGTTCACCGAGATCGGCGAGAAGTTCGAGTCGGAGTACTCACTTGTGACCGTGAGGTTCAACTTCGCCGGCTCGTCCGATCTTGTCGCTCAGATCCAGCAGGGCGCGCCAGCAGATGTGTTTGCGTCGGCCGACACGAAGAACATGGACGTCGCCATCACCGCGAGCCTGCTCGACGGGTCAGCGAAGAATTTTGCGACCAACACACTTGAGATCGCCACACCCCGGGACAATCCGGCAAAGATCGAGTCGATCCGCGATCTCGGATCTCCCGGGATCAAGGTCGTGTTGTGTGCTGAGCAGGTGCCATGCGGTTCCGCCGCAAAGAAGGTCGCGGAGGTGTCGGGCGTCGACGTCAGGCCGGTCAGCGAGGAGCTGTCGGTCACCGATGTGCTCGGCAAGGTCATCTCGGGTGAAGCCGATGCCGGCCTGGTCTACGTCACCGATCTGAAAGCAGCTGGCGACAAGGTCATCGGCATCGAGTTCCCGGAGTCAGCCGGCGTTGTGAACACATACCCGGTTGCAGCGCTGAAGGGGAATGTCGGAGACGGGCTTGCCGAAGCGTTCATCAACTTCGTTACCGGTACGGAGGGTCAGGCCGTGTTGGCTGAAGCCGGATTCGGTGCGCCCTGATGCAGGTGCCTCGGTGGGTATTCATCCCGGCTGCTGTCGGAGCCGCGTTCATCGTGCTGCCGCTGGTGGCGATGGCGTCTCGCGTCGACTGGAACAGCTTCTTCTCGCTGATCAGCTCCGACTCGTCTCGCACGGCCCTGTTGTTGAGTCTGCGTACGTCCGCTGTGAGCACCGTGCTCTGCGTACTGCTCGGAGTGCCGATGGCGCTGGTTCTTGCGCGTACGACGTTCCGTGGGCAAAGCCTGTTGCGTTCGCTCGTGTTGCTGCCCCTTGTGCTCCCGCCGGTGGTGGGCGGCATCGCGCTGCTCTACACATTCGGTCGCAAGGGCCTGCTCGGTGAGACCGTCGATGTGCTCGGACTGCAGATCGCGTTCTCGACGACGGCCGTGGTGATCGCGCAGACGTTCGTTGCGCTGCCGTTCATGGTCGTCAGCCTCGAGGGCGCGCTCCGTACGGCGGGGGAGCGCTATGAGGTTGTCGCCGCCACCCTTGGTGCGCGACCCACAACGGTCCTGCGCCGGGTCACCCTGCCTGTCGTGCTGCCGGGACTCGCTGCGGGAGCCGTGCTCTCGTTCTCGCGGGCGCTCGGCGAGTTCGGCGCGACGATCACCTTCGCTGGAAGCCTCGAAGGTGTCACTCGCACGCTGCCGCTCGAGATCTACCTCCAACGCGAGGTCGATCCTGACGCTGCCGTTGCGCTCTCACTGGTGCTGGTGGTCGTCGCCGTGCTCGTGATCGGGCTCGTACGTGGGACGAGGAGCAGCGCACTGTGAGCCTGTATCTCGAAGCAACCATCGCGGACCGCGACGTCGACGTCAGGTTCGATGTCGCCGACGGCGAGACCCTGGCGATTCTCGGACCCAACGGCGCTGGCAAGTCATCCGTGCTTGCGGCCATCGCCGGGATCCTCCGCCCAGACACCGGTCGAGGGACTCTCGGTGATGAGGTGCTGTTCGGCGATGGGGTCTGGAAGGCCCCGCACCTTCGTGGCACAGCTCTCCTGTCGCAGGATGCGTTGCTGTTCCCGCACCTCGATGTGACTGACAATGTCGCGTTCGGCCCGAGGAGCGGTGGACAGAGCAGATCGGAGTCCCGTGCCGCGGCGCGCCGCTGGCTGACTGAGGTTGATGCGTGGGAGCTCGCTGATCTCAAGCCATCGCAGCTCTCCGGAGGACAAGCGCAGCGCATCGGCGTAGCTCGTGCCCTCGCGGCTGAGCCTCGTCTGCTGCTGCTCGATGAGCCGATGGCAGCGCTCGACATCACGGTCGTTCCCGCAATGCGACAGATGCTCAAACGCGTACTCGCCGATCGCACCGCGATAATCGTCACCCACGACGCCCTGGATGCGGCGCTGCTCGCCGACCGGGTGATCGTTATGGATCGCGGCCGCATCGTCGAAGCGGGCGCGACTAAGGACGTACTGGCCAGACCCCGCAGCCAGTTCGGTGCACATATCGCCGGTCTCAACCTGTTGAGCGGGGTGGTCGAGGACGGCGGCGTACGAACCCCCGACGGCTCGCATGTTGAGGGTCTGTCCGCCGACCCGATCGCCGACGCTCGGGCAGCAGTCGCTGTCTTCAGTCCAAGTTCTGTGAGCGTCTACCTCGAGCCACCGAGCGGCAGTCCGCGCAACGTGTTCGCAGCGACCGTGACGGCGCTTGAGCCAATTGGTGCGCAGGTGCGAGTGCGTACCGCCGAGGTCAGCGCCGACGTCACGGTTGCGGCTGTCGCGGACCTCAAGCTGATGCCTGGCACCCGGGTATATCTCTCGGTCAAGGCCAGCGAGGTCGCGATCTACGCCTAGTCGTTGAGGACGTACAAGATGCCGGTCGCCAGGATCGATAGGCCCAGCGCGAATGCCTGCCACCAGCCGTATCCGCCAGCCCAGTTGAGGATCTGGACCAATGCCGCCCACGAGGCCACGCCGAACAGGGCGATGCTGGCATTGCCCTCCGTGACGCCTCTCTTGGAGACTTCGTAGGCCGCCCATGACAGCGCGGCCACGGTGGCGAGCTGGTGGATGTCGAAGATCTTCGAGTCGATGTCGGACCCATCCTGGGCGAGGATCCGCAGGAGTGCGTCCAGCAGGAACAGTGCGGCCGTTGCATAGAGTGCAAGCTTGCCGGTCGGGCTCGCGCCCACGGCTCCGTTGCTCCCGCTCTGGCCGTACGCGACAAAGAAGAAGCCCACTCCGGCGATGGCGAGCGAGATCACTCCCAGCCACGACGTTTCATACGAGCCGTCTCTCACCAGGATGTAGGTCAGCGCGTAGAGAAAGCCGCCGAGCGCGAGGCCGCCACCGCCAAACAGTCGCCAGTTGGCTGTTGATTGGTTGATGTCGGTCATGGACACGCTCCAGGGAAGTCGGGCCGAGTTGTCACTCGATGATCGATCATCTCAAATCGGAAGATTTGACCACGCTTGTGGGTTGAAGCAGCTGTGAGACTTTCCGTGCTCGACCTGGTGCCCGTCCGATCCGACCAGTCGACGGGCGATGCGATCGCCGCCAGCGTCGCGCTGGCGCAGGCTGCCGATCGGCTCGGCTTCACCCGGTTCTGGGTTGCCGAGCACCACAACATGCCGGCTGTGGCGGCGACGTCCCCGCCGGTACTGATCGCACACCTCGCCGCGCAGACCGAGTCGATCCGGCTCGGTTCGGGTGGAGTGATGCTGCCCAACCACGCGCCGCTGGCTGTGGCAGAGCAGTTCGCGCTGCTCGAGGCCGCGCACCCCGACAGGATCGACCTGGGCATCGGTCGCGCTCCGGGCTCTGACCCGGTCACGTCGATGGCGCTGCGAGGAGCCGCCGGTCGCGACGAGACCGACATTGAGAACTTCCCGCAGTACCTCGATGACGTCATGGCGCTAATGGGCACGGATGGCGTACGTGTTGCGATCCCTCGCCAGAATTACGTTCTTAAGGCGACTCCGGCAGCTGCGACGGAACCACGCATGTGGCTGCTCGGCTCGTCGATGTACTCAGCGCACCTGGCCGCTGCGAAGGGCCTGCCGTACGTGTTCGCCCACCACTTCTCGGGCCAGGGCACCGCAGAGGCGCTTGCGACGTATCGGTCCGAGTTCCAGCCGAGCGAGCTGACTGCCGAACCGACGACCTTCCTGACGGTCAACGCCGCGGTTGCGGAGACCGCTGAGGAGGCGGCAGCGCTGATGCTGCCCAACCTGCAGCTGATGGCGAAGCTTCGTACGGGTCAGCCACTCACGGCACTCGACTTGGTCGAGGATGCGCAGGCGCAGACTCTTCACCCGCAGCAGGCGGCGCTCGTCGATGCGGGCCTCGCACGCTCGGTTGTCGGCACCCCTGGTGACGCTGCCACGCAGGTCCGCGAACTGGCCGAGCAGTTCGGCGTTGACGAAGTGATGGTCAACCCCGTTGCGTCGGCTCGCCGAGGCACCGACCCGCGCACGGCACCCGGTCGCGTACGGACCCTTGAGCTGCTTGCGAAAGAGCTGCTCTAGCCGGTCGCGATGCCGGCAGCGTCGAATTCCGCGCGGACCTTCGGCAGGTTGTCGTTCGACACCGCTGCGGTGAGGCCTTCGAGCACGGTGACAGCGAATCCTTCGGAGGCAGCGTCGAGCGCCGTCGCTCGAACGCAGTAGTCCGTCGCAATGCCGCAGACGTCGACGGCATCGATGCCCCACGTGCGGAGCCAGTTGGTGAGTGGTGCGCCGCTTGCTGACGCGCCCTCGAAGCCGGAGTAGGCGGCTGCGTACTCACCTTTGAAGAAGATCTCGTCGAACATCGGTGCGGCGAGTGGTGGGTGGAACTCTTCGCCTTCAGTCCCGACCACGCAGTGTCGTGGCCATGAGTCGACGAAGTCGGGGTTGTCGGAGAAATGCGTGCCGGGGTCGATGTGGTGGTCGCGGGTGGCTACGACGACGCCGTACGCTCCCGATTCGATGAGCGCGGCCACGTCTGCCGCGACCTGAGCGCCACCGGCGACGGCGAGTGATCCGCCCTCGCAGAAATCGTTCTGAACATCAACGACGATCAATGCTTTTCTCATGACAGATCCTCAAATGCTGTGTCGATCACTGGTTCGCCACGGGAGAGCTGCTTCGCGGCCGGGGGCAGCTCGTCGAGCGCCAGTTTGAGGCGTGCGCGCGCAGCGTCGAGAGACTCGTGGTGGATGCGCTTGCCGCCTCGTACGAGCTCGACAAGTAGTAGGCGACCCGGACCTTCGGGTTCGCCACCAATGCCGATGACTTCGGTCTTTGCCACGCCCGCTTTGGTCTGGCGGCGCAGCGCATACTTGCGCCCACCGACCGAGATCTTGTCCTTGCTCGCCTTGGCGACGGACACCATCTCGCCGTCGGTGCCGACTCGCGCCACGAGCTTGTAGACGAAGCTGCTGGTGGGAACGCCGGATCCGGTGACGAGCGCGGTGCCGACGCCGTAGCCGTCGACCGGAGCGGAGGCCAGCGCGGCGATGGCGTGCTCGTCGAGATCGCTCGTGACCGTGATCCTGGTCGAGGTGGCGCCGAGCGCATCGAGCTGTTTGCGTACGGTCTTGGCCAGCGACACGAGATCGCCGGAGTCGAGACGTACCCCGCCGAGCTCGGGACCGGCAACCTCGACCGCGAGCTCAACGCCCTCCGGAATGTCGTACGTGTCGACCAGCAACGTCGTGCCGTTGCCGAGCGCTCGAACCTGCGCTTGGAACGCGTCACGCTCGGAGTCGTGCAGCAGCGTGAACGAGTGGGCGCTCGTACCGGTCGTCGGGATGCCGTACGTACGCCCGGCCTCAAGGTTGGAGGTCGCTGCGAAGCCGGAGACGTATGCGGCCCGTGCGGCGGACACCGCCGACTGCTCATGCGTACGGCGTGAACCCATCTCGATGCAGGGGCGGTCACCCGCGGCGCTGACAATACGCGCCGCAGCCGAGGCGATCGCGGAGTCGTGATTGAGGATCGACAGGAAGACGGTCTCAAGGATCACGCACTCGGCGAACGTGCCTTCGACGATCAGCACGGGGGAGTAGGGGAAGTAGATCTCGCCCTCGGGGTATCCCCAGATCGA
Source organism: Aeromicrobium sp. (assembly GCF_036675695.1). Lineage (GTDB taxonomy): Bacteria > Actinomycetota > Actinomycetes > Propionibacteriales > Nocardioidaceae > Aeromicrobium. Next base: position 11,664 of record NZ_JAKFEL010000060.1, read on the forward strand.
GCCGGTGAACCGATAGCTGGCGAGCCATGCGATTGTGTCCTCGTCGACGACCTTCGCTTCGCGCAGCCACGCCAGCTCGGCCTCACCAAAGCGGAAGGTTTCCAGGGCATCGAGCAGACGGCCCACCCCGGCGATCACGCCGTACCGACGTCCGCCGGAGAGCCTGCGCGCAAAGAGCTCAAACACGCACGATCGCTGCGCAGTTCCGTCCCGCAGGGTCGCCTGCAGCATCGTGAGCTCGTAGCGGTCGGTCAGAAGGGCAGAACTGGCAGGTGAGCGCTCTGTCATGCGAGCCAGACTATGCCTGCCGCACACGGGCATTTCGCCACTACATACGACTGCGCCACAATGGGAGACGTGACCACGCCCACCCCCATCGAGATCGTCGAGTCTGACTTCGAGGCCATCGTGGAGCTCGAGGATCCGTGGGTCACCATCGTCTGGAACGATCCGGTCAACCTGATGTCCTACGTGGCTTATGTGTTCCGCAACTACTTCGGCTACACCGACGAGAAGGCGCATGAGCTGATGCTGTCCGTGCACCATGATGGCAAGGCCGTCGTGTCCAGCGGCAGCCGCGAACAGATGGAGCGTCACGTGCAGGCGATGCATGAGTACGGCCTCTGGGCCACCCTGGACCGAGCTGACGCAAATTGAAGCCGTTCAAGCGACGACGCAAAGGTGGGATGACGGCGGTCTTTACGTCAGCTGAAGCGCACCTGCTGGCCAATCTTGCGGGCCAGGTTGTCGAGCTTCTGCGTGATCGCAACGGCGCAGCTGAGTCCGACGCCGATCCGCTGGCGGTCCAGCTTGGCATGGGCGCGTCTGCCGTACCGCCGGAGGATCCGGTGCTTGCACGCCTGCTGCCCGACGCCTATCGCAGCAGTGAAGAGGACTCGGGAGAGTTCCGCAGACTCACCGAACGCTCGCTCACGTCCACCAAGGTGCATCACGCCGAAGTGCTGATCGAATCGCTGATCGACGGGGGCCTGACGTTCGCAACCCAGATCGAGGACGAGGGAGCCGACATCGAGGTCGAGCTCAACGCCGATGCCGTGCAGTCATGGCTCAAGTCGCTGACCGACATCCGTCTCTCACTCGCCGTACGCCTCGGCATCGAGAACGAAGAGGACGCGATGCTCGTCGGCGAGTCTGCTGATGAAGCGATAGCGGCCATGTCGGAGATCTACGACTGGCTCGGCTACGTCCAGGAGACCCTCATTGCCGCCCTGGACTGAGATCACGCCGACTCCTCCTGAAGCTCGTCGGTGGCGACGAAGGCCACGACCTGCCGGATGATCGCCGGGTCACGCAGAACTCGACGATGTCCGAGTCCTTCGACCGTTGTCAGATGGGCGCCTTCCCACTGCGAGACGAGTGACGCAGCGGATGCGTACGGGGTCTCTCGGTCGGACGGGTCATGGATGACCAGCAGCTCCGGTCGCTCGATCAAGTCAGCGATGCGGTGCAGGTCCACGGCGACGATCGGCAGGCCGACGCGCCGGAGCACGCGTTCCTCGAGTCGGCGCAGGGTGCGCGGGCCGAACCCGAGACCGGTCTGGACCACGTCGACGTAGTCGCGTATGCGGATCGCCGGCGCGATCATCACGACCCGCCCGGTGCCCAGCCAGCCGTGCTGGAGGGCCAGGCCGGTCGCCAGCCCACCCATCGAGTGGGCGATGACGGCGTGCCCTGGTCCGAAGACGGCGGCGACGTCGTCGAGCGCCTTGCCCATCTGGACGCCGTCGCTGCTGCCCGCGCCGGTCGGACCCGGATCGGAGAGGCCGTGGCTCGGGGCGTCGTGAGCCACGACGCTGAATCCGGCGGCCACCAGCGGGGTGACGAACGACCCGAGCTGGGAGGCGTTGCCACCCCAGCCATGGACGAGGTAGACCACCGGACCGCTGCCCCATCGTGTCCCGCGGACCGTGCCACCCTGTGATGTCACCTCGAAAGGTGTCCCGCCAGGCACGGACGGGGTGATACGTGAGGGTGTGATGGCGAACCAGAACCGTTCAGCCCACCGGGCGCCAAGTGAAGGCGCGGCGACTTCGAGGGTGCGGAAGGCGCTGCGGATACCGCTTTGCTTGATACGAACGATCGTGCTTTTCTGCAGAGATGGGAATGCCATGATTCATCCTTTGTGTGGTGGGGTGTCGGTCAGGTCTTGCGGGCGCGATCGATGATCGAGTCGAAGGCTCGACGCGCCCGTTCGAGGGCGCGAGGGTCCTGCATCAGGCGTGAGGCGTGCTGGTGGTTCAGGGTGATCGCGTGCAGCTCGTACGCGATCTGGTCCACGTCGACGTCCTCAGGGAACTCACCTTCGCTGACGGCGGTCGCGGTGACGGTCGAGATGAGCTCGAGCCAGTCGCGCTCGTCGCGAACCAGGGCGTCGCGCACGGGTCCGGGCTGGTCATCCAGCTCTGAGCATGCGGCTACAAACAGGCAGCCGCCCTCCTCGAACGCGTCGGACCAGGTCAGCCACGCCTCGAACAGGGTGTGCAGGCGGCTAACGCCGCGCGGGGACTGGAGGGCGGGGCGGATCACCCGCTCGACGAATCGCTCCCGGGTGTGCCGAAGGATCTCGATCTGCAGCGCTTCCTTGGACTCGAAGTGTGCGTAGAGCCCACTCTTGGACATGCCGGTGTGAGAAGCCAGCTGGCCGATCGTCATGCCTGTGAGACCGACCTTGGAGGCGACGCTCGTCGCCTGTGTCAGGATCGCGTCACGCGTCTCGTTGCCCTTTGACATGCGGCAAATATAGCACGAACGTTCTTTTTTGGTTCGGGCTCTCTGTCTCAGCGAGCAACCGGCCCGGGGACAGTGCGGCGATAGCCGATAAACTCCGCAAGTGCTGACGATCGACCAGGCGACCCATGACGCGATCATCGCGCACGCTCGACGTGACCACCCCGACGAGGCGTGCGGTGTCGTGGCAGGCGCCATTGGATCGGACCTGCCGACCCGCTTCATACCGATGCTGAATGCTGCGATGTCGCCAACGTTCTACGAGTTCGACTCCGGCGATCTCCTGAAGCTCTATCGGGAGATGGACGACAACGACGAAGAGCCGGTCATCGTCTATCACTCGCACACCGCAACCGAGGCCTATCCGTCTCGTACTGACATCAATCTCGCGGGCGAACCCGGCGCGCACTATGTGCTGGTGTCGACCCGCGACGGCGCGCACGAGAGCGGCCCAGTCGACTTCCGGTCCTACCGGATCATCGACGGAGAGGTCACTGAGGAAGAAGTCAGCGTCGTCGAGAGTTATGAAGACGGCACTCGCCACGTACCAACCGAACAGAAGGCAGAACACTGATGGCCATCGAGGTCCGTATCCCGACGATCCTGCGTCCTTACACCGGCGGCGAGCGTGCCGTGGACGGCGCGGGCGCCACGGTCGCTGAGCTGATTGACCAGCTCGAAGTCGACCACGCCGGCATCAAGGAACGGCTCGTGGAGAACGACGAGGTGCGCCGATTCGTCAACATCTACGTGAACGACGAGGACATCCGCTTCACTGGTGGCCTCGCCACTCCGCTCGCTGACGGCAACACCGTGGTCATCCTGCCCGCGGTCGCCGGCGGCGCCCTCTCCTGATCGGTCCCGTATGCGTTTTGACTCGCTGATCGACTCCGTCGGCGGCACCCCGCTCGTCGGGCTCCCCAAGCTGTCGCCCAGCGCCGACGTGCGACTGTGGGCGAAGCTCGAGGACCAGAACCCGACCGGCTCGATCAAGGATCGTGCCGCGCTGGCCATGATCCTCAAGGCCGAAGCGGATGGCTTGCTCAAGCCCGGTGACACGATCCTGGAACCCACCAGCGGCAACACGGGCATCTCCCTCGCGATGGTCGCCAGCCAGCGGGGCTACAAGCTGATCTGTGTCATGCCCGAGAACACCTCCATCGAGCGCACTCAACTGCTGACGATGTGGGGCGCCGAGATCATCCCGTCCCCGGCTGCGGGCGGCTCGAACGAGGCCGTACGCGTCGCCAAGGGCCTCGCTGCCGAGAACCCCGACTGGGTGATGCTCTACCAGTACGGCAACCGCGCCAATGCTCAAGCGCACTACGACGGCACCGCCCCCGAGATCCTCGCTGACCTGCCCGAAGTCACCCACTTCGTCGGTGGTCTCGGCACCACTGGAACGCTCATGGGTGTTGGTCGGTACTTCCGCGACAACAAGCCAGAGGTACGCATCGTCGCGGCCGAACCCCGTTACGGCGAGCTGGTCTACGGACTGCGCAACCTCGACGAAGGCTTCGTCCCCGAGCTGTACGACGAGTCTTTGATCGACTCGCGCTTCTCGGTCGGGCCGCGTGACGCCGTACGTCGAGTGCGCGAACTGATCGAATCCGAAGGCATCTTCGCTGGCATCTCCACCGGCGCGATCCTGCACGCCGCCTTGGCCCAGGCCGCCAAGTGTGTCGCTGCAGGCGAGGCGGCTGAGATCGTGTTCATCGTCGCCGATGGTGGGTGGAAATACCTCTCGACGGGCGCGTACGAAGGCACCCTCGACGAGGCCGAGGACAAGCTCGACGGTCAGCTCTGGGCCTAGGCCTAGGCCGTCGGCCTTGTGGCCTTGCCGTCGAGCCACAGCTCGTCTGACGCATCGCGATGAACGCCCGTCGTGCCGACGTGTTTCGTGCTGATCTTTGGCCCGTTCTTGATGACGTGGACCAATGCCATCGCGTGACCGCGACCGAGCTCGTAGTCAGCCTTGAGCCAGTCGACGATCTCCCCAGCTTTGGTGGCAGGTGTGTCGAGGCCCTTGGACTGGGCAATCGTGACGAGCTGACGTGGGGTGAGTCCGGTCTTGTCCTCGATCGTGTCGAGATATGCCTGGAATGACATCTGAATCGTCCCTTCTTGACTGTTGGTTCACCCCTACGTCGATCGGGACCGCCTGATTTCGACAGCAATATCGAGAAGTTTTCCGCCACCTGACGAACACCTCGAGCACAACATCCTGACCAACCTGGTCGAATGGTCGCCCATCGTCGGCTAGCCTCAGTCGTGTGAGCGAGATCGTCGTCTTCTCAGGAAGCGCGCACCGGCCCCTTGCCGAGAAGATCTGCTCCGAGCTCGGCCAGCCGCTCTCGGCTTCCGACACTGTCCGGTTCAGCAACGACTGCCTGCAGGTTCAGCTTCTGGCCAACTGCCGCCGCAAGGATGTCTACATCATCCAGCCGCTCGTGCCGCCGACTCAGGACCACCTGATGGAGTTGCTGCTGATGATCGATGCGGCTCGTGGCGCCTCGGCTGACTCAGTCACCGCCGTCATCCCGCACTACGCCTACGCGCGATCGGACAAGAAGGACGCCTCCCGTATCTCGATCGGCGGCCGCCTTGTGGCCGACATGCTGACGAGTGCCGGCGCCGATCGAGTCGTGACAATGACGCTGCACGCACCGCAGGTGCACGGATTCTTCAGTGTCCCGGTCGACCACCTGACTGCGATCGGTGAGCTCGCCGACCACTACCGCGGCCGTGACCTCAGCAATGTCGTCGTGGTGTCACCCGACCTCGGCAACGCCAAGACGGCATCGCTGTTCGCCCGTCTGCTCGGCGTGCCGGTGGCCGCGGGCAGCAAGCAGCGCCAGGCTGACGACCAGGTCGTCATCGACGCGATCGTCGGCGATGTTGCAGGCAAGACCGCCATCGTGCTGGACGACGAGATCGCCACCGGCGGATCGATCGTCGAGCTGATGAACAAGCTCGAAGAAGAAGGCTGCACTGAGGCATCTGTCGCGTGCACCCACGGTCTCTTCACCGGCAAGGCCGTCGAGCGCCTCCGCAACCACCCGGGCATCACCGAGGTCGTCACGACCGACACGGTCCCACCGCCGGCCGACTGGCCTGAGCTCCAGGTGCGCTCTGTTGCGGGACTTTTCGCCGAGGCAATCGCCCGCATCCACGCCGGAGAATCCGTGTCGTCGCTGTTCGACGGTGTCGATCCGGCACACGCTCCACCGCAGCCCAAGCTCCCGCTCTGACATACCCGCGGGATGTGATCTTGGGCCCGTTCGCTTTCACGCCACAGTCGGCGCACGTACCCTTTTCCGTTGTGAGTAGCGCACCGATCGGCATCTTCGACTCAGGCTTCGGTGGCCTGACGGTCGCGCGCGCCGTACTCGATCAGCTGCCGCACGAACCGGTGCTCTACCTGGGGGACACGGCTCGCCAGCCGTACGGACCCAAGCCGATCTCCGAGGTCCGCGAGTTCGCGCTCGAATGCCTCGATCACCTGGTTGATCAGGGCGTCAAGGCGCTCGTGATCGCCTGCAACTCCGCCAGCGCAGCCGTGCTCCGCGATGCGCGTGAGCGATATGACGTTCCGGTCGTCGAGGTCATCGTTCCGGCGACCCGACGCGCCGTCAGTGCCACCCGCAACGGCCAGATCGGCGTCATCTGCACCGAGGCCACTGCGACATCGCGCGCATACGACGACGCGTTCGCCGCCAACCCCGGCATCACGCTTCACACCCAGGCGTGCCCGCGACTTGTCGAGTTCGTCGAGACGGGTGTCACCAGTGGCCCCGAGCTGCTTGAGGTGACAGAGGCGTACCTCCAGCCGTTGATCCAGCTGGGCGTCGACACCCTGGTTCTCGGATGCACGCACTACCCGCTGCTCACCGGCGTGCTCTCGTACGTGATGGGCGACGGCGTCACTCTCGTGTCGAGCGCTGAAGAGACCGCCAAGGATGTCTATGCGCTGCTCGTACGCGAAGGTCTCGAGCGCGACATCTCGTTGCCTGCGCCGAAGCATCGCTTCCTGACCACCGGCCGTCCCGAGGAGTTCCGCGAGCTCGGCCACCGCTTCCTCGGACCCGAGCTCGAGTCGGTTGATCAGTTTGCGTGGGTGACCGTATGAAGCTCACCATTGTCGGCTGTGCCGGCTCGTTCCCGAGCGCCGAATCGCCCGCCAGCTGCTACCTCATCGAGGCACCGTACAAGGGTCGTACCTTCCGTCTCGTCGTCGACCTCGGTAGTGGAGCGCTCGGCGCGCTCCAGCGCCACGTCGACCTCCGTGACGTTGATGCGATCGCGCTTTCGCACCTGCACCCCGATCACTGCTTTGACCTTTCAGGGTTCTACGTCGTCAGCAAGTACCACCCTGCGGGCGCGCTGAATCGCATCCCGGTGCTCGCACCCAACGGTGCTGGCGAGCAACTTGCCCTCGCTTACGGCATCGACGAGCCGATCGGCATGACCGAGCAGTTCGACTTCACCGATCACGTCGATGGCGCAACCGTGCAGCTCGGCCCGTTCGCGGTCACGTCACGTCTTGTCGATCATCCGGTTCCGGCGTTCGCGATGCGCATCGCCACCGACACCCACACGCTCGTCTACTCGGGCGACACCGGACCGACGGAAGCGCTGGTCGAGATTGCCACCGGCGCCGACACGTTCCTGTGCGAGGCGTCATTCGTCGAGTCGAGCGACAACCCGCCCAACCTCCATCTCACCGGTGCTGAGGCGGGCGACCATGCGACCCGAGCCGGCGTCGGACGACTGCTGATCACGCACATCCCGGCTTGGACCGACGCTGCCGAGGTCGAGGCTGACACCAAGAGCACCTGGGGCGGGCCGTGCGAGCTCGTGGCACCCGGATCGGTCTACGAACTCGGCCTATAGGGTCGCCATCATGACTCGTGAAGACGGCCGCACCGCCGATCAGCTCCGCCCCGTGACCATCACCCGCAACTGGCTCGACCACGCGCAGGGTTCATGCCTGATCGAGTTCGGCAAGACGAAGGTGCTGTGCGCCGCGAGCGCCAGCGAAGGCGTGCCGCGTTGGCGCAAGGGCTCAGGTCTCGGCTGGGTGACGGCCGAGTACGCAATGCTCCCGCAGGCCACGCACGACCGCTCGTCGCGAGAGTCGGTCAAGGGCCGCATCGGTGGACGTACGCATGAGATCTCTCGCCTCGTCGGCCGCTCACTGCGCGCGGCGATCGACTACAAGGCGCTTGGCGAGAACACGATCACGATCGACTGCGACGTCCTGCAGGCTGACGGCGGTACACGTACGGCCGCGATCACGGGGGCCTACATTGCGCTTGCTGACGCCGTTGAGCACCTGCGCTCCAAGGGCGCTCTCGTTGGCGAACCGCTGATCGAGTCAGTCGCCGCCATCTCGGTCGGCATCATCGACGGCGTGCCGTTGCTCGACCTGCCGTACGTCGAGGACGTACGCGCCGAGACTGACATGAACGTCGTCATGACGGGATCGGGCAAGTTCATTGAGGTGCAGGGAACGGCCGAGGGCGCACCGTTCGACAAGGCAGAGCTGGATGCTCTCCTCGAGCTGGCCGGCAAGGGCTGCGCCGACCTGACCAAGCTTCAGGCTGAATCACTCAAAGCGGGGGCCCTCGGCAAGTGACACAAGTCGTTCTGGCTTCCAACAATGCCAAGAAGCTCACTGAGCTTCGCCGCATCCTCGAGCCGCTGATCCCGGGCATCGAGGTGCTCGGTCTGGCCGATGTCACCCCGTATGACGAGCCGGCGGAGACCGAGCCGACGTTCGAGGGCAATGCGCTGCTCAAGGCTCGCGCGTGCCTCGAGGCGACGGGTCTTCCGTCACTCGCTGACGACTCCGGGCTCTGTGTTGACGAGCTCAACGGCATGCCGGGCGTGTTGTCAGCGCGCTGGTCGGGTGTCAGCAAGTCGGACGGGGGAGACGCGGCCAACAACGCGCTGTTGCTCAGCCAGCTCGGCGATGTGCCGGACGAGCGGCGTACGGCGCAGTTCCGTTGCGCGATGGCGTTCTGCACACCGGACGGCACAGAGGTCGTTGAGCTTGGCGAGATGCCGGGTCGCATCCTCCGCGCCGAACAGGGGGAGGGCGGCTTCGGCTATGACCCGTTGTTCGCCGCCGACGGCTATGACGTGTCGACGGCCCAGCTGCCGTCCGACGAGAAGGATCGCATCAGCCATCGCGGCAAGGCGCTCACGGCGATCGCTCCTGCGGTCGCTGCCGCGCTGTCGTCCTAGCCGAGGGCGCTGATCACCCGGTTGGCGATGGCAACGCTGCCCGCGCGGTTCGGATGCACACCGTCGGCGACGCGAGAGGCGGTGAGCGCACCGGTGGTCGGGATGAATTCCATGCCGAGTCTGGTCGCGGCTGCCTCGATGATCGCGGTGACCCGCTCGCCGTTCGCGGGGTCGATCGGTCCCCAGGGCGGTCCGATCACGATGATCCGCGTCGAGCGCGGCAGGAAGGTCTTGAGAGTCTCCAGGTAGACATCGACCGCGTGCTCGACGGCCTCGTTCGTCGAGGTGACCAAGCGGCCGTCCTGGCACGACGCCCAGTCGTTGCGCCCACCCTCGACGATGAGCAGGGACGGCGGTTCGCCCGTGAACGCCTGCTGGCGATCGATGAACTTGTTGCCTGTGCATCCCTGACCGGGCCGCAGGTAACCCGAGCCGGACTGCGCGTACGTCGTGACCTTGGCGTCGAAGTGCCTGCCGACGATGCTCCACCAGCCTTGCTTGTCGTCACCGGGGTTGTCGTTGTAGCGCGCGGTGATCGAATCGCCGACCACGACGATGCCTCTTGGGGCGACCGTGGAGATGGCGCTCGGCTCGCCACCGATGGCGCTGCGGGCAAGGAATGGTCCGAGCAGCGCAGCCAGTACAAGTGCGATGACGATCGGCGTTCGTACGGCCGTCCGCTGCTGGACCATTCGCTCTTACTTCCTCCCGAGAGAGCGTCAGCGTAAGTCGCGAATGGGTCCGTTGTTCACATAACTGGCCGTTGAAACCGAAAGTCATTCGGTCGGACTATTTGGCATGGCAAATCCGTGCTGGCGCCACGCCTCGTACACGGCGATCGAGGCGGAGTTGGCCAAGTTCATAGAACGTCTGCCGGGCAGCATCGGCAGCCGTGCGCGTGCGGTGATCCGAGGATCGTTGAGCACCTCATCGGGAAGCCCCGTCGGCTCGGGGCCGAACAGCAAGATGTCGCCCGGCTCGTAGGCGATGTCGGTGTAGAGCTCCTCACCCTTGCCGGTGAACGCGAACACTCTCGCAGGGAGGAGTGCTGCGTACGCGGCCTCGAGGTTCGCGTGCACGGTCATCACCGCGAGGTCGTGGTAGTCGAGACCCGCACGCTTGAGCTTGGGTTCCTCGAGGTCGAAGCCGAGGGGCTCGATCAGGTGCAGTTCGGAGCCACTCACAGCGGCGAGCCGGATCGCACTGCCGGTGTTGCCAGCGATGCGGGGTTCGAAGAACGCAATACGGAACATTCAGCGATCATCCTTTGGCGACCATGAGAGCACGGCGTACACGAACAGTCCGGCAAGGATCGCCCACGCAGCCGAACCGACACCCCAGGCGGTGATGCCCGAAGCGGCGACAAGGAAGGTCACCACGGCAGCCTCGCGCCCCTTGGGCTGAGCCATCGCGCTCTCGATGGCCGAGGCGAGCGTGCCCAGCAGAGCGAGACCGGCGATCGTCGCAATCACACCGACGGGAGCGACCTCGACCAGCGCGGCGACGGCGATCGATGCCGCAGCAAGCACGAGGTAGGTCCACCCGACTGCCTGTCCGGCGATCCAACGACGGCTCTTGTCGGGACCGGCGTCTGGACCGGCAACCAGAGCGGCACTGATCGCCGCGAGGTTGACCGAGTGGGCGCCACCTGTTGCGCCCGCCATCGTCGTGACGCCTGCCGTCACGATCGAGTCGCGCCACGGGACGTCGTACCCGATCGCCTTCATGATCGCGACGCCTGGAACGTTCTGCGAGGCCATCGTGACGAGATAGAGGGGGAGCGCGATGCTGACGACGGCTTCCCAGCTCAACGTCGGTGACGTGAGCGCAAGGCTCGGCAGCAGATCTGATCCGGCGATGCCCTCACCCCGTCGGATCATGTCGACACCGATCACGATGCCGGCAGTCAGGAACGCTGCAGGCACCGCCCACCGTGGGGCAAGCCGTACGCCGATCAGCCAAATGAGCACGATCGGGACGATCGCGGCGGGATTGTCGACCAGGCTCCGGACCGGTTCGACGCAAAGACCGAACACAACACCAGCCAGCATTCCTTGAGCGATCGGTGCTGGGATCTTCGCGATGAGACTTCCAAGAGCGGGCCACAGACCCGTGACGACGTAAGCGACGCCGACCAGCAGGAATGCGCCCACAGCGGCGGACCACCCGCCGTCGACCGTCGCCATCCCGGCAAGGAGCGCGGCACCCGGCGTCGACCACGCCAACATGATCGGCATGCGGTGACGGCGGCTGAGCCACAGCGTGCCCGCTGCCTGCACGGCGCAGAGAGCGAGCAGTCCCGAGGCTGCCTGAGTGGGCGAGGCGCCGACGGCTGTGAGCCCGGTGAGCACCACGGCAAAAGAGCTGGTGTAGCCGACGACGCACGCAATGATGCCCGCGCTGATCGGTTGTTGGAGCGATGGCGTCTCGCCGCTGGGGTTCGAACGCCGCTCCATGGCAAATCACCCTAGACTCCTCCGTTATGGCTACTCCCCAGCGCGTCCACGTCACGCACAC
>NZ_JAKFEL010000210.1:0-22949 GCF_036675695.1 Aeromicrobium sp.
AAGAACGAGAAGGTCACGCCGTGCGCACGTTCAGCCCCAAGCCGTCTGACATCACCCGTCAGTGGCACGTCATCGACGCCGAGGACATCGTCCTGGGCCGTCTCGCCGTTCAGGCTGCGACGCTGCTCCGCGGCAAGCACAAGCCGACCTTCGCACCTCACGTTGACGGTGGCGACTTCGTCATCATCATCAACGCCGAGAAGGTGGCCCTGTCGGGCAACAAGCGCACCGACAAGCTCGCCTACCGCCACAGCGGTTACCCGGGTGGACTCAAGTCCATCGCCTACGGTGACCTGCTCGAGAAGGATGCCCGCAAGGCGATCGAGAAGTCGGTCCGCGGCATGCTCCCCAAGAACCGTCTGGGTGATCAGCTGATCACGAAGCTCAAGGTCTACTCCGGCCCCGAGCACCCGCACAGCGCCCAGAAGCCCCAGCCGTTCGAGATCACGCAGATCTCCCAGTAAAGAAGAGACCCAAGGCGCATCGTGACTGAAACCACTGCAGAAGTGACCGAGAACGAGACCGAAGACTTCGTACCCAACGAAGACGGTGTCGCTTACACCTCCGAGACCGTTGGCTCGTCGGCTACGCCCGACAAGCCCGCGACGATCGCTCCGGGTGCTGCCACTGGTCGCCGCAAGGAGGCTGTTGCGCGTGTGCGCATCGTCCCCGGCACCGGCGTGTGGACCGTCAACGGCAAGCCGCTCGAGGAGTACCTCCCCAACAAGCTGCACCAGCAGATTGCCAAGGAAGCCTTCGCCGAGACCGGTCTCCAGGACCGCTTCGACGTCATCGCTCGTGTCACCGGTGGTGGCATGACCGGCCAGGCCGGCGCTCTGCGTCTGGGCGTTGCTCGTTCGCTCAACGCGATCGACGAAGAGGTCAACCGCCCGCTGCTCAAGAAGGCCGGACTCCTGACGCGCGACTCGCGCATCAAGGAGCGCAAGAAGGCTGGTCTCAAGAAGGCACGTAAGGCTCCGCAGTACAGCAAGCGCTGAGCCGGACTCGTGGGCATCTTTGGCACAGATGGTGTTCGCGGACTCGCGAATCGTGATCTGACTGCCGAGCTCGCCGTTGACCTTGCGGTCGCGGCGGCCCACATCCTCGGTGAGGTCGGCGCCTTCGCCGATACTCGCCCCACAGCAGTCGTAGCCCGCGATCCCCGCGCTTCAGGAGAATTCCTGGAGGCAGCGGTGGTCGCGGGTCTTGCGTCTGCCGGTGTCGACGTTCACCGCCTTGGCATCGTGCCGACGCCAGGCGCTGCTTATCTGACGGCGTTCCTCGAAGCCGACATGGGCGTGATGATCTCCGCCAGCCACAACGCGATGCCCGACAACGGCATCAAGTTCCTCTCCCGCGGAGGACTCAAGCTCGACGACGAGCTTGAGAAGCAGATTGAACAACGCCTCGAAGAGCCATGGGACCGACCAACCGGTGCAGACGTCGGACGCATCGGTGACAGCCACGCGGGAGTCGGTGCTTACATCAAGCATCTCGTCGCTTCGGCGCCGGGACGCCTCGACGGGCTCACGATCGTGCTCGACTGTGCCAACGGTGCGGCGTACGAAACCGGTCCCAAGGTGTTTGAGGAGCTCGGAGCCAAGGTCATCGCGATCCACGCCGAGCCCGATGGTCTCAACATCAACCTCAACTGCGGCTCAACGCACATCGAGGACCTGCAGCGCGCTGTCGTCGAGTACGGCGCCGATGCCGGCTTCGCGTTCGACGGTGACGCCGATCGATGCCTGGCCGTGGACGCCAAGGGTGAGCTCGTCGATGGCGACCAGATCCTGGCGATCCTTGCTCTCGCAGCCCGCGATGCCGGCACCCTGACCGACGACACAGTCGTGGCGACCGTGATGAGCAACCTCGGATTCGTTCAGGCATTGTCCGCTGCTGAGATCACCGTGATCCAGACATCAGTTGGTGACCGCTACGTCCTTGAGGCCATGCGAAGCGGCGGCTACAACCTCGGCGGTGAGCAGTCGGGTCACGTCATCATGAGCGATCACGCCACGACGGGTGACGGCGTGCTGGCGGCCGTGCATGTCGCCGCACGCATGGTCATGACAGGTGAGTCGCTGGCCTCCATGGCGTCAGTCATGAAGCGCCTGCCGCAGGTGCTCGTCAATGTTCCAGATGTCGACAAGGCTCGCGCTGACACTGACCCCGTGCTCCGCGGCGAGGTCGCCATTGCGTCGGCGAAGCTCGGAGACACCGGACGCGTGCTGCTGCGACAGTCAGGCACTGAGCCGCTCGTACGAGTCATGGTCGAGGCGTCGACCCACGAAGAGGCTGCGGCGGTTGCCGCACACCTCGCCGAGGTCGTACGCGCCAACCTCGCGCTCTGACCGGTCCGCACCATCGGGCGAACCATGTCTTGCCAAACACGTAACGAGATGGTTACATGTTTGGTGTGGATGCCATCGCTCACGCCGTCGCCGACCCTGTGCGTCGGCGCATACTCGAGGTCCTCGACGAGCACTCGATGACTGCGGGAGATGTTGCGGCGCTGTTCGACATAAGCAGGCCAGCCGTCAGCCGGCATCTGCGAGTGCTTCGCGAGAGCGGCCTCGTCTCGGATCGGCTCGATGGGCGCCATCGCGAGTATGCGCTCAACCAGGGCGCGTTGGAGCCCCTGGTCACCTGGGCTGCTCAGCTCGGACGAGCCAAGAGCTGGGAGAGCCGGCTGGACGCCCTTGAGACCGAAGTCAGACGTACGGCGCGCGATCGTCGCGCCCAACTACCCCGGGAGGACACCGCATGAGCCCTGCACCGACTGGCTCCGTCAACCGAACACCAGATGGCTTCGACCTCGTGGTTCCGAGAACGATCCGCGCACCCCTTGAGGACGTATGGGCCAGTGTCACCGAGCCAGATCGGACGGCTCGATGGTTCGGATCGTGGCGCGGTGAACCCGGTGAGGGCCGGACGATCGAGCTTCAGATGGGATTCGAGGAGGACGCGCCATGGGGTGAGGTTCGCATCGAGGTGTGCGAACCCCCACGGCGACTCGCCATCACCATGGTCGACGATCACGGCAACTGGCACCTCGAGATGCAGCTGTCTCAGGTCGACGCAGGCACCGAGATCCGACTCGTTCAGCACCTGACCGACGCGAGTGGAGTCGGTGACGTGGGTCCCGGCTGGGAGTACTACCTGGACTTGCTCGTGGCAGCCCACGACGGACTGCCGCTACCTGAGTTCGATGACTACTATCCTGCCCAGGCGGAGCACTACACCAGCGCAGCAGCCCGAGCGGTCTAAGCCTCTGCCCAGACGCCGAGCTCGTTGCCGCTCGGATCGGTGAAGTGGAATCGGCGGCCGCCCGGGAACTCGTAGGGGCCGTTGACGACCTCGCCTCCTGCGGCCTTGACGGCTTCGACAGATGCGTCGAGATCGTCGGAGAACAGCAGGATGAGCGCACCCTCGCGGCTTGGCTTGCCCTGTGGGTTGAGTCCGCCGATTTCGGGATCTGTTGGGCTGGCGCCCTGGATCCCTGCGTAGTCGGGCCCGTAGTCGTTGAAGGCCCAACCGAACGCATCGGCGTAGAACTGCTTGGCGCGCGGGATGTCGGTCGCAGCGAGCTCGATGTAGTTGATGCGGTGATGTTGGCTCATGACGGCCATGCTGCCCCGAGTCACCGACAGTTCATAGACTCGCGGGGTGACCACGGTTGAACGCATCGATCCTGCTGCCCCGTCTGTGTTCGAGGCGTTCTACGACGCCTACTCACGATCGTTCAACCGCGAGTTCGACCAGCCGTACACCTCGATCGAGCTGGCGGTCGACATGGTGCCGGACGAATACAACGCGACGACTGCCCACATTGCCCGTGACGATGATGGGGCTGTTGTTGGCGGTGCGTGGGCCGAGCTGCCGATCAAGGACAACGTGACGTTCGCGTACGGCGAGGTGTTCGTCGTGCCAGAGCAGCGGCGCCAGGGACATGGCACGGCACTCGTCGACTCGCTTGCGACTGCCTGCGCGGAAGCGGGCCGATCGACGCTGCTCTGCGAAGGCGCGTGGGGAGTCGATGACCACGTTGCGCCGGCCAAGAGGTTCGCGGAACAGGCTGGTTTCACGCTCGAGATCATGGACGCCCACCGGGAGCTGCTGTTGCCGGCCAAGCTGCCTCCGCTCACGATCGACCCGGCGTACGAGATCCGCAGCTGGCGAGGAGCCTGCCCCGAGGAGCTTGTCGACGGGTATGCCGACGTGCGCCGTCTGATGGTGCAGGAAGCGCCGAGCGGTGACTCGGGGCTCGAGAACGAGCACTGGGATGCCGCCCGTATCCGATCGGAAGAAGCCAAGTGGGAGAAGTCGGGTCGGGTGCCGCAGGTCAGCGTGGCGATCGCCGGTGACGGATCGGTCGTCGGCCACACCCAGCTGGTCTTCCCGAGAGACAGCGTCGAGGTCTATCAATGGGACACGCTCGTGCTGGCATCTCACCGCGGTCACGGTCTCGGCCTGGCGCTCAAGGTCTGCACGATGCACGAATCCGAAGACCTCCTCAACGGGCGCCGCCGCATCCACACCTACAACGCCGCGAGCAACCAGCACATGATCGCCGTCAATGAAGCGATGGGCTTTCGTCAGGTCGCATGGCTCGCTGAGTACGTACGCGCGCTAGACGGGTGATTCCGGGGGACCTTGCCTGACTCGCGAAGCCCCGCATCCCGCCCGGCGGCCCCCGGAATCAACCGTCTAAAGCTTGCGGAGCCGGACCCAGCTGACCTGGTGGTCGGGTCCCTTGCGGAGCACCAATGACGCCCGGCCGCGGGTCGTCTGGATGTTCTCGCGCAGGTTGGGCCAGTTGATGGTGTCCCACAGCTCACTGGCGCGGGTGACCGCCTCGTCGTCCGTCAGGGCGCTGTAGCGGTGGAAGTACGACGCCGGATCGGCGAACGCCGTCTTGCGCAGCGTGAGGAATCGCTCGACGTACCAGCGACGGATGTCCTTGCTTGATGCGTCGACGTAGATCGAGAAGTCGAAGAAGTCGCTGATCGCGAGCCCGGGGGAGCCGTCTCCGCGTGTACGTGCCGGGGCGAGGACGTTGAGGCCCTCGACGATGACGATGTCCGGTTCCTTGAGGGTGACGACCTCGTCGGTGCGGTCGTACGTCAGGTGCGAGTAGACCGGAGCGGTCACGACTTCGACGCCGGACTTCACGTCGACGATGAACCTGAGCAGCGCCTTGCGGTCGTAGGACTCGGGGAAGCCCTTGCGGTCGAGGATGCCGCGACGCTCCAGCTCGGCGTTCGGGAACAAGTAGCCGTCGGTCGTGACGAGCTCGACGTGGGGGTTGCCGGGGGCCTTCGCCAACAGCTCCTGGATCAAGCGCGCGGTCGTCGACTTGCCGACGGCGACCGAGCCGGCGATACCGATCACGAACGGTGTGCGCTTGGGCTGGGGGCGGCCGAGGAACTTGTCGGTCGCCCGGTGCAGGCCAGCGGCTGCGCGGACACGGAGGCTGATCAGCTGCGTCAGCGGGAGGTAGACCTGGCGAACTTCCTCGAGGTCCAGCTCATCGCCGAGACCGCGGACGCGTTCGATCTCGTCGGGGTTGAGGGGCTGTGGGGCGTCCCCGGCGAGCTCAGCCCACGCGGACCGCTCGAGCTCGACATACGGAGACTGGTCGCGCGTCATGCCACCATCCTCCCGCGTGCGGGTCTCCTCGGTAGACTCGACCCTATGTGCGGAATTGTCGGGTACGTCGGAGAGCGCTCTGCTGAAGACGTCGTCATCGGCGGTTTGAGGCGTATGGAGTACCGCGGATACGACTCCGCCGGCATCGCGCTCGTTCTGGACGGCAAGATCGTCTCGGCCAAGAAGGCCGGCAAGCTCACCAATCTCGACGCCGAGCTGGCCGCACGTCCGCTGCCGCAGTCGAACACGGGCATTGGCCACACCCGGTGGGCCACGCACGGCGCACCCAACGATCGCAACGCGCACCCGCACCTTGACGAGACCGGTCAGGTCGCGGTCGTGCACAACGGCATCATCGAGAACTTCGCCACGTTGCGTGCCGAGCTTGAAGCGCTCGGATACGAGATGGTCTCCGAGACCGACACCGAAGTTGTCGCGCACCTGCTCCAGGAAGCGCTCAAGACGACTGACGACCTGTCGGAAGCCGTATGCAGTGTGTGCCGCAAGCTCCAGGGGGCATTCACGCTGGTCTTCTGCGATGCCCGCCACCCCGACGTCGTCGTGGGCGCGCGGCGCAACTCCCCGCTCGTCGTGGGCCGCGGCAAGGGCGAGAACTTCATGGGCTCTGACGTCGCCGCATTCATCGAGTTCACCCGCGAGGCGATCGAGCTTGGCCAGGACCAGGTCGTCACGATCACGCCCAACGACATCGTGGTCACCGACTTCGACGGCAATCCAGCGGAGACGAAGGACTATCACGTCGACTGGGACGTCTCGGCCGCCGAAAAGGGTGGCTTCGACTGGTTCATGCTCAAGGAGATCGACGAGCAGCCTCGCGCTGTGGCCGACACCCTCCTGGGTCGCCACGCAGCGGACGGACGACTGCAGCTCGACGAGATGCGACTGTCCGATGACGAGCTGCGCGAGGTCGACAAGATCATCGTCATCGCCTGCGGCACGTCGTTCTATGCCGCAATGGTCGCGAAGTACGCCATCGAGCACTGGACCCGCATCCCGTGTGAAGTAGAGCTCGCCTCGGAGTTCCGCTACCGCGACCCGATCCTCGACAAGAGCACGTTGGTCGTCACGATCAGCCAGTCCGGCGAGACCATGGACACGATCATGGCGATTCGCTATGCCCGTCAGCAGCGCGCCCGGGTCCTTTCGATCTGCAACACCAACGGCTCGACGATCCCGCGCGAATCTGACGCCGTGCTCTACACGCACGCTGGACCCGAGATCGCCGTCGCTTCGACCAAGGGCTTCCTGGCGCAGATCACCGCTTGCTATCTCCTTGCGCTGTACATCGCGCAGGTCAAGGGCAGCAAGTACGGCGACGAGATCACGTCGATCCTGGCTGAGATCCAAAAGCTTCCCGCTGGCATCCAGCGGATGCTCGACGAGGGCGACCAGGTCCGCAAGCTCGCCACTGACCTGGCCGGCTCCAAGTCGATCCTGTTCCTTGGTCGCCACGTGGGCTATCCGGTTGCCCTCGAAGGGGCGCTCAAGCTCAAGGAGCTTGCCTACATTCATGCTGAGGGGTTTGCTGCAGGCGAGCTGAAGCATGGTCCGATCGCTCTGGTCGAAGAAGGCCTTCCCGTGTTCGTGGTCGTGCCTCCGAAGGGCCGCGACCAGCTGCAGGAGAAGACGGTCAGCAGCATCCAGGAGATCCGTGCCCGCGGTGCTCGTACGATCGTGCTCGCCGAGGACGGCGACGAAGATGTCGTGCCGTACGCAGATCACCTGATCCGGCTACCCAAGGTGCCTACGCTGCTGCAGCCGCTTGTTGCGACGGTGCCGCTGCAGATCTTCGCATGCGAGTTCGCCAACCAGCTCGGTCACGACATCGATCAGCCGCGCAACCTCGCCAAGTCGGTAACAGTCGAATGAGCGAGCGTCAGCGAGTGAACAATCAGACACCAGTCACGACGGCATGTCCGTACCGTGGCTTTTTGACGGGCGTGACGTCGTGACCATCTTGGGTATCGGAGTCGATGTCGTCGACCTTGGGCGTTTCAAGGAGACGCTCGAACGTACGCCGACGATGCGCACGCGCTTGTTCACCGATGCCGAGCGGGATCTGCCGCTCGAGTCGCTGGCAGGTCGATTTGCGGCCAAGGAGGCGCTCGCCAAGGCAATGGGTGCCCCGGCCGGTCTCTCCTGGCAGGACTTCGAGATCGTCAACGACGCCCACGGCGCGCCAACGTTCAAGCTTCACGGAGCGGCACCTGAGCGTCTCGCCGCTCTCGGCATCGAGTCGATTCACCTGTCGATATCGCACGACACCAGCATCGCGACGGCGTTCGTCGTGACAGAGCGCTGAGGCTGCACCGTGCTCACAGCGCACCTCGTCGCTGACATACGCGCGGCCGAAGAGGCTCTCGCAGCGACGCTTCCTGAGGGTGAGTTGATGCGTCGCGCTGCCCGCGGACTGGCCGATCATCTGGATCTGATTCCTGCCGGTGACGTCGTCGTGATGTTGATCGGCCCGGGCAACAACGGCGGCGATGCGCTGTTCGCCGCGGTGCACCTGCTGGATCGTGGCGTACGCGTTGATCTGTGCCTGCTCGACGACACCAAGGTGCACGCCGAGGGATTTGCTGCAGCTCAGGCTGCCGGTGCACAGATCGTTGAGGAGCCGAGCGGTCAGCGCTGGTGCCTCGACGCAATCTTCGGCATCGGAGCGCGACCGGGACTTGAGGGCAAGGCAGCCGAGTGGGCCGAGTGGATCGCCGAGAGTGATCCCTACACCGTGGCGGTCGACGTGCCTTCCGGAATCGGTGTCGACACAGGAACGCTGGATGCGTCGTACGTGACCGCCGATTCGACGATCACCTTCGGCACCTTCAAGAACGCTCTTCTCGCCACTCCCGCCGAATCGGCCGCCGGCTTCCCCGAGCTCGTCGACATCGGACTCGGTCCCTACCTCGGCGCACCGTCCTTAGAGGCGCTGGAGGGCGATGACGGGGGGCTGCTGGCAGGGTTGTTCACGTGGCTGGATGATCCTGCGAGTCACAAGTACTCCCGCGGTGTCGTCGGCATCGCTGCAGGCTCGGAGCAGTACGCTGGCGCCGCTCACCTTTGCGTCGCCGGGGCGCAGGCCGGACCGGCAGGCATGGTGCGGTTCGCCGGGTCTGAGGCACTTTCTGCCCGTGTCGTAGACCGTGCGCCCGAAGTCGTGGCGGCACCAGGACGCGTACAAGCGTGGGTCGTGGGGCCAGGCGGCGGTGACGATGTGGGTGCGCTGGTCACGGCGGCCCTGGCCGACGGCGTACCGGTCGTGCTGGATGCCGCAGCGCTCGAGGTAGAGCACCTGCCGGAGTCGTTCGACGTACCTGCGCTCCTCACACCCCACGCCGGCGAGCTGGCCCGCTTGCTCGACACAGATCGCGAGAAGGTCGAAGCAGAACCCCTCAGCCATGTGACGCGTGCGGCCGAACGATGGAACGCCACGGTGCTGCTCAAGGGGCCCCGAACACTGGTGGCGACTCGGGGTCGTACGACCCGCGTCAACCTGACAGGATCGCCCTGGCTCGGCACCGCAGGCGCGGGTGATGTGCTCGCCGGTCTCGCCGGTTCGATGCTCGCTGCCGGAGCAGACCCGCACGACGCTGGCTCGTTTGCTGCCTTCCTCCACGGCGCGGCAAGTGTGCGCGCCAATCCCGGCGGCCCAGTCACCGCTTCCGACGTGGCTGCCGCACTGCCGGTCACGATCGCCGACTTCATCGCGGGCACGCTCGATGACGTACTCGACTGGCGGGACTGAGATGTCTCCTCAAGCCGAAGCCATCGTCGATCTCGACGCCTATCGCGCCAATATCGCGACCCTCGCTTCGTATGCGCCCAGCTCCGCGCTCATGGCAGTTGTGAAGGCCGATGCGTACGGGCACGGGATGCTGCAATGCGGACGCGCCGCCCGTGAGGCCGGCGCTGCCTGGCTAGGAGTTGCGACGATCGCCGAGGCACTCGCCCTGCGTGCAGGTGGCGACACGGGTGACGTGCTGTGCTGGCTGGCTGCACCCGGCGCTGATTTCGCATCCGCCATCGCGGCAGGCGTTGAAGTCACGGCGTCGTCGGCGGACCAGCTTGCCGAGATCCTTGCTGCCGGGACTCGACCCAAGGTGCAGCTCAAGGTCGATACGGGCTTGTCGCGCAACGGCGCATGCGGCGATCAGTGGACCGCGCTCGTTGCCGCAGCGGTATCCGCGCAGGCTGCGGGCAGGGTGGAGATCACCGGTGTCTGGTCGCACTTCGCGTGTGCCGACGAGCCGGCTCATCCGGCCAACGATGAGCAGGAGCGCGTGTTCGCGGACGCCGTTGCCGAGCTCGATGCTGCCGGAGTCACGCCGGCGCTGCGCCACCTCAGCAACTCCGCAGCCACCCTGACTCGGCCGTCGGCTCACCTCGACATCGTTCGAGTGGGCATTGCGTCATACGGCATCAACCCCGACCGCAACCTCGTGCATGACGCCACACTCTTGCCCGTGATGACCCTGCAGGCAGAGCTCGCGGCGGTGAAGCGGGTCTCGGCAGGCACCAGCGTTTCGTACGGGCATACGTGGACCGCTGAGCGCGAGACGACACTTGGGCTGGTGCCGATCGGCTATGCCGAGGGCATCCTGCGAACGGCATCCAACCGCGGCCACGTCGCATATGGCGATCAGCGCGCGCCGGTGACCGGCACGATCTGTATGGACCAGTTCGTCGTCGACCTCGGCGATGCGCCCGCGAAGCGCGGCGACGTCGTCACGGTGTTCGGATCCGATGGGCCGAGCGCCGACGACTGGGCGATCGCGGCCGGGACGATTGCCTACGAGGTCGTGACCCGCCTCGGCGGGCGTATCGAGCGCACCTATCGGGGTGTGCGATGAACAAGTCAACGCGTGTCGCCACGACTGCCGGAGCATTCGTTGCCGCTGGTGTGGCGGCGACACTTCTCAACGGTCGTCAGCGCCACAAGCGTCGACTCCGTCGTGGCGAAGAGGTTGCATTCGGCTCGGTCCACAGCGCCAAGCTGACGGTGACGGCGAGCGACGGTGTGAAGATTCACGCCGAGGTCGACGAAGGCCCGCGCAAGACGCCGACCGTCGTGTTCATCCACGGCTGGGTCGAGACGCTTGATGTGTGGCACTACCAACGGCTCGCACTGCGCGACAAGGTGCGCATGGTCTTCCTCGACCAGCGTTCTCATGGACTGTCGGACCGCTCGCACGTCGACAACTCGTCGATCGACCAGCTCGCTGACGACCTGCACACGGTGCTCAAAGATCTGGTGCCCAAGGGTCCGATCATCCTGGTTGGTCATTCGCTCGGCGGAATGGCGATCATGGAGCTCGCTGCCTCAAAGCCCGAACTGTTCGGCAAGCGAGTCAAGGGCGTGGTTCTGGTGGCAACCAGCAGCGGCAGGTTGGCGCGCTCAAGCCCCGCGCTGCGCAGGCTGATCCCGCTCGTACGCGTCGCATCGCCGGTGCTCGACTGGGGCCGCGCGTTCAACAGTTACTCGATCATTCGGCGTTGGGGTCTCGGCCCGAATGCCCTTGAACGCCACGTCGACATGACGAACGAGATGATCCTTCAAGCGCCGACGCATGTGCTGATGGACTTCTCGCCGCTGTTCATCGAGCTCGATCTCGAGCATGCGCTCGAGACTGTCGGCAAGGCCTCGACGATCGTCATCGGTGGCTCCCACGACCTGCTCACCCCGCTGAAGCACAGCCGTCGGCTGGCGAACCGCATTCCCGGGGCGCGCCTGATCGCGATTGAGGACGGCGGCCATATGCTCCCGTTCGAAGCCCACAAGCAGGTTTCTGAGGCGATCGAGAGTCTTGTGGAGGATCTCCAATGACCGCTCTCAACGTCATCGAGGCGGGCCCCGAGCACGCCAGGCAGATCGTCGACATCATTCACCGGTCCTTCGGCTCACGACCTGCTCTGGATCCGCCGTCGACTGCGATGGATGAGACCGAGGAGTCCGTCGCCGCCGTGCTGGCAGGTCCCGGTGGGCTCCTGGTGGAGCGTCGCGGATTGCCTATGGGTGCGTTGCTGTTCGACGAGTCGCGTCCGGGTTTGCTTGGTCTGCGTCGCGTCGCTGTCGATCCTGACCTGCAGGACCGCGGTGTGGCCTCGGCAATGGTCGGCGTCGCGGAAGACACGGCCGAGGAGCGTGGCAAGGACGGCATTTGGCTGCACGTACGCGAAGAGCTGCCCGAGACCGTGCAGTTCTGGACGCGGCGCTTCTACCACCCACACGCGCAGAGTGGATCGACGATCGAGTTCGGCAAGACGCTGTGGCTGTCTCGCGAGATCCCGACTGCCGACGACATGAAGGCGTTCGCCGGTCGCCTTTCGACTTTGCTCCACGCGGGAGATCTGCTCGTGCTCTCGGGCGACCTCGGCGCTGGCAAGACGACGTTCACGCAGGGACTGGGCGACGGACTCGGCGTACGCGGACCCGTCACCTCGCCGACGTTCGTCATTGCGCGTACTCACCCATCGCTGGTCGGCGGGCCGCCTTTGGTGCATGTCGACGCCTACCGACTGGGCGACGCGGCTGAGATCGATGACATCGACCTGGACGCGACCACCGACGATGCGGTGACGGTCGTCGAATGGGGCGACGGTCTGGCTGAGCAGCTCAGCGACAGCTGGCTCCACGTACGCATCGAGGTACGTGGCGCACGTCCCGGCGACCCGCTCGGCACCGCTGTCGACACAGGCGGCGACGAAACGCGCGTCATCACGGTCAAGCCCCGCGGCCCCCGTTGGGTCGGCGTACCGCTCCGCTCCACGCTGCTCGGGGAATAGGGTCGACTCGTGCTTCTCCTTGCGTTCGACACCGCGACACCGGCCATCACGGTCGCGGTGCACGACGGCGGTACGATCGTCGGTGAGGCATCTGGCCACGGAGCAATGGCTCACGGCGAGCTGCTGGCTCCGGCCATTCGAGACGCGATGCAGCAGGCCGGTGCGGCGATGGGAGACCTCACAGATGTCGCCGTCGGCGTCGGTCCCGGACCGTTCACCGGGCTGCGCGTTGGAGTTGTCACTGCTCTCGCCCTTGGCTCGACGCTCGGACTGGCCCAGCACGGAGTCTGCTCGCTCGATGTCGTGGCCGCCGACGTCCAGGCGGACGCCGAGTTCCTGGTCGCCACGGATGCTCGGCGCAAAGAGGTCTACTGGGCTCGGTATGGCGCCGACGGCGTACGGCTCGACGGACCTCACGTGTCGTTTCCGGCCGACCTGGCACACCAGTATCCAGACCTGCTGACGTACGGGCGCGGGGGAGAGCTGTACGACGGCGTGCTGCGACCAGCGGGCGAGGCGCAGGATCCGCGAGCGGCCGCCCTCGCATCAGCTGTGATCGCCGGGCGCATGATCGAGGTGCCGCTGGAGCCGCTCTACCTACGCCGCCCCGATGCCGTGCCGCAGATCGTCAACAACCGCGCATGAGTCGCGGTGCGACGGCAGGCGATGTCGCGGCGATCGCGACGATCGAGGCCGAGTGCTTCGGCACTGCGTCGTGGGGTGAGGAGCTCGTACGGGCACAGCTCGTTTCTGACCACCGGATCGTGCTGATCCACGACGAGGTCGCGTACGGCGTCGTCTCGGTGATGGGCGAGGTCGCCGATCTGGAACGCATCGCTGTCCTGCCGTTCGCGCGCCGACGCGGTGTCGCCGGCGAGCTGCTTGAGCAGCTGATCGAGGCGGCTGGCGGGCATGGCGCAAATCGGATGCTGCTGGAGGTCGCCGCCGACAACGATGCAGCGATTGAGCTGTACAAGGCCTACGGGTTCACGAGGATCAGCACGCGCACGGGCTACTACCCGGGCAGGATTGACGCACTCATCATGGAACGGGACATCGCATGAGGAACAACCACAGTTCGGGCTCACCGTGGGAGGACATTGTCGGCTACTCCCGCGTCGTGAGCGTGGACGACTCGGCGTGGGTCGCTGGTACGACCGCGACAGTGGATGGTCGCGTCGCGGCGCGAGACGATCCGTACGAGCAGGCACGAATCGCCTTCGGGATCGCGATCGATGCGCTGCGCGAGGCTGGCTTCGACGCCAAGGACGTGGTGCGTACCAGGATGTTTGTCGTTGACATCGGACACTTCGATGCCATTGGGCGCGCACACCACGAGATCTTCGATGCCGTGCGGCCAGTCTCAACCATGGTGGAGGTCTCGAGACTTGCGCTCCCGGAGCACCTGGTCGAGATTGAGCTCGACGCACAGCGTTCTCGCGACTGGCGTGGCACTCTGGAGTCATGACACAGACGCCTGATGGACTGCCCGACGAGTCCGACAACCTGGACCAGCTCCAACCAGAGGACACGTTGGTCGACCGCGGCGTGGACGACGTACTCGACGAGGGCTACTCACCTGCGGAGAAGTGGTCCGCCGGCGAGGGATTCGGTACGACCGCCGACGAGGCTCTGCAGGGCGAGAACCTCGACCAGCGCATCGCGCAGGAAGAGCCCGACATCGACCCGTATGCCGAGGTGGACGGTGAAGACCTCGACGACGGTGAGGTTGGCTCCACGCGATCGGGCCGTCTCGTCGCACCGGACGAGGGGCTAGGTGAGGACGTCGACTCGGAGCTCTTTGGTGAGGACGTCGGCATCGACGGGGCGGGCGCCAGCGCCGAGGAAGCAGCCGTACACGTCGTGGAGGACGAGTAGAAAAGTTCGTGCTTCTAACGTTGCGATCACCGGCGCTTGGGACTTGTATGCGTTGGGCGACTGATGGCCCACCTTGTTGCGCGACGTCCTGAACTAGAGTCTCGGGATGCGTGACATTACATACCCGCCGGTCATTCTCACTGCCAAGACGCTGTTCAAGGTCCTGGGCATGAAGTTCCAGATGTCAGGCACCGAGAACATCCCGCGCGAGGGTGGCGCGATCCTGGCCGCCAACCACATCGGCTACGTCGACTTTGTGTTCGACGGGTTTGCAGCTCACCCCAACAAGCGGCTGGTGCGGTTCATGGCCAAGAAGGATGCGTTCGACAACAAGATCTCCGGACCGATCATGCGATCGCTGCACCACATCTCGGTCGACCGTGAGCACGGCGTGGACTCGTACAACCAGGCCGTCGAGTATGCGCGGAACGGCGAGATCGTCGGCATCTTCCCTGAAGCCACGATCAGCCGCTCCTTCGAGATCAAAGAGCTCAAGACCGGCGCCGTACGCATGGCCGCTGAGGCCGGCGTACCCCTGATTCCCATGGTCACGTGGGGCACTCAGCTGCTCAAGACCAAGGATCACGAGTCTGACCTGAAGGGTCGCGGCAAGACGATCGGCCTGCACGTCGGCACCCCGCTCGAGGTGACCGGTGAGGATCCGGTAGCCGAGACCGAGCAGCTCCGCCAGGCCATGAGCGCGCTGCTCGACAAGGCGATCGCGGACTACCCGATCAGCCCCGAAGGGCAGTGGTGGGCACCAGCTCGCCATGGCGGTACGGCTCCGACGCCCGAGCAGGCCAAGAAGTTGGACGAGGAAGAGCTGATCGAACGCGCCGCCCGTCGCGCCGCCAAGGCCGAGGCGAAGAAGAAGGACTAGTCGCCGACGGACCCGTCGGCCATCTCGCGGAGCAGGTCGAGGTGTCCGTTGTGACGTGCCGTCTCCTCGATGAGGTGCAGGACGACCCAGCGCACGTTGGGGTGGAAGTCCTTGAGCACCTTGTCCGCCTCGGAGTCGAAGTCGAGATCGGCGAGCAAAGTGCGAGTGAGCTGGACCTGCTCGGAGTAGCCGTCGATGACTTCCTGCAACGGCACCTCGAGGCCGGCTTCGAGCTCGCCGTCGGGGTGCTCCTCGCTCCACGGTGCGCGGTCTTCGCCGCCGAGGATGACGACCTCGACCCAGTAGTGCTCGTTCCACCGCAGGTGGTTGAGCAGCGATGCCGGATTGGTGAGCGGCGACGTCGAGATTGGCGCCGTACGGGCGAGCTCTTCTGACAGGCCCCGCACCTTGAACAACGCGGTCTGCTGGACGTACTCCAGCATCTGCATCATCACGGAGCGTTCGTCGCCGGCAGGAGGTGTGTCAGTACGGACCATGGACCCACCCTGACACAGCTAGCCGACCGAGCCGTCGGCCATCTCGCGCAGGATGTCGAGGTGACCGTTGTGGCGGGCCGTCTCCTCGATGAGGTGCTGAAGGATCCATCGGGCGGTCAGCGCGCCCCTTCGGTGGGTACCCAGGATCTGCATGTCGAGATCGACCTCGGCGAACACGGCGAGCGACGCTCGCGCCTGCTCCTCGTAGAGACGGATCACCTCGTCGAGTGCCAGCACTGATCCCTCGTCGAACGAGGAGTCACGGTGGTCACCGGTGGTGGGACTGGCGGATTCACCTCCGAACAGCGCCTCGTTGATCCACGATGACTCAACCCAGCGGAGGTGGTTGAGAATGTTGGCTGGCGACATGTTCGGAGATGTGGGGAGTGGGGCCTTGCGCGCAAGCTCCTCGCTCAGGCCGCGGACCTTGCCCAGGGCGGTTTCCTGCGAGTAGTGAAGCATCTGCAGGAGGATGCTGCGCTCGTCGAACGATTGCGGTGTGTCGTTTGGAGTCACCCTTCACCCTGACACAATGGCTCAGTGAGCGAGCCTCTTGTACTCGGGATTGAGTCGTCGTGCGACGAGACCGGTGTCGGCATTGTCCGTGGCACCGAGTTGCTCGCGCACGCGCTCTCTTCGAGCATGGAGGAGCATGTGCGGTTTGGTGGCATCGTGCCCGAGGTGGCCAGCCGTGCTCACCTGGAGGCCATGGTCCCGACGCTCGAGCAGGCGTACGCCGAGTCGGGCGTACGTATCCAGGACGTTGACGCCATCGCCGTGACCAGTGGCCCGGGCTTGACCGGTGCGCTGCTGGTTGGCGTCGCCGCCGCAAAGGCGCTCGCGCTGGCGCACGACAAGCCGCTCTACGGCGTCAACCATCTCGCTGCTCACGTGGCCGTCGATCAGCTTGAGCATGGCCGGTTCGATGGACGTATGGCCGCGATGCTCGTCAGCGGCGGGCACACCGAGATCCTGCTGGTCGATGACATTGCCACGGACATCACACTGCTCGGCCAGACGATTGACGATGCTGCAGGGGAGGCCTTCGACAAGGTTGCTCGACTGCTCGGGCTGCCCTACCCCGGAGGACCCCATATCGATCGAGTCGCGCGAGAGGGTGACGGCACCGCCTTCGACTTCCCCCGAGCTCTCACTGGCCGTGACGCCGAGAAGTACAAGTACGACTTCTCGTTCTCCGGGCTCAAGAGCGCGGTTGCTCGACTCGTCCAGCACGAGCAGCGCATGGGCCGCACGTTCAACGTCGCCGACGTCGCGGCGGCATTCCAGGACTCGGTCTGCGACGTGCTGACCAAGAAGACGATCGCGGCCTGCAAGGACCACGATGTCGACACCTTGATCATCGGCGGAGGTGTCGCCGCCAACGCGCGGCTGCGCCACTTCGCCGAGGAGCGTGCGGCCAAGGCAGGCATCACCGTACGTGTGCCCCGGCTCGGGCTGTGCACCGACAACGGCGCGATGGTGGCGGCGCTCGGTGCCGAGGTCGTACGCAGAGGGCTGCCGCCTTCATCGTTGGATCTGCCGGTCGACTCCAGCATGCCTGTGACGCAGGTACTGGCGGCCTAGTCGTGGCCAGCCACCGCGCGGCACGGGTCTCGCACGCGCGTCGCAACCTCTCCGTCGCACTCTCGGCAGTCATCATCGGCGGGGTTTCCGTGTGGTGGATCTCCCGGGCCGATCCGATCGAGACCCCGGCGGCGGCGACTTCGTCCGCAGTCAGCACGACGTCCCCGCCGACGACCAAGAAGACACCGCACTGGTCGCCGACGGCGATCGAGATCGAGGCCGCCAAGACCTTGGCCAGCGACCTCAGTCTCGAAGACCTCGCCGGTCAGCTGATCATCGCCCGACACCGCAACGACGCGGCGTCGCTCGCCCTCGTACGCGACAAGCATTTTGCGGGTGTGATGGTGACGAGTCCCAAGATCCTCGACGCCACCACCAATGACCCGCTGAGCCACATCAAGGCGTTCAACGCCGATCTTCAGGAAGCGGGAAGTGACCGCGACTACCCCGTGATGGTGCCGGTCGACCAAGAGGGCGGCCTCGTCACCCGCGTCAAGCGGCCGCTGACACCGTTCCCGACCTTCATGTCGGCCGGTGCAGCGATAGCCGGAGATGCCAAGCAGGGCGCGCAGGCGGTCGCCGGGGCGACGAAGGCTTCGGGCGCTGAATTGCGGGCCGCAGGATTCAATGCCGTGTTCGCGCCCATCGGCGACGTCACGATTGGCGCCGCCGACCCGATCATCGGCACCAGATCAGCTGGCACCGATCCGGCGATCGTTGCGAAGTCCGTCGTCGCAGCAGTCGCCGGCTACTCGCAGGCGGGTCTCATTTCGGCGGTCAAGCACTTCCCGGGACACAACGTGTCCGAGGACAGCCACAGCGCCCTCCCGCAACTGTCCAGCGACAAGAAGCGCCTTGCGGATCACGACCTCGTACCGTTCAAGGCAGCCATTGACGCTGGGGCGCCGAGCATCATGACGGGCCACCTGAACGTCTCGTCCGCGGACCCGGGTGTTCCGGCGTCCATGTCACGCAAGGTGATCACTGGCATGCTGCGCAAGGAGCTCGGGTATGACGGTCTGATCGTCAGCGACTCGCTCGGCATGGGCGCTGTTGTGAAGCGCTATCCGGGAGGCGAGGCGGCAGTCCAAGCGATCAAGGCCGGCAGCGACCTGGCGCTCATGCCGGCGGACAACGATCGGGCGTACCTCGCGGTCCTGGCCGCTCTGAAGTCCGGCGAGATACCCGAGAAGCAGGCACGAGCCTCGGCGGCGCGAGTCATCGCGCATCTCCTCCACGCCGACGCGGCACCGCAGCTGAGCGGCGATCCTGGTAACCACGCAACCGAGTCGCAGGCACTCAGCGCTGCCGCCATCACGATGGTCAGCGAAGTGTGCGGCAAGTCGGAGCCAGTCACTGCCGTACGACCGAGTGGCTCGTCCGAAGCCGTGGCCAACTTCAAGACCGCGGCCAAGGAGGCGGGATTGTCGACCGCGAGCGGCGCCACCCTCGCGTTCACCAGCTCGCGGAGCGCATTCGCCGACATCGTGGTGGCGACTGATCGCCCGTACGCGCTGGAGAAGAGCACGGCACCGACCAAGATCGCCCTGTACGGCAACGAGCTCCCGGCGATGCGGGCGTTGGTCGCGGTGCTGACAGACAAGGCTGAGGCCCGCGGCAAGCTCCCGGTCGACGGCATCAGCGTCAAGCAATGCTAGGGCGTGTCTCCCTTTACTCGATAGGCTTCAAGCCCCGGCAGAACGGTGGTTGTCATGAAGAAGTCCTTGCGCCTGACGACGGCGGCGATTGCGATGGCAGCTCTCCTGAGCGCCTGTGGAGACGACACCCCGTCCGAACCCACTGAGACGACGGCGGCACCTACGCCGTCAGCGACCGAAACCCCCTCCGATTTCTCGACGGATGAGGTCATCGAGGAGTCCGAGGACTTCGGTCAGCTCGTCGCGGTGAGGGTCGGGGCGCACTCAGGCTTCGATCGAGTCGTACTCGAGTTCTCCGAAAGCGTGCCCGGCTACACCGTGAAATATGTCGAGCTGCCGGTTCTCGCGGACGGATCAGGCGAGCCGATCGACCTGCCCGACGCCGAGACCGCAGTGCAGATTGTGCTCACGCCGTCCTCGGGATACGACATGGAGGCGGAAGAGGAGACCTATACAGGTCCCAACACCGTCACGAACGACAAGGCCAGAGAGATCACGGGCTTCGTCAGGTCGGGCGACTTCGAGGCAGTGCTCAGCTGGGCGGTCGGGCTGCGCAACGAGGTGCCGTTCAAGGTCACCACACTCGACAACCCCGCGCGCCTGGTTGTCGACTTCAAGACCGACTAAAGCCCCGCGATTTGTGACGCAGAGGGCGCTACGAGCGCCCTTTTGCGCCGTGAGCGTCACAAATCGCGGCGCTATCCTCGCGTGCCGTGAGCTCCGAAGCAGTCAGGCTGACCGCATCAGTCGAGCGCGAGTTCTCCGGTCTGAACCCGCCACAAAGCGGCATATGCACCGTCGGCGGCGATGAGGTCGTCGTGAGTACCAGACTCGGCGACCCGCCCGGCGTCGAGAACCCAGATCCGGTGAGCATGACGAACGGTCGACAGGCGGTGGGCGACAACCAGTGCCGTGCAGCCAGCGGTCGCCACTCGCAGCGATCGCTGGATCGCTGCCTCGGTCTCGTTGTCGACTGCGCTCGTGGCCTCGTCGAGAACCAGCACGCTGGGCTCACGAAGCAACGCTCGAGCCAAAGCAAGCCTCTGCCGCTGACCTCCTGACAGGGTCACACCGCGCTCGCCGACCCAGCTGTCGAAGCCATCGGCGGTGGCATCGATGAAGTCACGAGCCGCGGCGGACTCCGCAGCCGCAACGATCTCGGCGCGGGTCGCGTCCGGGCGCCCGTACGCGATGTTGTCGGCGATTGAGCCCGCGAACATGTAGACGTCCTGGGCGACGTACGCCATCGACCCGCGCAGCGAGTCCCAGTCGAGATCGCGGATGTCGGTTCCGTCCAGCTCGATGGTGCCAGCGCGGGGATCGTCGAATCGGAGCACCAACCTCAGAAGCGTAGATTTACCGGCTCCCGTCGTGCCGACGATCGCGTGAGTCTCTCCAGCCGGAACCACCAGGTCGAGGTTGTGGATCACGTCGGGCCCGTCGGCGTATCCGGCGCGTACGCCGCGGAGCTCGATGCGCCCCTGAACCGGCTTGGCAAGGACGGCCGTACCGGCCGGGACCGTGATCGGCACGGCAAGCAGGGTCAGGATCCGCTGAGTCGAAGCCCGACCACGCTGATAGAGGTCCAGGACGGTTGCGACGTCGGTCAGCGGCCACAGCAGGCGTTGAGTCATGAAGACGAGGACAGAGTAGAGACCGACCTCGAGATCGCCGCGGAGCACAGCCCGACCGCCGAGCAACAGGGTGCACGTGAAGCCGGCAAGGATGGCCATACGGACCAGCGGCACGAACGCCGCCGATGAACGGATCGCGTCGGTGTTCGCAGTCCGGTACGCGGTCGAGACGGCGGCGATCCGATCCCGCTCCCGGTCCTCCGCGGTGAAGGCCTTGATCGTGGCAATGCCCGCGAGGTTGGCGCTGAGGGCGCTGGAGAGATCGGAGACAGCTTCTCGTACGCGGTCGTAGAGCGGCTCCAGACGGCGCTGGAAGATCAGGGAGCCAACGACGATCACCGGGATCGGGGTGAAGGCAAACAGCAGCAGAGTCCAGGACGACAGGGCGAAGACCGCGCCGACGAGGACCACGTTCAGGAATGTCTGGATGATCGCAGGAGCGCCGATGTCGAGGAAGCGTTCGAGTTGATTGACGTCGTCGTTGAGGGTCGCCAGCGTTGATCCGCTCGGTCGAGACTCGTGCCATGACATGTCGAGATGCTGGGCGTGGTCGTACGCCTCGACGCGCAGATCGTGCTCGACACCTTGTGCCAGTCCGCGCCAGAGGACGTCAGCGACGTACTGGCTCGCGGACTCGATGATCCACACCACGACGTTGATGGCGGCAAGCCAGCCGAGCTGCGAGTAGCGGGACTCAACCCCCAGGATCTCGCCGACGAACGAGGCATCTCCACGCACCACCACGTCGACCGCAGCACCGATCAGGAGCTCAGGTACGACATCGGCGACCTTGTTGATCGTCGACATGGTGACCGCGAGGATGAAGCGCCGGCGATAGACGCGTTGCCGCTTCCACAAGGAACGCAGGGGCTGATCGGCTGCAGGGATGACGTTCACTCAGGACACCCTAAGTGCTCCGACTAGCCTCGGTTACGCCCGTTCGACGAGGAAGGCCCGACCGTCGCCGCGTACGCGGGTCATGATGACCGTCGCGGGATTGGGCCCTTTGAGCTTGAGCCGCTTGATCAGCTCCTCGGGCACGATGTCGACGCCACGCTTCTTGACCGTCAGCGTTCCGATGCGGCGAACCTGCAATGCGGCCTTGAGGGGCTTCTCGCGGAACGGCAGCTCGTCGATGACGCGGAATCCGCGCGCGAGGGGAGTCGTCACGGCACGGTCGGAGCTGACGTACGCGATGCGCGGATCCATCAGCCAGCCACCGATGTCGCCGGCCAGCTCGCCCACCAGGCCCGAACGTATGACGGCGTCGTCCGGTTCGTAGATGTACGAACCGGGCTGCGCCAGGGCTGCCAGCTCGCCGATCGAGACCAGCCCGGTTCCCGACGGCAGAACGGTGGCGCGTCGCGTCGCCGTGGCGAACGGTGCGCCCCACAGACAGGCTTCGACCAGGTCCCCGCCGTCGCTGACCCACTCAGCCTCGACGCCATGGGGCACGGCGTCATGCGCGAGACCGGGCATCACCTTCGCCACCGCGCGACCTTCCAAGAGCCGGCACACCCACTCCCACGGTGGTTGCAGGTCCGAGGTGGAGAACGTACGCCCGCGTCCATCTCGACGAGCTGGGTCGATGAACGCGACCTCGTCCTTGCCGATCTCGACCTTGCGTACGTCTGCGGTGGTGACCTCGCCGCCGAGCTCCAGCGCGCGCAGGTTGGCTTCGGCGATTGCTGCTCGTACGGGATCCAGCTCGACACCGCGTGCGCGGAGCCCTGCACGAGCCATGGCGATCAGATCCCCACCGATGCCGCAGCCCAGGTCGACGACAGCCTCGGCGCCTGTTGATGCGAGACGAGAAGCTCGATGTGCGGCGACCCGCTGGCGGGTCGACTGCTCCAGGGCGTCGTGCGTGAAGTACATCCGGCGGGCATCGTCGCCGAACTTGGCGACAGCCTTGCCACGTAGGTGATTCTGCGTCACGGCAGCCGCGACTAGCGCCGATGCGTACGTCTTGCGGAGCCGGGTGCCGAGGGCGAGGTCGCTTTCCTTTCCGGCGCTCTGGGCGACCTCATCGAGCAGCAGCTGGCCCGCGGGGGAGAGCAGCTTCTCGAAGGTCACCAGATCCATGCATGGATTCTGCCGTGTGCTCCCGGCGAAGAGTTCAGCGGAGCGCGAACACCCTTAGCACTCTCACACTGCGAGTGCTAGGTTTTGTATTGGCGCTCTCGCTATGAGAGTGCCAGCAAAGGTGTGCATGACCCCCGCGACGGCGTGCTCACCAGCATCCAGAGTTCCACCGCCTGAAAGGGGAGGTCGACACGTGTCGGTCACCATCAAGCCGCTCGAAGATCGTCTGGTCATCCAGGCTGTCGAAGCCGAGCAGACCACCAAGTCGGGTCTGGTCATT
>NZ_JAKFEL010000136.1:0-3710 GCF_036675695.1 Aeromicrobium sp.
AAGATCTTCGGTCCCACCCGGGACTGGGAGTGCTACTGCGGCAAGTACAAGCGCGTGCGCTTCAAGGGCATCATCTGTGAGCGTTGTGGCGTCGAGGTCACCCGCTCGAAGGTGCGTCGTGAGCGGATGGGCCACATCGAGCTCGCCGCTCCCGTGACCCACATCTGGTACTTCAAGGGCGTCCCGTCGCGCCTGGGCTACCTGCTCGACCTGGCGCCGAAGGACCTCGAGAAGGTCATCTACTTCGCTGCCTACATGATCACCTCGGTCGACGAGGACGCGCGCCACCGCGACTCCGACACCCTGGAGAACAAGGTCGGCCTGGAGCGCGAGCGCCTCGAGAAGCGTCGCGACACCTCCGTGGAGGACCGCGCCAAGAAGCTCGAGGAAGACCTCGCCACCCTCGAGGCCGAGGGTGCCAAGGCCGACGCCAAGCGCAAGGTCCGTGACGGTGCCGAGCGTGAGATGAACCAGCTCCGCGACCGCGCCAACCGCGAGATCGCGCGTCTGGAAGAGGTCTGGGACACGTTCAAGAACCTCAAGGTGCAGGACCTGCTCGGCGACGAGCTCCTCTACCGCGAGATGAAGAACTGGTTCGGCAAGTACTTCGAGGGCTTCATGGGCGCCACCGCGATCCAGCGGCGTCTCCAGGACTTCGACGTGGAGGCCGAGGTCGAGTCCCTGCGCGACACGATCGCCAACGGCAAGGGCCAGCGCAAGGTCCGCGCCCTCAAGCGCCTCAAGGTCGTCGACGCCTTCCGCAAGACGGGCAACCAGCCCATCGGCATGGTCCTCGACGCCGTTCCGGTCATCCCCCCGGACCTGCGCCCGATGGTGCAGCTCGACGGTGGCCGCTTCGCGACCTCCGACCTCAACGACCTCTACCGCCGCGTCATCAACCGCAACAACCGCCTCAAGCGACTGCTTGACCTCGGTGCTCCCGAGATCATCGTCAACAACGAGAAGCGGATGCTGCAGGAGGCCGTCGACAGCCTCTTCGACAACGGTCGTCGTGGACGTCCGGTCACCGGCCCGGGCAACCGGCCGCTGAAGTCGCTGTCCGACATGCTCAAGGGCAAGCAGGGTCGTTTCCGTCAGAACCTCCTCGGCAAGCGCGTCGACTACTCCGGCCGTTCGGTCATCGTGTCGGGCCCGCAGCTCAAGCTCCACCAGTGCGGTCTGCCCAAGCAGATGGCACTTGAGCTGTTCAAGCCGTTCGTGATGAAGCGCCTGGTCGACCTGTCGCACGCGCAGAACATCAAGTCCGCCAAGCGGATGGTCGAGCGCGCCCGCCCGGTCGTGTGGGACGTCCTCGAAGAGGTCATCACCGAGCACCCCGTGCTGCTCAACCGTGCGCCCACCCTGCACCGCCTCGGCATCCAGGCCTTCGAGCCCCAGCTGATCGAGGGCAAGGCCATCCAGATCCACCCGCTCGTCTGCGGCGCGTTCAACGCCGACTTCGACGGTGACCAGATGGCTGTCCACCTTCCGCTGTCCGCGGAGGCGCAGGCCGAGGCTCGCATCCTGATGCTCTCGACCAACAACATCCTCAAGCCGTCGGACGGCCGTCCGGTGACCATGCCTTCGCAGGACATGATCATCGGCCTGTTCTGGCTGACCGGTGACCGCGAGGGCGAGGTCGGCGAGGGCCGCATCTTCTCGACCCCGTCCGAGGCGATCATGGCCTACGACCGCGGCGAGATCGCGATGCAGAGCAAGGTCCGCATCCGCCTCAACGACATCGTGCCGCCGCTCGACCTCGAGCTCGGCGCGGACTGGGAGGACCGGACCGCGATCCTGCTGGAGACGACGCTGGGCCGTGTCTACTTCAACGACACGCTCCCGGCCGACTACCCCTTCGTCAACGAAGAGGTCGGCAAGAAGCGCCTCGGCGCGATCGTCAACGACCTGGCCGAGCGCTACACCAAGGTCCAGGTTGCCGCCTCGCTCGACGCCCTGAAGGACGCCGGCTTCCACT
The DNA here is from genome assembly GCF_036675695.1 of Aeromicrobium sp. Lineage (GTDB taxonomy): Bacteria > Actinomycetota > Actinomycetes > Propionibacteriales > Nocardioidaceae > Aeromicrobium. The sequence continues at coordinate 1,979 of NZ_JAKFEL010000136.1, forward strand.
GGGCCACCCGCTCCGGTGTGACCGTCTCGATCGACGACGTCACCACGCCGGACAGCAAGGTCGAGATCCTCGGCCGCTACGAGGCCCAGGCCGAGAAGGTCCAGAAGAACTACGAGCGCGGTGTGATGACTGACGACGAGCGTCGTCAGGAGCTCATCGAGCTGTGGACCCAGGCTGCTGCCGAGGTCGGTCGGGCCATGGAGGCCAACTTCGACCGCAGGAACCCGATCTACATGATGGTCGACTCGGGTGCCTCCGGAAACATGAACCAGATCCGGCAGGTTGCGGCCATGCGTGGTCTGGTGGCCAACCCGAAGGGCGAGATCATCCCGCGCCCGATCAAGGCCAACTTCCGCGAGGGCCTCTCGGTGCTCGAGTACTTCATCTCGACCCACGGTGCCCGCAAGGGTCTGGCCGACACCGCGCTCCGCACCGCCGACTCGGGCTACCTCACCCGTCGTCTGGTGGACGTGTCGCAGGACGTCATCATCCGTGAGGACGACTGTGGCACCGAGCGTGGTCTGCCCAAGCTGATCGGCGAGCGTCTCGAGGACGGCTCGGTCGTCAAGCACGAGCACGTCGAGACCTCGGCGTACGCCCGGGCCTCTGCGGTCGAGATCGCCCACCCGGAGACCGGCGAGGTTCTCGCCGGTGCCGGTGAGGACCTCGGCGACGTGAAGATCGGCGAGCTCATCGCCGCCGGTGTGGTCGAGGTGAAGGTCCGCTCCGTGCTGACCTGTGACGCCAAGACCGGCACCTGCGCGAAGTGCTACGGCCGTTCGCTGGCCACCGGCAAGCTGGTCGACATCGGTGAGGCGGTCGGCATCATCGCCGCCCAGTCGATCGGTGAGCCCGGCACGCAGCTGACCATGCGTACCTTCCACACCGGTGGTGTGGCCTCCGCGGACGACATCACGCAGGGTCTGCCCCGCGTGGTCGAGCTCTTCGAGGCCCGCTCGCCCAAGGGCCGCACTCCCATCTCGGAGTCGGCCGGTCGCGTGAAGATCGAGGAGACCGACAAGGCCCGCGTGGTCCTGGTCACCCCGGACGACGGCTCTGAGGTCCAGGAGATCCCCGTGTCGAAGCGCTCGCGCCTCAACGTGGAGGACGGCGACCACATCGAGGTCGGTCACCACATCACGTCCGGTACGCCCGACCCGCAGGACGTCCTGCGCATCCTGGGTGTCCGCAAGGCGCAGGAGCACCTCGTGGACGAGGTCCAGGAGGTCTACCGCTCCCAGGGTGTGTCGATCCACGACAAGCACATCGAGATCATCGTGCGGCAGATGCTGCGTCGCGTGACGGTCATCGAGTCCGGTGACACCAACCTGCTCCCGTCCGACCTGGTCGACCGGGTGCGGTTCGAGGAGGAGAACCGTCGCGTGGTCTCCGAGAGCGGCAAGCCGGCCTCGGGTCGCCCGGTCCTCATGGGCATCACCAAGGCCTCGCTCGCGACCGAGTCGTGGCTCTCGGCGGCCTCCTTCCAGGAGACCACCCGTGTCCTGACCGACGCCGCGATCAACGGCCGCTCCGACAGCCTCAAGGGCCTGAAGGAGAACGTGATCATCGGAAAGCTCATCCCGGCCGGCACCGGCCTGGAGCGCTACCGCAACATCCGGGTGGAGCCGACCGAGGAGGCCCGCGCAGCGGCCTACTCCGTCACCGGCTACGACTCCTACGACTACGACTTCGGTCCGTCGTCGCAGGCCGTCGCACTCGACGACTTCGACTT
>NZ_JAKFEL010000003.1:0-3668 GCF_036675695.1 Aeromicrobium sp.
CAGGAGATCTTCGAGGAGATCTCCCCGATCGAGGACTTCTCCGAGACGATGATGCTCTCGTTCGACAACCCGGTCTTCGTCGACCCGAAGTACACCGAGGAGGAGTGCAAGGAGAAGGACTTCACCTACTCCCGGCCCCTCTATGTCTCCGCCGAGTTCACCAACAACGACACCGGTGAGATCAAGGGCCAGACGGTCTTCATGGGCGAGTTCCCGCTCATGACCGACAAGGGCACCTTCATCATCAACGGCACCGAGCGCGTCGTCGTCTCGCAGCTGGTCCGCTCGCCCGGTGTCTACTTCGAGCGCACCGCCGACAAGACCTCCGACAAGGACATCTACACCGCGAAGGTCATCCCCTCGCGTGGTGCCTGGCTCGAGTTCGAGATCGACAAGCGCGACATGGTCGGCGTACGCCTCGACCGCAAGCGCAAGCAGAACGTCACCGTGCTGCTCAAGGCCCTCGGCTGGACCCCCGAGCAGATCCGCGAGGAGTTCGGGCAGTACGAGTCGATGATGCTGACCCTGGACAAGGACACGCCCCAGACCCAGGACGAGGCGCTGCTCGACATCTACCGCAAGCTGCGCCCGGGCGAACCGCCCACGCGTGAGGCCGCCCAGACGCTGCTGAACAACTACTACTTCAACCCCAAGCGCTACGACCTGGCCAAGGTCGGTCGCTACAAGATCAACAAGAAGCTCGGCCTGACCGAGGCCTTCGACCAGCAGACGCTGACCATCGACGACGTCGTTGCCGCGATCCGCTACGTCGTGCAGCTCCACGCTGCCGGCTCGGTCGACTCGCCCGACCTGGTCGACGCGGCCGGCAACCCGGTCCTGGGCCCCGACGGTGCCCCGGTCAAGGTCCAGTCCGACGACATCGACCACTTCGGCAACCGCCGCATGCGCACGGTCGGTGAGCTCATCCAGAACCAGCTCCGCACGGGCCTGGCCCGCATGGAGCGCGTGGTTCGCGAGCGGATGACGACCCAGGACGTCGAGGCCATCACGCCGCAGTCCCTGATCAACATCCGTCCGGTCGTGGCGGCGCTGAAGGAGTTCTTCGGCACCTCGCAGCTCTCGCAGTTCATGGACCAGACCAACCCGATCGCCGGACTGACGCACAAGCGTCGGCTCTCGGCTCTCGGTCCCGGTGGTCTGTCTCGTGACCGCGCCGGCATGGAGGTCCGTGACGTCCACCCGTCGCACTACGGCCGCATGTGCCCGATCGAGACCCCTGAAGGCCCCAACATCGGCCTGATCGGCTCGCTCGCGTCCTACGGACGGATCAACCCGTTCGGCTTCGTCGAGACCCCCTACCGCAAGGTGGAGGGTGGTGTGGTCACCGACCAGATCGACTACCTCACCGCCGACGACGAGGACCGCTTCGTCATCGCGCAGGCCAACGCGCCGCTCGACGCCAAGATGCGCTTCGTCGAGGACCGCGTCCTGGTCCGCCAGAAGCGCGGCGAGGTCGACGCGATCCTGGCCAACGAGGTCGACTACATGGACGTCTCGCCGCGCCAGATGGTGTCGGTCGCGACGGCCCTGATCCCGTTCCTCGAGCACGACGACGCCAACCGCGCGCTCATGGGCGCCAACATGCAGCGCCAGGCTGTCCCGCTCGTCGTGAGCGACAGCCCGCTGGTCGGCACCGGCATGGAGTACCGCGCCGCCGTCGACGCCGGCGACGTGGTCGTGGCCGAGAACGCTGGTGTGGTCAAGGAGGTGTCGGCCGACTTCATCGAGACGATGAACGACGACGGCTCCTACCAGACCTACAAGCTGGCCAAGTTCAAGCGCTCCAACCAGGGCACCTGCATCAACCAGCGCCCGCTGGTGAAGACCGGTGACCGGCTCGAGGTCGGCACGCCGATCGCTGACGGCCCCTGCACCGACAACGCGGAGATGGCGCTGGGCACCAACCTGCTCGTCGCCTTCATGCCGTGGCAGGGCCACAACTACGAGGACGCGATCATCCTCAGCCAGCGCCTGGTGCAGGAAGACGTCCTCACCTCGATCCACATCGAGGAGCACGAGGTCGACGCCCGCGACACCAAGCTCGGCCCCGAGGAGATCACCCGGGACATCCCGAACGTCTCCGAGGAGGGCCTGGCCGACCTCGACGAGCGCGGCATCATCCGCATCGGCGCCGAGGTCACCACCGGTGACATCCTGGTCGGCAAGGTCACGCCCAAGGGCGAGACCGAGCTCACGCCCGAGGAGCGCCTGCTCCGCGCGATCTTCGGTGAGAAGGCGCGCGAGGTGCGCGACACCTCGATGAAGGTTCCCCACGGTGAGTCCGGAACGGTCATCGGCGTGCGCGTCTTCGACCGCGAGGACGGCGACGACCTGCCTCCGGGCGTCAACCAGCTGGTCCGCGTCTACGTTGCCCAGAAGCGCAAGATCTCGGTCGGTGACAAGCTCGCCGGTCGTCACGGCAACAAGGGCGTCATCGCCAAGATCCTGCCGGTCGAGGACATGCCGTTCATGGAGGACGGCACCCCCGTCGACGTCGTGCTCAACCCGCTGGGTGTGCCGCGTCGTATGAACATCGGCCAGATCCTCGAGCTCCACCTCGGGTGGCTCGCCAAGCAGGGCTGGGACCTCGACCTCTCCGGTGAGAAGGGCAACGCTGACTGGAAGCAGCGCCTGATCTCCATCGGTGCGGACAAGGCCACGCCCAACACCAAGGTGGCCACTCCGGTCTTCGACGGTGCGCGCGAGGACGAGATCACCGGTCTGCTGGGTGCGACGCTGCCCAACCGTGACGGTGAGCGGATGGTCAAGGAGGACGGCAAGGCCTCCCTCTTCGACGGTCGTTCGGGTGAGCCGTTCCCGGAGCCGGTGGCCGTGGGCTACATGTACATCCTCAAGCTCCACCACCTCGTCGACGACAAGATCCACGCTCGCTCGACCGGCCCCTACTCGATGATCACGCAGCAGCCCCTGGGCGGTAAGGCCCAGTTCGGTGGCCAGCGGTTCGGCGAGATGGAGGTCTGGGCGATGGAGGCGTACGGCGCTGCCTACGCACTCCAGGAGCTGCTGACGATCAAGTCCGACGACGTGCCGGGACGCGTGAAGGTCTACGAGGCGATCGTCAAGGGCGAGAACATCCCCGACTCGGGCATCCCCGAGTCGTTCAAGGTTCTCGTCAAGGAGATGCAGTCCCTCTGCCTCAACGTGGAGGTGCTGTCGCAGGACGGCAGCCCCATCCAGTTGAAGGACGCCGAGGAAGACGTCTTCCGAGCGGCCGAGGAACTCGGCATCGACCTGTCGCGGCGCGAGCCGAGCAGCGTCGAAGAAGTCTGATCCACCCCCGGGCCCGCGGCGCAGGCCGCGGCCCGGGGAATCAGTCCCTCAGCCTTTATCTCAAACAGCAACCAAAGGAACACACCTTGCTGGACGTGAACTTCTTCGAGCAGATTCAGATCGGCCTGGCCACCCCGGAGGACATCCGGGGCTGGAGCCACGGCGAGGTCAAGAAGCCGGAGACCATCAACTACCGCACGCTCAAGCCTGAGCGTGACGGCCTTTTCTGCGAGAAGATCTTCGGTCCCACCCGGGACTGGGAGTGCTACTGCGGCAAGTACAAGCGCGTGCGCTTCAAGGGCATCATCTGTGAGCGTTGTGGCGTCGAGGTCACCCGCTCGAAGGTGCGTCGTGAG
>NZ_JAKFEL010000139.1:0-3652 GCF_036675695.1 Aeromicrobium sp.
GTCCAACGCCACACCCGCACCCGCCAAGGGCCGCATCCGCCAGATGCGACAGGCCTACACGATCACCAAGCGCAGCGATCGCAACATCGGCTTGATCCTGCTGCTGACGTTCCTCGTGTTCGGTGGTGCCTCGGCAGCGCTGGGCTACCTCGTCTTCGGTACGGGCACGTTCGGCCTGATCGTCACGATCCTGTTCTCCATCCTGATCGGCATCCTTGCCATGTTGATCGTCTTCGGACGTCGCGCCGAGAAGGCCGCGTACGCGCAGGTCGAGGGTCAGACCGGTGCCGCAGCGGGTGCCCTGCAGATGCTGAAGCGCGGCTGGGACGTCAAGCCCGCCGTCGCGTTCACCAAGAACCAGGACATCGTCCACCGAGTGGTCGGTCGTCCCGGCATCATCCTGGTCGGTGAGGGCAACCCCACCCGGGTCAAGAACCTCCTCGCAGCCGAGAAGAAGAAGCACGCCCGTATCGGCGGCGAAGAGGTACCCGTGACCGACATCGTCGTCGGCCGCGGCGAGGGCGAGGTGCAGCTGACCAAGCTCCTCAAGCACGTCCAAAAGCTGCCCAAGAACATCAAGCCGGCCCAAATGACGGCGCTGCTCTACAAGCTGAAGGCCCTCGACGCGATGCGTCCGGCTGCCCCCATGCCGCGCGGCCCCGTGCCCACGAGCATGAAGGGCTCCCGCAAGGCAATGCGAGGCTGATTCAGCCTCGCGGTGGAACGTTGACGACTGCCTGAAGGGCGGTCGGCCAGTCCGCGTCGTCCCAGAACTCGCTGTGACCGTGAAGTCGGGTCACCGGCCCGGTCTGGAGCGCCTCGTCGTACGGCGTTGGATCGATGACTCGCCAATCGGCACCACTGATGCGGCGGCGGGTCACGGGATCGTACGAGTCAGGCTGACGACCGGCACCAATGTTCGGGAAGTGCTGCGATGACGGTTCAGCGCCGTCGGGCGAGTGGTCCCACGACAGCACGGGCCCGGCCAGCGGGTCGGTTGCGCGATAGAGGTTGACCCAGGCGCCGTTGAGCGACGCATAGAGGCCAGCAATCGAGTCCAGATTGACGAAGCCGGGGAACGCGCGCGGGAAGATCATCCGCAGCTGGGACCCGAACGTCATCAGAGCCACACGATCGCGCTCCTCCGGTCTGAGAAGCAAGAGAGCACTGAACGAGATCAGACTCCCCTGGCTGTGCCCACATACGACGACAGGTCGCTGCACATCGGACTCCCCGATGTCACTCAGGTGCCATCGAATGCGGTCGCGCAGATCGACCACCGTGCGCTGCGAGTACGGCCGCGGCACGAACGGGTGCACCGCGTGCGGCCAGAACGACACGATGTCCCAAATGATGCTGACGCCACGCCTGGAGGACTGGGTCTTGATGGCGCCACGGCTGAGTGCGACGGTGCCAGCTGCCAGGCCGAGCAGCGTCCACGCGCCAAAGATGGTCAGGAAGTCACCATTGCCGCTACGGCGGGGCTGGCTCAGGTAGTCGAGCAGCCACGGCGCCTGCTTGCACTCCGTCGGATCGTTCCCACCGGCGCAGAAGCCGACTTCCCAGGCGACCACGAGGGCCAACAACACTCCGAATGCAGCGAACACCCAGAACAGCGAAGGCAGCTTGGTCTTGAGGCGCGCGATCCAGATCCCGCGTGCAATCTTGGACGTCCACCCCTCAGGCAGTTTGGTGGTCGCGTCGGCCGGCGCGGCATGCATCGCTTCACTCGAGGCCAGGAAGTGCTTGCGGCGGATGAAGTAGAACGTCAGGGCGAAGATGGCGATCGCGATCAACATCAGTGCTGTGAGTCCCCAGGCGTACGCCACGCGGTCCAGCATGGGAGTCGCGCCGACCCGCGTCTTGAGAGTCAGCCCTCTTTCGTCGATGCGCTCGGCGATGTCGAGATTGAGCGAGGTCGAGACCGCGGTCGAGACTGCGGCCGAGAATCCCACACCGATGAATGTCGCGACGGTGGCGATCAGATAGCTCGTCATCCCCCACGCGTACCGAACAAAGAATCTCGCGGGGTCCTTCTTGCTGCCGGTCTTCGTACGCGTGGTCCACGCCAGCGCGGCGTTGGCCCAAGACATCAGCACGAGCACCACGACTCCGGCCACCATCAGTGAGTTGGCGAACCCGTCGAAGGCTTCGATGCGGCCGACGGGCTTGGGTCGCTCGACACCGCCCATCTGGATGGCGGCGGCGATCACGATGATCGTCGAGATCACCAGGAGCAAGGGAGAAAGCACCTTGGTCACGGAATGCCACGTGGCGCGAAGGCGAGCCATCCGTGACGGCATCGCGACACTGACCGAACCCTCGGGATCGCCGAGGAAGATGACCACCAGCACAACCAGGACCAGCAGACCGAACGCGATCATGCCGACGATCGGACGGCTGGACCACGCGTTCGCGTCACGCGCGAACGTTGCCATGATCGCAATCAGCGCGAATGCGGCCACGAGGTGCAGGGCGCGAAGAGTCGAGGCGTCCGCATCTCCTTGGTAGAACGACTTCTTGGCGAGCGGCGTGGTCGTCGTCTCGTCCATCTCGGTCGAGTCCGACGGTCCCGTACGGCCAAAACCCTTGCCGAGCACGTACAGAGCAAGCATCGCGACGGCACTCAGGATCACCGCGCCCGTGAGAACGGTGTCCGGCTCATAGCTCTTGAGAAGACGGGTCTTGGCCGCCCAGCGCCAGCCGAGCAGGTCCATCAGCACGAAGCCGGAGGTGAACGCGAACAGGCAGGTCATGAGCAACGCCGCCAGGCGAAGCAGCGCACCGCACAGTCCGTGCCAGAACTTGGAGGTTCGGTTGACGAACGGCGGCAGCATGAACTGGGCGGCGTTGACAAGCCCGAACGGAACGAGGATCAACCACAGGCCCGCACGCCACGAACCCGACGTGAACTGGCCCCAGTGGTAGCCCTCGACCGTGTGACCGTCGTCGGCCTTCAGCTCCTTGCCGCTGCCGTTGATCGGCCGGAAGTAGCGCGAGTAGCCGTCACCGGCGATCTGCTTGACGTGCGGGTGAGCGAGAAGCGACTCAGGCGGCGTACCGCTGACACCGTGAACCCGGAGCTCGACCCAACGACCGCCAGCCATGGAGCGACTCAACCACTCCCAGCGGCGTGACGTCTAGACGCGTATGACCCGGGCGCCCGCTGCGATGTCGTGCAGTCCGCGCTTGTCCTCGTTCATGACGATGGCCGGCAGCACCAACGAAAGCAGTGTCGTACGCAGGACTGCACGGGGAATGCCGATCGGTTGGCCGGCGGGATTCTCGACCCGGAGACCGAGGATCCGCTTGCCGATCGTGAAGCCCAACAGGCCGGTCAGAATGCCGACCTCGACGATGAAGAACCCAACGATCACGAGGTTCTCCCCGATGTCCTTCGGCGGATAGCTGACACCGGTCAACGCAACTGCGCTCAAGGCGGCGACCGCCCAATCGATGAGCAGGGCGAGGATGCGACGGCCAAGTGAGGGGGTTTCCACGCGGCGAGCCTACCGATGGTGCTGAATCGCCTCTCCGAGGCACTTGTAACATGCCTGAAACAAACCAGTGATGGTCGGGAAACTGCCGGAGCCTAACGTCGGGCTCAGTGCAGCGACGCACTTCCCTGCCGTATTGACAACAGTGACCGCCA
>NZ_JAKFEL010000016.1:0-3620 GCF_036675695.1 Aeromicrobium sp.
TCTTGTGCTTGGCCAACAGCGCCGCGAGCGAGCCGATGTTGTCGATGTTGTCCTTGAGGGCGCCGCGGTTCTCCTTGACCAACGAGTTGACGTTGACCAGGGCAATGCTGAGGGCCTTGAGTGTTCCCGCCAGGTCTTCGCGCTCGCCCTCGAGCACCGTCGAGACCTTGGCCGTGCTGTCGTTGAACGCCCGCACGGTGGCGTCGTTCGTGCGAAGCAGAGTCACGAACTCCTCGACCTCGCGCAGGCTGCCAAACAGCTCTTCCTTGTTGTTGGAGAGCGTCTTGCTGAGCTTGCCGAAGTTCTGGATCGTCTCGTTGAGCTGTGCACCCTGACCGTCGAGCTGCTTGGCAGAGTCGCTGATGAAGCTGCTGAGAGCGCCATCCTTGTTGGCACCCTTGGGGCCAAGTGCCACGGCGAGATCGTCCAGCGACTGGTAGATCGCGTCGAGCTCGATCGGAACAGCTGTGCGGTCGATCGAAATGAACGCGTTGTCCTTGAGCACTGCGCCACCGCTGTAGGCGGGAGCGAGCTGAACGAAGCGATCACCCACGATCGACGGCGACACGACAACTGCCTTCACGTCGTTGGGGAGCTTGACGTCGCCGTCGTAAGAGATCTTGACGCGAACGACGTCTCCTCGAGGCGTCAGCTTCTCGACTCGCCCGACGGGTACTCCAAGGATCTTGACGTCAGATCCCTTGTAGACCGAGTTGGTCTGCTCGAAGTCGACGGTGATGTAGCGCTTGCCGTCGCCCTGGTTGAGCACGAGTGCCGCAGCCAACAGCAGGACCAGGACGATGAATGCCGTCAGGACCTTCGAGATGCCTGCGAAGCGCTGGGCCAGTCCGTTGATGCTCATTCGCCCGCCCCCGCAATCGCATCTTCAAGTTGTTTGCGGAGACCTGCGGCCGACGCAGCACCACCGAGGTAGGTGTCGAACCACGGGCCGGTTCCGAGCGAGTTGGAGAACAGTCGCAGGAATGCCGGGAATTGGCGGAGAGCCTCGTCGAGACTCGCCTCGTTCTTGCGAAGCATGTCCGTGACAACCAGGAGCTGATCCAGGGCGGGCTTGAGATCTGCCTTCGTGCCCTTGACCAGCGCAGTGAGCTCCTTCGAAATGGCCTGAGTCGAGACCAGGAGTCGATGGATCGAGTCACGTCGATCGCTGATCGCCCTGAACAGCGTGTCGGAGTCCTTGAACAGCGTCACGAGCTCGTCGTTGCGGGAGTTGAGGACGCCGGTGACCTTCTTGAGGCTCACCAGCAAGGTGTTGATCTGGCTGTCACGAGCGGCAAGGTTGACCGAAAGATCCGAGACACCCTTGAGCGCTCCGCGGAACTCCTCCGGCGTCTCGGCCGCGATCTCACCGAGAGTGTTGAGCGCCTCGCCGAGCTGCGGCACATCAAGTGCGTCAGTCGTCTTGCTGAGGTCGGAGAACGCCTGGACCACGTCGTACGGCGCGATCGTCCGCTCCAACGGGATCGTTGAGCCCTTGGGCAGCTGACCGGGTCCCGCAGGCGTGATGGCGAGGTATTCGGCGCCGAGCAGAGTACGCACGCGAATGTCGGCGCCCGTCTCAGTGCCGAACTTGGTGCCCTTGTCGATCTTGAACGAGACGAGAACCTTGTCACCGGCGAGCTCGATCTTGTTGACCTTGCCGATCGAGACACCAGCGACGCGCACCTCATTGCCGGTCTTGAGCGCGCCGATCTCGGCGAACTGAGCGTGATAGGTGTCGCCGCTGCCGATGATCGGCAGACGGTCAGCGCGGAATGCGGCGAGCATCATCATGGCGATCACGGCGATGCCGATGACGCCGATCATCACCGGGTTGCGCTCGCGGAATGGAGTGATCATTTGGTGTACCCCGGCTGGTTGCATCGTTCGCCGCCGACGGCGAGGCCACTGTCTCCGGTGAGCTCGAGATGTGTCTCGGGCAGGATCACGGTCGTGCCGACCTTGACCTCAGGCAGCGTGATGCTGCCCTGGATCTCGCACAGGAAGAAGTTGAACTCAGAGCCCGAGGATGCGGCGTTGCCGAGCTTCGAGATCTTGATCGGGAAGATCTTGATCGAGTTCTCGAGCGTGCTCAAGTTCTTGCTGGTGCTGAGGTTCTTGGTCAACGCGTTGAGCTGCTTGATGTCCTCGACGATGGCCGGGCGGCCCTGCACCAGCAAGTCAGATGTCTCGTCGGTGAGGTCGGAGATTGCATCGACTGAGTTGAGAATCGCGTCGCGATCATCCTTGAGCCCAGTGACGAACTGCTGAAGCGTGTCGATCGTGTCGGTCAGCTCCTGGTCCCGGCTGCCCACCGTGTCGAGCACCTCGCTCAGGTTGGTGATGACGTCACCGATGAGCTGATCACGGCCCGCAAGGGTGTTGGTCAGCGATGAGGTGCGCTCGAGAAGATTCGAGACATTGCCAGCCTCGCCCTGGAAGGTCTGCACGATCTCGTACGCGAACTTGTTGGTGTCACCGGGCGACAGCGCCTGGAAGACGGGCTTGAACCCGTTGAGCAGGACATTGAGGTCGAGAGCTTCCTGCGTGCGCTCCTCCGGAATGATGCTGCCGGGCTTGAGCGTCGACTTCGCACCATCAGCGCCCTGGCTCAGCGAGATGTAGCGCTGGCCAACGAGGTTGCGGAACTTGATGGTCGCGAACGTGTTGGCCGTCAGCGGAACGTCGGAGTCGACACCGAACGTCACGAGCGCCTTGTCGCGGTTGACGATCTCGACCTTCTTGACCGAACCGACGGCGACACCGGCGATACGGATGTCATCGCCCTTGGCCATACCCGTCACGTCGCTGAACATCGCCTTGTATTCCTGGCGGTCACCGAATGAGCCATTGCTCAGGGTCAGCGCGAGGATCAACGTCGAAATGCCGGTGAAGGCGAAGAAGAAGCCGAGCTTGATGGCTGCGGAGATGGACTGGCCGTCGATCTGCTTCATGAGAGCGACACCCCCGATCCGCGGAGCATGGGGCCGACCAACAGGGAGCCGATGTCAGGCACGTCGGAAGGGTTCATGCCGAGGCTCGTCCCGAGGAGGATGTTGAGCTCTGAACGCTCGCTCTCAGAGTCGATGCCGACGACGCTGGGCTGCACCAGGTCGGCCAGCGACACAGCAGCAGCGCGGTTGAACTCTGAGGGTGCGCCGAACTTGCCGTGATCGGACTTGATGCCGACAAGCTTGTAGACCGACGCCGGGATGCTGAACGGGTCGTCCTGGTTGGAGGCGGACTCATCGCCCTTGTTGATCTCGTTGAGGTCGAGGCACGACGGCACGGCGGCGTTGTCGGCACGGATGTCGTCACCATTCTTGGCCGCAGGTCCGCTTGAAGCTGCGTCAAAGAGGTCCTTCGACGCCACCAGGTTTTCGTTGGGCGCGTAGGCATCCGCCTGGGCGATGACCTCGACGTTGATGTGAAGCATGCCTTCGCGATAGGCGCTGTCGAGTCGCGGGATGAGCTTGCCCATCGCCTTGAGGAAGCAGGGGAACGTGGTCGAGTAGGTGCCGACGGTCTCGAGGATAGGGCGGCTCTCCTTCGCGAGCGTTGCAAGGTTTTCGCCGTTCGCCTTGGTGAAGGACGTGAGGCTGTTGGACAACTTGGTGCCC
>NZ_JAKFEL010000027.1:0-22125 GCF_036675695.1 Aeromicrobium sp.
TGCGCTGACGGGCTGCTCGTCCAATGTCAGCGGGTAGGTCGCACGAGGCGTTCAGCAATGGACGTCCCAGATGGATGGTCGCCCACGACAGGATCCGGCTTACAGGCCGGCTCATTCGCACCTGACGCTCATTTCGGGGACAACGAGGTGGGACACATACGAACTGCCGGGCGCTCGTGAAGTCACGTTGGACGTGGATCCACTGACCTACACTGAGCCGGGTGGACGGGCCTCGCGACTCGGGTGTCACCTTGGCCGAATTGCTGGCTGCGTTCTCGCTTGCCACGGATCTCGGCCTTGGCCAGCCGATGGAGCACTTGCTGCGCAGTTGGCAGATCGCGTCGCGTCTCGGCCGTCAGGTCGGCCTGCCCGATGAGGATCAGCCGATGCTTTTTCACGTCGCGATGCTGTCGTGGGTGGGATGTGTGGCCGATTCTCCGGAGCTGACGGCCAGTTTCGGCGACGATATTGCGTTCCGTGCAGACAGCTATGACGCGGATCTCGGCGGGCTCTCCGGGATGGCGTTCTTCCTTGGTCATGCCGGGCGCGGACAGACACTGCCACGCCGCATGCAAGCAGCCGCGACCATGGTCGCCACTGGTGGCACCAGGGTCATGCAGGGCATTCAGAGCCACTGCCTGGTCACTTCGACGTTGTCAGATCAGCTGGGGTTGTCCGAGGAGACTTCGGCGGCAGTTCGGCAGTTCTTCGCACGCTGGGACGGACAAGGCGTCCCGCGCGATGTCCGAGGCGACCAGATCGCCCTGGTGGTCCGGCTGTTCCACCTCGCAGACGTGGTCGAGGTCTACCACCGGCGGGGCGGTGTCGCGGCAGCTGTCGCGGTGGCGCGGGCGCGCTCTGGTGGCCAGTTCGACCCCAGCTTGGTCGATGCGTTCTGCATGGCGGCAGAAGAGATGCTGCCTCCCGACGTCGATGCGTACGACGCACGAGACGACTTCTCTCGAGAGCCCGGGCTCGCCGGCCAGCTCAGCGACAACGACCTCGAAGTTGCTCTGGTGGCATTGGCGGACTTCACAGACCTGCGCTGCGCGAGTCGAGCGGGACACTCCCGCGGCGTTGCCGACCTGGCAGGTGAAGCGGCACGGCTGCTCCGCCTGCCCGCGGACGACATCCGCGCAACTCACCGAGCCGGGCTGGTCCACGACATCGGGCTGCATGGCGTCCCGACGGTGATCCTGGACAAGCCGACTCCGCTGACCGCAACCGAGACGGAGCGTCTGCGAGCGGCGTCGTACTACACCGAGCGGGCGCTGTCGCGTCCCGCAACGCTTGCCCGGCTGGGCGCGATCGCTGGTCTCGTCCACGAGCGTATGGACGGCAGCGGTCATCACCGCGGAGTTCGGGGGGACGCGATCCCGCTGTTGAGTCGGATACTGGCTGCCGCCTGCGCCTTCCATGAGCTGATCGAACCCCGCGCCGATCGCCCCGCCCACACAGTCAAGGAGGCCGCCGCCGTGATCCGCGCCGAAATCGCCCGCGGCCGCCTTGACCAATTGGCCGCAGACGCCGTTCTGGCGGCTGCAGGCGCGGGAACCCGACGACGCGTCGCGGGGCCTGCCGGCCTGACGCCACGCGAGATCGAGGTGCTGAGCCTGATCGCCCGAGGCTCCACCACCAGCGACGTCGCCGACCAGCTCGGGATCTCACGTAAGACCGCGGGTGCTCACATCGAGCGCATCTACGCCAAGGCCGGCGTCTCCAGCCGCTCCACGGCAACACTCTTCGCGCTGCGCAACGGATTGCTCAGCACACTCGATGACGGGCCCGACATCTAAGTCCGCCTCATCAGTCCCAATTCGTAGGGAGTTCACCCGACGACGTGGCAACCGCTCGCTTTTAGCGTGGCTGATGGACGCCACCGCGGCGTCGAACGGGCTACAGAGTTGGGAGAGTCGTCATGGCTAAAGCAGTGATAAGCCTAAGTACTGGACTAGAGGACGCCGAGAAGGTGACGGTTGCCTTTCTGGTGGCCGTCGGAGCCGCCGAGACCGGCCGCGAGACCTTGATCTTCCTGACCAAGGAGGCAGTCCGCCTGGCGGTTCCCGGCGTCGCCACCGGGACGGCCTGTGAAGGTTGTCCCTCGCTCGCGGACCTGATGAAGCGGTTCGAGGCGGCAGGTGGAAGCTACTTCGTCTGCCCGGTCTGCTTCGATGCCAAGCGACTCGATTCCACCGCACTGATCTCTGGTGCCGTCGTCAACGGCACGATTCCGATGTGGAACTGGATCGGTGACGATCCGGCCGTCACGTTCAGCTTCTGATGCGCAGCCCGGCCTCTAGGACCACAGCGATTCGTCCGGACATGGGCGACGCGCCGTGGGCGGACCACGAGTACGTGCGCGGCTGGGGAGTCATGGGCCTGCCGTTCGACTCCGGGCACGTGTTGGCCCTGCGGGTGTTCCCACAGGGCTCCTTCGGCCCCTATCGGACGTTGTGGCACCGCGACCCCATGGGCAGCTGGTCGATTTATGTCGATGCGGAGCATGTCGAGAACGCCTGCCCGCGCTACTACGGCCCCGCCTGTGACCACGTTGGAGCAGCCCGGATCAACGTCGAGTGGACTGGCCCGGGCTCCCTGCACATCACCATGGACGATCCGGCGGTGGACTGGACTGTGACCGTCGCACGATCACCGCTGATGGGCCTACTCAACCCGCTCAGCGCAGCCATGCCGCTCCGCAGCTGGCGACCACATGCGATGGTGCGAGCGCGCGAACTACTGGCGCGGGCGCTCGGGATGGGCCGGTTGCAGATGTCCGGAACGATGCCAAGCGGCCATTCCGGGCTCCTGATGCCGGAGCGAATGTACTTCGTGAACCAGTCTCGCGCAGTCCTCGACGGAGCGAGCTTGGGCAGCCCGATGCGGATGTCGGAGAACCCCAGCATCGGCGGCGTCCCACTGCCGGCGCGTGGGGTATTGGCCATCGGGCAGGCGATGTGGTCGATCACGGATCCTGTTGAGTTCGACAACGCCAGGCGCGTGGCCCGGCGTACCTATGAGAGGAAACCGCAATGACCGAATTGCACGCACTGGACCAGAGTGACCTCGAAGCACGAGTCAAGGACATGTATGAGCGGGTAGCCCTCGCGCCCGAAGCCGACTACCACTTCGAGACCGGGCGCGGTCTCGCCGAGCACCTTGGCTATCCGTCGGTCGATCTCGACGAGGTGCCTGGGCCAGCCATCGACTCTTTCGCAGGAGTCGGCTACTTCCTGGACCTCGCCTCCATTGCGTCAGGCGAGCGAGTACTGGACCTCGGGAGCGGCTCGGGCATGGACAGTTTCCTGGCCGCGCTTGCCTGCGGCCCGACCGGCGAGGTCATCGGCGTCGACATGACGACGGCCCAGCTCGCCAAGGCCAAGCGGCTCGCGGACGAGGCCGGCATGCATCACGTGACGTTCTTGGAGGGCTACATCGAGGATGCGCTGGTCGAGGACGGCTCCGTCGACTGCGTCGTCTCGAACGGTGTCATCAACCTCTCACCGGACAAGCCAGCGGTGTTTCGAGCGGCTGCGGCGGCTCTGAGGCGTGGCGGCCGTCTGGCGATTGCAGACATCGTGTCGGCACGACACTTGCCGCAAGGCATTACCTGCGACGCTTCCCTGTGGGCTGCCTGCATCGGTGGAGCCGCCCAGCGCGACGACTACCTCGGCGCGATCCGAGATGCCGGCTTCGAGGTGGTCGAGGTCCGCGACAACGACTACCGGTTCATCTCCGACCAAGCGCTCGGCGCCACCACGACATACGGCGTGTCCAGCATTAGCGTCCTGGCCACGAAGAACTGACGATCATCTCCGCATACGGACAGACCGCAAATGGGTACGCGGGTCCGTCGTCAGGAGACGTCTGCGAGCTCGAGCGACTGCTGTACGGCGGCGGGGTCGTACTCCCAGGCGATCTCGCGAACGATGTCGACGAGGTCAGGATCGTCGGTCTCGATCGTCACGCTGATCTGGTGTTCAGGCAGGCGGGCGAGGGTGACATTGGCCATGGTGCTCAACGCTTGCTCGACCGGGACGTACGCGTTGTCACCGCTGAGCTCCATCGTCAGTGTTACTCGATGCATGAAGGGCTCCCTCTTCCGTTTGCGCTCCCTGCCAACATGAACGAGCCCGCGGCAGGAAAGTTAGGGCCGAATGGGAGAATCGACCCGTGACCATCGACACTCGCGACCGCGCCACCCAACTGATTGCTCTCAGGAAGGTTCAACGTCGAGTCGCAGCGATCGGATTCTTCGCCGTCGCTGTCCACGGCATCATCGGCCTGGCCGTCGTTGGCAACATCGTCGACGGTCAGGGCCGCCACGGAGACGCGATCCTCCTCACGGTCATGTCTGGCGTGCTGGCACTGATCACGTACGGCATCGTGCGCACGATCCTGCAGCGCGGCCTGTGGTCACCCGTATGGATCCTGATCGCCATCACGCCAACGGTGATTGCCGCAACACAGCTCGCCTGAGCGTTGAACCAGGTCGGTAGCGTGGCGGTATGACTTCAGTTCCCAACATCACGCTCAACAACGGCATCGAGATCCCACAGCTCGGCTTCGGCGTCTGGCAGGTGCGTCCCAACGAGACCAAGGCCGCGACGCTGACGGCGTTCGAGGTCGGCTACCGCCATATCGACACCGCGCAGATGTACGGAAACGAGCAAGGCGTGGGCGAAGCCGTACGCGAGTCGGGACTTGATCGTGGCGAGGTGTTCATCACGAGCAAGCTCAACAACGGTTTTCACCAGCCCGATGATGCGCTCAAGGCATTCGACACCTCGCTGGAGACGCTCGGCTTCGACTACCTCGACCTTTTCCTCATCCACTGGCCGCTGCCGGGCATCGACGTCGACTTCGTCGACACCTGGAAGGCACTCGAGGATATCTACGCCTCGGGCAGGGCCAAGGCGATCGGCGTCTCCAACTTCCAGCCATCACATCTGCGACGGGTCGTCCAGGAGGGCACGGTCGTACCGGCGGTCAACCAGATCGAGGTGCACCCCTTCCTGACGCAGGATGAGGCACGCGCGGCCAACGCCGAGTACGGCGTTGCCACCGAAGCGTGGTCGCCACTGGCCCAGGGACTCGTTGTCGAGAGCCCGGTGATCGCGGCTATCGCCAAGACGCACGACAAGTCGCCGGCTCAAGTGGCCCTTCGTTGGCAGATCCAGCGCGGCGACATCGTGTTCCCCAAGTCGGTCACGGCAGAGCGGATCAGGGAGAACTTCGAGATCTTCGACTTCGAGCTGTCCGAGGCCGACATGGGTGTCATCACCGCCCTCGACAAGGGTCAGCGCACCGGACCGAACCCGGACGAGTTCAACTGGATCCCGTGATTCATGGCGTGTTCGCGTTACGCTGCGGCGCATGAGTGAACACGAGAATCACGAGCCGCCAGCGCGGTTCAGCTACGCCGTCGGCGCCGGACTGGGCCTACTGGTCGGTGGAGCCATTGGCTTGTTCATGGACCACTTCCTGATCGACGCACTGTTCGGCGTCGCGATCGGCCTGGTGGTCGCGTACATCGTGAGGAACATCAAGTCGTAGTCAGGATCTCCGCGCCGTCCTTCGTGACGAGCAGGGTGTGCTCGAACTGTGCCGTGCGCGACTTGTCCTGCGTTGTCGCGGTCCAACCGTCGTCCCACATGTCCCACTCGACGCTACCGAGGGTCAGCATCGGCTCAATCGTGAAGGTCATGCCCGGCAGGATCACGGTGTCGTAGGCCGGGTCGTCGTAGTGCGGAATCACGAGTCCGTCGTGGAATGCAGGTCCGACACCGTGTCCGGTGAACTCGCGTACGACGCCGTAGCCGAACCGCGCGGCGTACGTCTCGATCACCCTGCCGATGACGTTGATCTGGCGTCCGGGCTTCACCGCACGGATGGCGCGCAGGAGGGCTTCTTCGGTGCGCTCGACGAGTAGGCGTGACTCCTGGTCGACATCGCCGACGAGATAGGTCTTGTTGGTGTCGCCGTGCACCTCGCCGATGTAGGCGGTGATGTCGATGTTGACGATGTCGCCATCCTCCAGCGGACGATCATCCGGGATGCCGTGGCAGATGACCTCGTTGACGCTGCTGCACAGCGATTTGGGGTAGCCGCGGTAGCCAAGCGTCGAGGGGTACGCGCCGTGCGCGATCAGGAACTCGTGACCGACGGCGTCCAGCTCGTCAGTGGTGACACCCGGAGCGATGGCAGCTTCAACGGCATCGAGCGCCTGGGCCGCGATGCGTCCAGCGACGCGCATGGCCTCGATAGTGGCTTCGTCTCGAACCGACGAGCCCCGATAGGGGAGTGGCGCGATCTGGCCGACGTACTCTGGGCGCTCGATGGAGCTCGGCACGGCCCGCTCGGGGGACAGTCGTCCGGCAGTCAGCACAGTCACTCGGCGAGTTTAGAGGGGACGCCCCAGCCTCAGGTGGGTAGCGTGGGGGCATGGTTGACGACGTGAAGTGGTACTTCTGCATGGTGCATCGCGAGGTGGAGCCGCAGGAGGGTTGCAGGCCCGCCGATCGGCTCGGTCCTTACGACTCGGCCGAGAAGGCCGCGCGTGCTCTGGAGATCGCTGCTGAACGTACAAAGGCGTGGGACGAAGACCCGCTCTGGAACGACAACCTCGACGACAAGTGATGGCGCGCAAGCGTCGCCGAACCGGGAAGCTCAATCTCGATCGGTCCGGTCCGTGGGTTGCGATCGTCGGACTGCTGATGATGACGTGGTGCTCGTTCGCCACGGGCATCTACGCGCCGTGGTGGGGGATGGCTCTCGCATTTGCGCTGCTCATCCCTCAGGTGCGGCTCGTCTCCAAGTGGGCGAAGACGAAGCCCAAGCTCACGATGGCCGTCCCAGTTGCGGGACTCGCAGCCTGGGCGTTGCTGTCGTGGTTCGGTGCCATGTGGTGGGGCTGGGGCACTGACGTCGGCCTATTCGCCAGGTGAGTAGGTCGCAACAGCGGCGAGGGCTTCGTCGATTCGCCCCATGACCGCGATCGCGCTCTCGTACGCATCTCGTCCGACGAGGTCGACGAGAGCCTGCTCGACATCAAGGATGTGGCGGAATCCGCGATTCGCAAATTCGCGACCCTTCTTCGTATAGGTCACGAGCTTCGCTCTGCCGTCTTCGGGATCAGGGGTCATCTCGAGGATGCCGAGGTCGACGAGCTCCCGGACGACTTCTCCCATGGCCTGCTTGGTGATGCGCGCGCGATGGGCGAGGTCTGACGAACGCTCCCCGTCGGGGTTGCTCAGCGTTGCGAACACCGCGTTGTGGGCGAGTCGCAGCTCGTGGAAGCCCCGAGCCCGCCCTTCGGCGACCATGTCGTCCTGCAGAGAGCGCCGGGCATATTCGACGACCGCGATCAGCGGTTTGTGATCCGGCTTGCCTTCAAGTCTTGACACGGTAAGGTCACCTTCCTATTATCGTCAGGTAACCTTACCTTATCAGGAGAAGTCATGACACTCATGGTGGACACACCGCAGGTCGAAGCGCTTTTTCCGTCCCGATCCGGTCGTCCGACAACCAAGGTTGCTGTCGAGCACGAGCTCGTATCTCGCGATGTTGTCGACGGATCTGTCCCGCGAATCGAGCGGATCGCCGCTGCGACGACAGGCGCTTCGTACGCGCCCTATCTCGCGTTTGAGCCCGGGGGACAGGTCGAGCTGAGCTTCCCGACCGCCGCTTCTCCTCGTGAGCTGGATGCGCTGGTGCGGCGAGACCTCACGGCGCTGCGAGCTGACTGTGCGCGGGTCGGTGTCGAGCTCGAGGCTGTCGCCGTCGATCCACGTGGCGTCGACGCCGTGCCGCTCCAGCTGGACCGTCCGCGCTACCTCGCGATGCAGGAACGCTTCGACGTGGTCGGCTCATCCGGTCGTCGCATGATGCGACTCACCGCTTCCACCCAGGTCTGCCTCGACTGGGCGCCGGGTCCCTCAGGGCTCGAGCAGTGGCGGTTGGCCCAGCTGGCAGGCCCCTACCTCGCGGCTGCCTTCGCCACCTCGACCAAGTCAGACAGCAGGTTGGCGATCTGGCTCGAGGTCGACCCGTCCCGTACGGCATTCGACGGCCGTCTGCTCGGCGCCGACCCCGTCGCTGCCTACGCGGACTTCGCGGCTGGCGCGGCACGCTTCACTCCCGAGGCCGAACACCTCTCGACGCTGTTTCCGCCGGTACGTCCGCGCGGTCACTACCTCGAGGTCCGCTACCTCGACGTACAGCCGGATCACCTCATCGGGCGGGTCGCGTCGGTGGTGGCGAACCTGCTGCACGATCCCGAGCGACGTCGTGTCGCGCTGGCTCTGCTGGCTGGTCCGGAGCGACAGGTTGAGCGTTGGCACGAGGCGGCGTACGCACCGCACCTGCTCGCCGACCGTGGAACCGAGCTGCTGAAGATTGCTTCCGCCCGCACGAGAGTGGGTGCGGCATGAGCGCCCTGTTCGTGACTGATCCGCTTGCCGGGTTGGATCCGGAGATCGACAGCAGTATCGGCTTGATGGCGGCCTGCCAGGAGCTCGGCGAGTCAGTATGGGTATCCCAGCCAGAGGGGCTCACCGTCTTCGATGGCCGGCTGCAGGCAGAAGCGAGCAGGATCACCTTGCGACCGCGCTATCGCCAAGGCAATCACCGCTGGGCGGTCGAGGCCGAGTGGTTCGACGTGGAAGATCGCCGGGTCATTGATGTCGCTGGCGAGACATCAGTTGCCCTGATGCGCCTGGATCCGCCGGTGACGAGTCGCTACCAGCGCACGCTGCACCTGCTGGATGTCGCATCGGTCGCGGGTGTGCTGGTTGCCAACCGCCCGGACGGGATCCTCCAGATTCAGGAGAAGATGTTCGCCCTGCGGTTCCCCGAGCTCATCCCGCCAACAGCTGTTACTGCGAGTCAGCCAATTGTCGAGCGGTTCGTCTCCGAGTACGGCGTTGCGGTCGTGAAGCCTGTCGACGGATTCGCAGGCACGGATGTGTGGCTGCTCCGGCACGATGACCCCAACGCTGCAACGCTCATCGAGTCGGCCACGCAGGGCGGCGAACGACACGTGGTCGTGCAGCGCTACCTCCCGTCGGTCGAGCAGGGCAACAAGCGACTCTTCGTGCTCGACGGCGAGATCATCGGCTCGGTCATGCGCAGCCCCTCGCGTACCGACTTCCGAATCGGACCGCCGTCGGCGCCCGCAGCCGTGGATGCGCGGGACGAAGAGATCGTCGCGACGTTGGCTCCGTCGCTGAAGCAGGCGGGCGTCATCCTCGCCGGCCTGGACGTCATCGACGGTCAGCTCATCGAGATCAACGTGACCTGCCCAGGAGGCATGCACAAGACGGACGCTCTCCTGGGCACCGACCTCAGCGGCGCAATCATGCGTCGCCTGTTCATCAACGAAAGGGTTCTCCCATGTCTGACCTGATCCTCGTCTGCATCGCCCTGCTCGGCCTGCTCGTCTTCGTGCTCGGCGCTAACGTCACGCGACACCGCATCCTGCGTAGCACGACCGGTGAACCGCAGGCGCCGAACGATCCGACCGACCGCCTGCTGATTGCAGTCCGCGCCCACGGAAACGCCGCGGAGTACATCCCAACGCTGGCAATCTTGCTGATCGTCGCCTCCACCCTGACCAGCGGCTGGTGGATCGAGAGCCTCGCCGTGGCAGCCCTCAGCGTACGAGCGCTTCACGCCTTCGGGATGATCACGGCCAAGACGCTTGCCGCTCATGGACCGGTGCGAGACATCGGTGCGTTCGGCACCTACATCGTCGGCATCTCTCTCGCGATCACTGTGCTGGCGAACTTGTGAGGCCGGCGTCAGCTCTCGAAGCTGTGCTCAGCTGCGGGAAAGGCGCCTTCCTTGACGTCGGCCACGTACTGCTTGGTGGCGTCGAGCATGACGCTGTGCAGGTCGGCGTACTTCTTGACGAAGCGGGCGGTCTTGCCGGAGTTGAGTCCAAGCATGTCCTGCCAGACGAGCACCTGGGCGTCGCAGTCGATGCCGGCGCCGATGCCGACGGTCGGGATACGTAGCGCCTTGGTGACCTCGGCGGCGACAGGGGACGGGACCATTTCCATGACGATCGCGAACGCACCGGCAGCCTCGAGCGCTTTGGCCTCCTCGACCATGCGGGCGGCGTCATCGCCACGGCCCTGCACGCGGTAGCCGCCGAGGTTGTGCTCGGACTGAGGCGTGAAGCCGATGTGCGCGCATACGGGGATGCCAGCGTCAGTCAGCAGCTTGACCTGGGGAACCATCGCGAGCCCGCCCTCGAGCTTGACCGCGTGAGCGTTGGCTTCCTTCATGAAGCGAACGGCCGTGTGGAACGCCTGCTCGGGCGAGCCCTGGTAGGAGCCGAACGGGAGATCGGCCAGTACGAGCGAGTGCTTGGCGGAGCGCGCCACCGCGCGTACGAGGGGGATCAGCTCGTCCACCGTGACGGGCAGCGAGGTCTCGTTGCCATAGACGTTGTTGGAGGCCGAATCGCCGACCAGCAGCACCTCGACTCCGGCATCGTCGAAGATCGCGGCGGTGTACTGGTCGTACGCCGTCAGCATCGTCCACTTCTCGCCCTGCTCCTTGAGCTGCTGCAGGTGGTGAGTGCGGATCCGCTTGCGGGTCGACGGTGCAGCCGCGGATGGGCCGGTGCCGTAGGGCGCAGTCTCTTCGGGGGTGCTCATGATTTCTCCTTCTCGCAGCTCCTTACGGAGTCCACGGACTCCTCCAGACTGCCAGATCCAGAGCGCACTGGCCCTCGTACGCGTACGTGAGGTTGGTTACTT
Source organism: Aeromicrobium sp. (assembly GCF_036675695.1). Lineage (GTDB taxonomy): Bacteria > Actinomycetota > Actinomycetes > Propionibacteriales > Nocardioidaceae > Aeromicrobium. The sequence continues at coordinate 10,767 of NZ_JAKFEL010000027.1, forward strand.
GTCCTCGCGCCAGCGATGGGTGATCGGTACGCGGCGATCGCGACCGAAGTTGCGGCGCGAAACCTTGGGTCCCGGCGGGTACTGGCGGCGCTTGTATTCGGCCTTGTCGACCAGGGTCACGACTCGGTGCACCAGCGCAGGATCGTGTCCTTCGGCGATCACGGCGGCGGAGCCGAGATCGCGCTCCACGTACGCGTCCAGCACGGCGTCCAGCAGGTCATACGGAGGCAGCGAGTCCGAGTCGAGCTGACCCGGTCGCAGCTCGGCCGACGGCGGTTTCGTGATCGTGGCTTCGGGGATCGGCGGGGTCTCGCCGCGCTCGGCGGCGACCTCGTTGCGCCAGCGCGCGAGCTCCCAGACGAGCGTCTTGGGCACGTCCTTGATCGGCGCGTAGGCGCCGACCGCATCGCCGTAGATCGTCGAATAGCCGGTGGCCAGCTCCGACTTGTTGCCGCAGGCGAGTACGAGGTGGCCATGCTGGTTGGACAGTCCCATCCAAATCACCGCGCGAATGCGGGCCTGAAGGTTCTCCTCGGCGAGGCCGGTGAGGTGCAGCGACTCCTGGTAGCTGTCGAAGATCGGCGCGATCGGGATGGTGTCGAGCGACAGACCCGTACGCTCTGCCATCTCCGCGGCATCGGACTTGGAGTGCTCGCTCGACCAGGCGCTGGGGTTGGAGATGCCGTTCACGTTCTCCGGGCCGAGCGCGTCGACCGCAATCGCTGCCACGAGTGTCGAGTCGATACCGCCGGACATACCGAACAGCACGGACTGGAAGCCGTTCTTGTGCACGTAGTCGCGAAGTCCGGTGACGAGAGCGGTGTAGATCTCTTCGTTGCGGCTCAACCGTTCGGCCTGCGCAGGCGGCAGAGGCTCGTACCCATCGAACGCCTCGGAGGTGATGATCGTGCGCTTGATCTTGAGCCCACCGAAACGTTCGTCATCGCTCGGCATCGTCGGCGTCGCTGCGGGGAGCTCGAGGTCGACCACAAGAAGCTCGGGTTCGAACTGGCTCGAGCGACCGAGCACATTTCCGCCGGAGTCGACGACGATCGAGTCGCCATCGAAGACCAGCTCGTCCTGTCCGCCGACGAGGTTCACGTACGCCAGCACGCAATCGCCCTCTGCGGCCCTGCGCGCACACAGCTCGAGGCGTACGTCGTCCTTGTCCGCCTCGTACGGCGAGCCGTTCGGCACGACGAGGAGGGCGGCGTCTGCTGCTTTGGCTGCGGCGGACGGGCCGTCACGCCAGAGGTCCTCACAGATCGCGAGGGCGACGTCGATGCCACCGATCTGCACGATGTTGATCGTGTCGCCGGCCACGAAGTTGCGGATCTCATCGCCGACGCCGTAGTTCCAGAGGTGGTGCTTGGCTTGGCGGGCGACGATCGCGCCGTCGTGGATGATCGCGACGTTGTTCTGCGGTGCGTTCTTGGGGATGCCGGGTGCGTCGAGCACATCGGGCTTCTGATCGAGATAGCCAACCATCGCGACGAGCTCGCCGCAGCCTTCGTCCTTCAGGCGTACGGCCAGCGCTTCGATGCCAGCCTTGGACGCCTCGATCAGCGACAGGCGCATCGCGAGGTCCTCGAGCGGGTAGCCGGTCAGCATCATCTCGGGGAACACGATGAGGTGGACGCCCTGATCGACGGCGGCCTTGCAGTTCGCGACGACGAGATCGGCATTGCCGGCGAGATCGCCGACCGTGGCATTGACCTGGGCAAGAGCAAGGCGCATCTGGGGCACACAGGAAGCCTATCGGCCCCAACTCGCTGGTTGAGTAGGGCGAGGAACGAGCCCGTATCGAAACCTCGTGAGACCGATTGCTCGCTTTGCAAGGTCTTGTCCCGAGGTTTCGATACGTCGGCCGCGGGCGGCCTCCTACTCAACCACCGAGGGGGGCGACCCACGTAACAAGTCCGTAACACGTGGTCGGCACACTGGCTACATGGGAAAACAGGAAGACTTTGTGCTGCGCGCGCTCGATGAGCGAGATGTCAAATTCGTACGTCTGTGGTTCACCGATGTGCTCGGCTCGTTGAAGTCCGTGGCGATCGCCCCGGCTGAGCTCGAAGGCGCGTTCGCCGAGGGAATCGGCTTCGATGGCTCGGCCATCGAGGGCTTCGCCCGCGTGCACGAGGCCGACATGCTGGCCCGTCCTGATCCCTCGACCTTCCAGATCCTCCCGTGGCGCGGCGAGACGCCCGCAACCGGACGTATGTTCTGCGACATCCTCATGCCCGACGGCACGCCGTCGTATGCCGATCCGCGTCACGTCCTCAAGCGCACGCTTCAGAAGGCGTCGGAGGCCGGGTTCACGTTCTACACCCATCCCGAGATCGAGTTCTTCCTGTTCAAGGGCAAGCCCGATGTCGGCGAGCGACCGATTCCGGTCGACGACAGCGGCTACTTCGACCACACGGCCCAGGGTGGGGGCCAGGACTTCCGCCGCGAGGTCATCACGATGCTCGAGAACATGGGCATCTCGGTCGAGTTCAGCCACCACGAGGGCGGCCCCGGCCAGCAGGAGATCGATCTTCGCTACGCCGACGCACTCTCGACGGCAGACAACATCATGACGTTCCGCACGGTCGTGCGTGAGGTTGCCCTGTCGCAGGACAAGTGGGCGTCGTTCATGCCCAAGCCGTTCACCGATCACCCGGGCTCGGGCATGCACACGCACGTCTCGCTCTTCGAGGGCGACGAAAACGCCTTCCACGAGGCGGGCGCTGAGTACGGGCTCTCCAAGACGGGCCGTGCGTTCGTCGCCGGCGTCCTGCACCACACGCCGGAGATCACCGCCGTCACCAACCAGTGGGTCAACTCCTACAAGCGCCTCGCTGGCGGGGGAGAGGCACCCAACTACGTCTGCTGGGGCCACAACAACCGCTCGGCGCTCATCCGCATCCCGATGTACAAGCCGCACAAGGGCAACTCGGCGCGTATGGAGCATCGTGCGATCGACTCGGCCTGCAACCCGTACCTCGCGTTCGCGCTGGTGCTGGCCGCCGGACTCAAGGGCATCGAGGAGAAGTACGAGCTCCCGGCTGAGGCTGAGGACGATGTCTGGTCGTTGAGCGAGAACGAGCGCAAGGCGATGGGCATCGCTCCGCTCCCGCGCAACCTTGACGAGGCGATCCGCACGATGGAGACCAGCGAGCTCGTCGCCGAGACGCTGGGCGAGCACGTCTTCGACTTCTTCCTGCGCAACAAGCGCGCGGAATGGCAGGACTACCGCTCGCAGGTCACCCAGTTCGAGATCGACCGCATGATGCCGATGCTCTGAGCAGGCCTTAACCTGCACAGGTGGCAAAGGACACGGCGGATCCGCAGGCGCTAGCGCGCAAGGGATTCCGCAACGGCGATCTGGCTGTCGCCAATTTCCAGCGACTCGGTGACGTACCCGACGCGCTGGTCGAACAGATCGCCAGCGTCGCCGGACCGGACACCGCACTGTCGTCCCTCGCGGCGATTGCCGATCGCATGGGCGCCCCCAAGCTGCTCAAGCAGCTCGAGAAGGACCGTGAACTGCGTCAGCGACTGCTCGTTGTGCTGGGCACCAGCGAGGCGCTTGGAGAGTTTGTCGCCCGGCACCCCGAGTTCATCAGCGACCTGGGCAGCAGTGAGCTGTCGAACGAGCCGATCTCCATCGACCTGCGCCGCTCGCAGATGTCGACTGCGACGAATGCCGACGAGCTGCGCGTCAACTACTACCGCAAGCTCCTGCACCTCGCCGCCCGCGACCTCACAGCCCTGACCAGTTTCGAGGACTCTTCGGCCGAGCTGTCTGATCTCGCGGTGGCGACCCTGGGTGCCGCGTTGCAGATCGCTCGAGTCGACGAGAAGGACGACGAGCTCTGCAAGTTCACGATCATGGCAATGGGCAAGACCGGCGGGCATGAGCTCAACTACCTGAGCGACGTCGACGTGATCTTCGTGTACGAGGCGCGCGAGGGCGCGGATGACCATTCCGCAGCGGCGGCGGCAGCCCGTCTGGCCGCTGCAACGATGAAGCTGTGTCGCGAGCACACCGGCGAGGGGACCATCTGGGAGGTCGACGCGAACCTCCGACCTGAGGGCAAGGACGGCCCTCTCGTACGTTCACTGGCCAGCCACGTCGCATACTACGAGCGCTGGGCGACGACATGGGAGTTCCAGGCACTTCTGAAGGCGCGATTCGCTGCCGGCGACAAGGCACTTGGTCAGGCATACATCGACGCGCTCTCACCGATGATCTGGATGGCCAGCACTCGCGAGAACTTCGTGACCGACGTACGTGCGATGCGTCGCCGCGTCATCGACAACCTTCCGACGAACCAGCGTGATCGTGAGCTCAAGCTCGGGCCGGGTGGCCTGCGTGATGTCGAGTTCGCCGTCCAGCTCCTGCAGTTGGTGCACGGGCGTGCCGATCCGTCACTCCGCAGTCCGACAACCCTCGAGGCGCTTCGTGCGCTGACCAAGGGTGGGTATGTCGGACGTCGGGATGGTGCGGCGATGGAGGAGGCGTACGAGTTCCTCCGCACGTTGGAGCACCGCATCCAGCTGTTCAAGCTGCGCCGAAGCCACACCGTGCCGGATGATCCCGAGGACCTGCGCCGTATCGGCCGCAGCATGGGCTTTCGGCACAACCCGGCCGAGAACCTGACCAAGGAGTGGCAGGCGCATCGCCGCCTCGTACGCCGCCTGCACGAGAAGCTGTTCTACCAACCGCTGCTTGAGGCGGTTGCGTCATTGCCGACCAACGGTCTGCGGCTCACCCCGCTGGCTGCCGAGCAGCGCCTGAAGGCTCTTGGCTTCGTCGACCCGAAGGGCGCGCTCAAGCACATCGAAGCACTGACCTCGGGAGTTTCACGGCGCGCGGCGATCCAGAAGGCGCTGCTGCCAGCGATGCTCGCCTGGCTCGCAGAGACGCCCGACTCCGAGGCCGGGCTATTGGCATTCCGCAAGGTCTCCGAGGGTCTCGGTGAGACGCACTGGTACCTCCGCAAGCTCCGCGACGAGGGCGAAGGTGCTGAGCAGCTCGCTCGGGTGCTTGGTTCCAGCCGCTACGTCACCGACCTCATCCTTCGAGCACCCGACTCGGTCGCGCTGCTCGGAGACGACGCCGAGCTCGTTCCGCGCTCCATCGAGCGCCTCCGTAGCGAGATGGACATCGCCGCCGAGCGGCACAGCGATCCGGTCGACGCGATCCGGGCAGTACGCCGGGTGCGGCGCCGCGAGCTCTCCCGTATCGGCATCGCTGACGTCCTCGGTCGTCTCGACATCCTGGAGGTTGGCGAGGCGCTGACCGACATCTCGGTCGCGACGCTGTCCGGTGCATTGAAGGTCGCGACATCTGCGGTCGAGGCAGAGCGTGGGGCGATGCCAACACGTATGGCGATCGTTCTGATGGGCAGACTCGGCGGCGGCGAAGCGGGCTACAGCTCCGATGCCGACGTGATGTTCGTGCACGACCCGCTGCCCGGTGCCGACGAGACAGAAGCATCCGAGGCCGCAACCGCGGTGGCCGTCGGACTTCGCAAGATGCTGGCCTCGCCGTCGGATGATCCGCCTCTCGAGGTCGATGCCGAGCTGCGGCCCGAGGGCAAGAACGGCCCGCTGGTCCGTACGTTCGCGGCCTACGAGGGCTACTACAAGAAGTGGTCCGCCGTATGGGAGGCCCAAGCGCTGCTCCGCGCCAACGCCGTGATCGGCGACGAGGAGCTGTCGGCTCGCTTCACTGCGCTGATCGATCCGCTGCGCTGGCCTGAGGGCGGCACGACGCCTGACGAAGTGCGCGAGATCCGGCGCATCAAGGCTCGTATCGACTCCGAACGCCTGCCACGTGGCGCCAACCCCAATACGCACCTGAAGCTCGGCCGCGGTGGACTCGCTGACGTTGAGTGGACCGTCCAGTTGCTCCAGATGCAGCACGCGAGTGCTGTGCCCGAGATGCGTACGACTCGCACCCTCAAGGCGCTCCACGCAGCGCTCAAGGCTGATCTGATCAGCCACGAGGACGCGACCGCACTGGAGAACGCCTGGCGCCTAGTCAGCCGCATCCGCAACGCCGTCGTACTGATGCGCGGCAAGCCCGCCGAATCGATGGTCGAGCAGGGCGCCGACCGCGCCGGCGTCGCTCACCTGCTTGGCTACGGCATGGACGAGAGCGAACGCATGGTCGACGACTACCTCCGCACCACCCGCCTGGCCCGCAAGGTCGTGGAGCGCATCTTCTACGAGTAGATGCTGTTCAGGATTACGCTTCGGAGGTGTCCGTTGAGCGCTCCAAGCTGTTCGTCATTGCGTTCGTCACGTCGATTGCTCTACTAGCTGCGTCCGGATACGCACTGATCGACCACAAGATGGCCGAACCTGTCTGCCAGTGCGGCGGCGGCTAGATGGAGAAGACGACCAAGTCCGACCAGTCGTTTCGGAAGTTCAGCGTGTTCTTGTGCGCAGGGTTGGGCTTGTGGTCCACGTATGTCGCGGTCACTTGGCTGACCAGCTCCCATCCTTGGGGTGCGATCTATTCGGCCATCTTTGCTGCGTTCTTCTTGTGGCTCAGCTACACCAACTGGAAGTTCGAATCTCCGTCCGCCCGAGGGCAAGGATGGGGATTCGAACTCTTTGGAGCGGTCGCCGCCGTTGGCATCGCGACACTGTGGCTCATCGCTGAGACCACCAACGACCCCGAATATAGGGAGCAAGCCGTCGGCTTCTCAATTTGGGGAGGATTCATCGCGTTCGGTGGTCTCGTCCTCGGCTCGATGTGGATCCACCCGAAGACTCGGGCGAGGGTTCGTGCCCTCAAACGCGGCGAGATTGAGGAATACCTCCGGTCTCGCAACAAGGACGACTAAGACAGAGCGGCTCGGTCACCGATCGGTGCCATCACTTTCGCCGGGCTCGGCAGATCGCGTCATCGGCGACGGAGGTGTCGAGGGTCCTGGCCGTTGTGGGGCTGGAACGCCGCCTCGCCCGTCGTCGTCACGGTTTCCCCAGTTGTTCCAGTCGAACAACGCCGAAAGTCCGTACGCCAGCAGAGGGACGACGACCGCCATCGCAGCCAGGAGGCCCGCGCCTCCCAGCACCGTCAACAGCATTCTTGGATGCTGTCACAGGCTCGACTTGAGCGATCTCGGTTTCGGTGAGTTCTTTCAGGGCTACCGTGAGCGGATGCGCGCTCGAACCGTCGTGGCACTTGAGGTGGGTGCCTTCGCCATTGGTGTACTTGGAGAGGTGATTCTTTTCCAGACTGCAGCTGGCGACTACGCCTTCGGACTGTGCGGAATCGCGGTCGCTGTGCTCGCGGCTCTCGCGATGATCCGCCGGAGTTGGGCGCGCGTGCCCTTGGCAGCCCTCGCCTTGTGCGGGGTCTGGCTTGCGGCTGCGGGATTCAGCACTACGGACGATCCGAGCGAGATTGCTGGCTTCGCATATCTGTACTTCAGTGGATTCGTCATCATTGCAGCGGTTTTGTCGGCTTTCGTGACGATCGCTGAAGCTGACCTCAAGCGTCCAAAGTTGAGCTAGCCGGCTTTGCGGTCGGCGATGATCATTTCTCGCTCGTTGATGTTGAGGCCGCCCCAGACGCCGTACGGCTCGCGTACAGCCAGAGCATGCTCGAGGCACGCCTGACGTACGGGGCACACAGCGCAGAGAGCCTTGGCTGCCGCCTCACGTCGACGCCGGCGAGGTCCGCGTTCGGAGTCGGGTGAGAAGAACGTCTCGGGGTTGGTCTCGCGGCAGGCGCCCTCGTACTGCCAGTCCCAGGTCTCCTGGATCGGCATGGGCAGGCGGGCGATGCTCGCCATGGCTCAGACCTCTCGGGCGGGTCGCGACATCGAGATCTGGTGCACGTTGATGTAGCCCGTGCTGAATCCCGCCTCGCAGTAGGCGAGATAGAACTCCCACATACGTCGGAAGGTCTCGTCGAAGCCCTGCGCGTTGATCGTCGACCAGTTGGCGTTGAAGTTGTCGCGCCACTGCCGCAGCGTGCGCGCGTAGTGGCGGCCGAGCGGACGCTGGTTGGTCACCGCGAGCGTGGTGTGCTCGGAGAGCACTTGGTCAATCGCCGTCAGCGACGGGAGAAGTCCGCCCGGGAAGATGTATTTCTGGATCCAGCCGTAGGAGTTGCGGGTCGCGAGGTAGCGGTGGTGATCCATCGTGATCGCCTGGATTGCGACGTGACCGCCGGATGCGAGCAGCCTGTCGATCGTCGAGAAGTACGTCGGCCAGAACTCCTCGCCAACCGCTTCGATCATCTCGACACTGACGATGGCGTCGTACTGGCCGGTGACCTCGCGATAGTCGACGAGCTGGAGGTCTACGTCGACGCCGGCCTCGGCGAACCGCTTCTTCGCGAGTGCAGCTTGTTCCGTCGAAATCGTGATCGTGGTGACCTTGGCCCCACGCTGAGCGGCGCGTACGGCGAGAGCACCCCAGCCGCTGCCGATCTCGAGCATCCGCGTGCCCTTGGTGACGTGTGCGTCGTCGAGGACCGCGTCGATCTTGCGCATCTGTGCCTGCTCGAGTGTCTCGTCACCCTCGAACCATGCGGACGAGTAGCTCATCGACGGGTCGAGGAACTGCGTGAACAGCTCGTTCGAGAGGTCGTAGTGCGCCTCGATGTTCTTGCGCGAGCCGTTGACCGAGTTGCGCTGGTGGTGCGGGAGCTTCTTGTCGACGAAAGCCCTGAACTTCTGCAGGGGTACCGGCACGATCGTCGCCATGCGAGCAGCGAACGGTGTCAGCAGCTCGGCGAGGTCGGTGTCGTCGCCGGTGGTCCAGTCGCCCGCCATGTACGCCTCGCCGAAGCCGATCTTGGTGTCGGCGCCGAGCCGGGCGAAGAACGCGCGAGGGCGTACGAGGCGCATCTCCGGGGCGTTGTCGTCGCCTGCGCCCCAGCGGGTTCCGTTGGCCATCGTCAGCCGCACGGGCACGCGGTTGATCGTGGGCTTGAGGATTGCCTTGGCGATGCGAGCCTTGGCCGGTGTGCGTGGGGTGTGCGCGACGCCGGGCCAACGGGCTGTGGCGAACTCAGTCATTGCGTGCCTTCCTGCGGAGAGTGAGCCGGTCGCTTGACGACCGGCAATCTGCGGATCCAGAGCCATACACCGTGTATTCGGATCAGAAGGCTGGTGCGATGGGTGATGAGCGGCATCTTTATGAGGAGCTTGCTGAGGCGGCCTGGAGTTGCGGGGCGAGGTGTGCCGCGGAACGTCGCGCTGAAGACCGCTTCGCCGCCCTGGCGAAGGATCACGGTCGACGACACCGACTCGGGAGTCAGCGTGAACTGCAGGTCATAGCGGCCGTCGACCGTGAAGAACGGCGACACGTAGAACTCCTTGTTGACGGTCGCCTTGCCAGCGTCATCCGTCTCGAGGAGATAGGCGTGGCGCTCCCCGTACGTGTTGTGCACCTCGGCGACGATGCATCGCAATGAGCCGTCGAGTGCGATCGCCCAGAACACGCTGAGCGGGTCGAACGTATGGCCCAGCACGCGAGCGTTGGCGAGCATCAGCACGCGGTGGCCGCTGATGTCGACACCGCCGACTTTGCAGAACCGCTCGATGTTGGCGCGGATCGTGTCGTTGGGATCGCCGATGTGATCTGCGGCCTTGAACGACGAGAACGGTCGGAGCATGCGATTCATACGCGGCAGCTCGTCTACATCGACGAGCCACTGGTAGACGCGGTTGGTGAAGCGGTGGCGCAGCGGAGTGCGGCGCGTGTGGCCGACCGTGCCCTCGACCAGAGCCGGGAGCGCAGGCAGCGTGGGCGTCACCATGCCGTGCCCAACGCCAGGGCTGCTTCCACGCCGGATCGGCAGCCGTCCTCGTGGAATCCCCAGCCGTGATACGCGCCGGCATACACCGTGCGGTCGGTGAACAGGCTCGTGAGCTCGCCTTGAGCGTCAACCGACTCCGGGGTGTAGATCGGGTGCGTGTAGTCCATCCGCGCGACGACCTTGGCCGGGTCGATGCGCTCGGACGCATTGAGCGTGACGAGGAATGGTTCGGCGCTCTCGATGCCTTGAAGTCTGTTCATCCAGTACGTCACCGCCGTCCGGTCACTTCGCTGAGCACAGTCGTCCATTCGATAGTTCCACGATGACCGCGCGGCCGTCGCGTTCGGCAGCTGGGCGGCATCGCGGTGCAGCAGCGTCTCGTTGCGGGAGTACTCGAACGCGCCGAGAACGCGGCGTTCGTCGTCGGTCAGATCGGTGAGCAGCGCCAGGGCGTCATCGGCGTGGGTGGCGATGACGACGGCATCGGCCTGGTGGAGGTTGCCAGCGGTGTCGATCAGCTCGATGCTGTCGGGCTTGCGAGTGATCGCCGTGATGCCGGTCGATGCGCGTACGTCGCCGACGGCTGCAGTCACCTTGTCGATGTACGTACCTGAGCCGCCAGCCACGGTGAACCACTGCGGCGAGCCCTTGACCGACAGGAAGCCGTGGTGCTTGAGGAACTCGAAGAGATAGCGCGCCGGGTATGAAAGCGCATCCTCGTGGCCAGAGGACCACACGCACGCGACGACGGGGACGGCGTAGTGCGAGATGAAGAACTCCGAGAACCCGTGAATCCGCAGGAAGTCTCCGTACGTCTCCGGGTTGTTGGGCGACTCTGCGCTGTCGAGGAGCTTCTGGGCGAGGCGTCCGTACTTCTTCACACTCAGCAGCATCGCGAGATAGCGCGGATCTGCGGCTCGGCGCCTCTGCGCGAACACGCCCTTGCCGCCGCGACCGCCGGCGTATTCGAGCCCGCAGCCGTCGCAATGGATGCTCATGCTCATCTCTGTCGCATGAACCTCGACGTCAAGCTCGGCGAACAGCCGCCGCAGCAGGGGATAGGTGCGGTCGTTGTGAACGATGAAGCCGCTGTCGACGCGATGTGTGGCGTCCGAGTCGGCCACAGTGTGCGTATGAGCGTGGCCGCCGATGCGTGAATCACTTTCGAAGACGGTGACGTCATGGGTCTTGCGGAGGACGTACGCGGCTGTCAGACCGGACACCCCCGATCCGATCACTGCAACGCGGCGTCGGGGCGTCGTTTGGCTCATGCCAGTGGTTCGTGGCTAGCCGTTGTCCGGATTGGTCTTGTCAGCGTCTTCGCCGGCCCTGCGGCTCGACTCGGTGATCTCAAAGATCTCCGTGCCGAACGCGCCGAGCTCGTTCGTGATCTTGCGGGCTCCCTCGAACAGGATCGCCGCCACATGACCACCGGTTGCGATGGCCGCCTCGACAGACTGCTGAAACACGTCCTTGGCGATCTCGCGCCTGCTCAACGCCATCGGGTGGCCTCTCGGTCGGACTCGACTATGAGGTCAATTGTGGCGTACGAAGCTCCTCGGCGCGACGGGCGGCTGCCTCGCGCTT